>DXFU01000081.1 GCA_019114305.1 Candidatus Hungatella pullicola | reverse complement strand
ATTTTATCCTGAAGAATAATCCAGGCGCAAAGGTGCTGTATGTAACCAGTGAGAAGTTTACCAATGAGCTGATTGATTCCATCCGAAACAAAAATAACTTCTCTCCTACTGAATTCAGGGAAAAATACAGAAATAACGATGTTCTTCTCATCGACGATATTCAGTTTATCATAGGAAAAGAGAGTACCCAGGAAGAATTCTTCCACACCTTCAACGCTCTCCATGAAGCCAAAAAGCAGATTATTATCTCCTCAGATAAGCCGCCCAAGGAATTCGAAACTTTGGAAGAGCGTCTCCGCTCCCGCTTCGAATGGGGCCTGACTGTGGATATTCAGCCGCCGGATTATGAAACCCGTATGGCCATTCTGCGGAAAAAAGAAGAGATGGAAGGCTACAACATTGACAATGAGGTTATCAAATACATCGCCACAAATATAAAATCCAACATCCGTGAGCTGGAGGGTGCTTTAACAAAAATCGTCGCCCTCTCCCGCCTGGACAACAAGGAAATCACAGTAGAGCTGGCTGAGGAAGCCTTAAAAGACATCATTTCTCCCGGCGGAAAACGGGAAATTACTCCGGAACTGGTCATCCAGGTAGTTGCAGATCATTTTGGCATTACTCCTCTGGATATCTGTTCCCAGAAACGAAACAAAGAGATCGTTTACCCCCGTCAAATTGTCATGTACCTGTGCAGAGAAATGGTGGGAACTCCTCTCCAGATGATTGGCAAATTCCTGGGCGGACGAGATCATACCACAATTATCCATGGAATTGACAAGATAAACGCAGATTTGGAAAAAAAGGATTCCAATCTTATCAACACCATTGATATTCTGAAAAAGAAAATTAATCCACAATAATCTGTGTATTAGGTGTTTATTTTCTGTGGAAAACTCTCGGGAATTTTTCAGAAGGTTTTATGATGTGGATAACTGAAAAATTTTCCTGACAGATTGTGGACGTTATACACAAACTTTTAAACACCTGGAAACCTTTCTGAATATGGGGTTTTAAAGCTTATACACAAACTCACGCCCCCTACTACTAATACGACGGAAATTAACTATTTATACATACCTATTATCCTCGATTTCACAATAAAGGAGTTATCAACAATTATGAAGCTGACATTTCAACAGGATGCCATCTTAAACGGCATTAATATTGTACTTAAAGCAGTTCCATCCAAAACAACCATGCCTATTTTGGAATGTATTTTCATTGACGCCACTGGTACAGAGATAAAATTAACAGCAAACGATACAGAATTAGGCATTGAAACAACGGTAGAAGGAACCATCCTGGAAAGAGGAAAGATTGCTCTGGATGCCAAGCTGTTATCAGAAATCGTTCGAAAGCTCTCTTCTGCCGGGGATTCCATGGTTACCATAGAAAGTGATGAGAAACTGACTACGGTTATTTCCTGTGAAAACTCTGTTTTCCACATTCAGGGAAGAGACGGAGAAGAATTTGCTTACCTTCCCTATATTGAAAAGGATCACTATATCAGTTTGTCTCAGTTTACTTTGAAAGAAATTATCAGACAGACTATTTTTTCTATCGCTCCCAATGACAGCAATAAGATGATGACAGGAGAACTTTTTCAGGTTTCCGGCAGCCAGCTGAAAGTAGTTTCCCTGGATGGACACCGTATTTCTATCCGCAATGTGGAATTAAAAGAGAATTACCATGATATAAAGGTTATTGTTCCTGGCAAGACTTTAAATGAGATCAGCAAAATTTTAAGCGGGGACAATGACAAAGAGGTATTGATTTACTTCAGTCCGAACCATATTCTTTTTGAATTTGACAATACCATTGTGGTTTCCAGACTGATTGAAGGAGAATATTTCCGTATTGATCAGATGCTTTCCAGCGATTATGAGACGAAGGTAATTGTCAACAGAAAAGATCTTTTGGACTGCATTGAGAGGGCTACCATCCTGGTTAGAGAAAATGATAAAAAACCCCTGATTATCAACATTTCAGATCAGGAAATTCAGCTGAAGATGAATTCCAGCTTTGGCTCCATGAATGCGGAGATTATCGCCCACAAAACAGGAAGCGATATTATGATTGCCTTCAATCCAAAGTTCCTGATAGATGCTCTCAGGATTATTGATGATGAAGAAGTTACTCTTTATATGCTGAATCCTAAATCCCCATGTTTTATCCGGGATGAAGAGTCCAGATACGTCTACCTGATTCTTCCGGTTAACTTTAACGCGGCAACTGTTTAGGATCTAAGTCTAAAAGGAGAAATCAATGGAAATTATTAAATTAAGAGATGAATACATCAAGCTGGGCCAGGCTCTGAAGGCTGCCAATCTGGCAGGCTCCGGCGTGGAGGCCAAATATGCCATCGAAGAAGGCAGAGTATTAGTGAACGGTCAGGTAGAATACCAGAGAGGAAAGAAATTAAGGGCCGGAGATGTAGTTACCTTTGATGGCAATACTATTAAAATCGAGGAATAGAGCCGTCTATGGTAATTGAATCAATTGAGCTGAAAAATTATCGAAATTACGATCAATTACATATGGAATTCAGCAGCGGAACCAATATTCTCTATGGGGACAATGCTCAGGGAAAAACCAATATCCTGGAAGCGGTTTATGTCTGTGCCACAACCAAATCCCACAGAGGCAGCAGAGACAGGGAAATCATCCAGTTCGACCGAGATGAATCCCATATAAAGCTGAATGTAAGAAAAAGAGATGTTCCCTACCGGATTGATATGCATTTAAAGAAAAACAAGGCTAAGGGTGTGGCAGTCAATGGAGTGCCCATTCGGAAAGCCAGTGAATTGTTTGGCATTGTCAACGTAGTGTTTTTCTCACCGGAGGATTTGAACCTGATTAAAAACGGTCCGGGAGAAAGACGCCGGTTTATTGATATGGAGTTATGTCAACTAAATAAGCTGTATGTCCATTCCCTGGTTCAGTACAATCGGATTGTCATTCAAAGAAACAAGCTTCTTAAGGAGATTGCTTTTCGGCCGGATTTTGAACAGACCCTGGATATCTGGGATATGCAGCTGATTCAGTATGGCAGAGAGGTAATTGAATTCCGCCGTGAATTCATTGATCAGCTGAACCAGATGATCGCTCTCATCCACAAGAAAATATCAGGAGGACGGGAGGAGCTGGTTCTTTCTTATGAGCCTAACGTAGAGACAGAGCAGTTTGAATCAGCTGTTTCAAAGAGCAGAATTCAGGATCTGAAACAGAAAACCACTTTGATAGGACCTCATAGAGATGATTTGACCTTTATTGTAAACGGCATTGATATAAAAAAGTTCGGATCTCAGGGGCAGCAGAGAACAGCTGCGCTGTCTCTCAAGCTGGCAGAGATAGAACTGGTTAAAAAAATAGTAAATGATTATCCCATTCTTTTGCTGGATGATGTGTTGTCTGAACTGGATTCAGGCAGACAGAATCATTTGCTGGCAGGAATTAATCATATACAGACACTGATCACCTGTACAGGTCTGGAGGATTTTGTAAACAATCGTTTCCAGATTGATAAAATATTTAAGGTGGTCAATGGAACGGCAACAGGGGAAAATTAGCATTTTAGGAGGAAACTTATGAGCAACGAATACGGAGCAGATCAAATCCAGATCCTGGAAGGACTGGAAGCAGTGAGAAAAAGGCCTGGAATGTATATCGGAAGTACCTCCATAAGAGGTCTTCACCATCTGGTATATGAAATCGTTGATAACGCGGTAGATGAGGCGCTGGCCGGATACTGCGACAGCATAGAGGTTACAATTAACGCGGATAATTCAATAACGGTTGAAGACGATGGAAGAGGAATCCCCGTAGGAATCCAGAAAAAAGCCGGTATTCCGGCGGTGGAGGTGGCATTTACCATTCTCCATGCAGGCGGCAAGTTCGGCGGCGGAGGATACAAGGTATCAGGTGGTCTTCACGGCGTAGGCGCGTCGGTTGTAAACGCCCTTTCCCATTGGCTGGAAGTGGAAATCCGCCAGGATGGAAAGATTTACAAGCAGAGATATGAGCAGGGAAAGACCATGTATCCCTTAAAGGTAATAGGAGAATGCGGTCCTGATGACCATGGAACAAAGGTAACTTTCTTACCTGACAGTACAATTTTTGAAGAGACGGTTTTTGACTATGATACGTTAAAAATCCGGCTGCGGGAGACCGCTTTTCTGACCAAGAATTTAAAGATTACCCTTAAAGATGACCGTGAGGAAAAGCATAATCATGTATTCCACTATGAAGGGGGAATAAAGGAATTTGTCACTTACTTAAACAGAGGAAAAACTCCTATTTATGATCAGGTATTTTATTGTGAGGGAACAAAAGACGGAGTGTTTGTAGAGGTTGCCATGCAGCACAATGACGCCTATACAGAGAACATTTACAGCTTTGTAAATAACATTAATACTCCTGAGGGAGGAACCCATCTTTCGGGATTTAAAAATGCTCTGACCAATACTCTTAACGACTACGCCAGAAAAAATAAGCTGTTAAAGGACAGTGAGGCCAATCTTTCAGGAGAGGATATCCGTGAGGGACTGACTGCTATTATCAGTGTAAAGATTGAGGAGCCGCAGTTTGAAGGACAGACAAAACAGAAACTGGGAAACAGCGAGGCAAGAGGGGCTGTGGATAATATTGTGAGAGAACAGTTTACCTACTTCCTGGAGCAGAATCCTGGAATTGCCAAGACGATCTGTGATAAGTCTATACTGGCTCAGAGAGCCAGAGCGGCTGCCAGAAAGGCAAGAGACCTGACCAGAAGAAAAACTGCTTTGGAGGGAATGGCTCTTCCAGGAAAGCTGGCAGACTGTTCCGACAAAAATCCAGAAAACTGCGAGATCTACATTGTAGAGGGAGATTCCGCCGGCGGTTCTGCCAAGACGGCAAGATCCAGGGATACTCAGGCAATTCTTCCGCTGAGAGGCAAGATTTTAAATGTGGAGAAGGCCAGACTGGATAAGATATATGCCAACGCGGAAATCAAAGCCATGATTACCGCCTTCGGAACGGGTATCCACGATGATTTTGATATTTCCAAGCTGAGGTACAATAAGATTATTATTATGACAGATGCCGATGTAGACGGAGCTCATATCAGTACGCTTCTTCTTACCTTTTTGTACCGGTTTATGCCTGAACTGATTAAACAGGGACATGTTTATCTTGCTCAGCCGCCTCTGTACAAAATAGAGAAGAATAAAAAAGTATGGTATGCCTACAGCGATGAGGAGCTGAATTCCATCCTGAAGGAAATTGGAAGAGACAGCAATAACAAAATTCAGCGGTACAAAGGTCTGGGAGAGATGGATGCGGACCAGCTCTGGGAGACCACCATGGATCCGGAAAGAAGAGTTCTTCTTCGTGTTACCATGGATGAGGAGACTGCCTCAGAAGTGGATCTGACATTTACGACTCTGATGGGTGACCAGGTAGAGCCAAGAAGGGAATTTATCGAGGCTAACGCCAAGTACGGCAACTTGGACATTTAAGCTTGAGACAGAACAGACCGCATTGGAGGAAATAGAATGGAACCAAATATCTTTGATAAAGTTCATGAAGTAGATTTAAAAAAGACCATGGAAAAGTCTTATATTGACTATGCCATGAGTGTTATTGCATCCAGAGCCCTTCCTGACGTAAGAGATGGTCTGAAACCGGTTCAAAGAAGGGTGCTCTATTCCATGATCGAGCTGAACAATGGACCGGATAAGCCTCACCGTAAGTGCGCCCGTATTGTTGGTGATACCATGGGTAAATACCATCCCCATGGAGACAGCTCTATCTATGGCGCTCTGGTTAATATGGCCCAGGAGTGGTCAACCAGATATCCACTGGTAGACGGCCACGGCAATTTCGGTTCTGTAGACGGAGACGGCGCGGCAGCTATGCGTTACACAGAGGCCAGACTCAGCCGCGTATCCATGGAGATGCTGGCGGATATTGGAAAGAATACAGTAGACTTTATTCCAAACTTTGATGAGACAGAAAAAGAGCCGGTAGTTCTTCCTGCAAGAATACCCAATCTTCTGGTTAACGGAACTTCAGGAATTGCTGTTGGTATGGCTACTAATATACCGCCTCACAACCTGAAAGAGGTGGTAGGAGCTGTTGTAAAGATTATAGACAATCAGGTAGAGGAAGACAGGGAGACCACCATGGAGGAAATCCTGGATATTATTAAGGGACCTGATTTTCCTACGGGAGCCACCATTTTGGGGAAAAGAGGAATTGAGGAGGCTTACCGCACAGGAAGAGGCAAAATTAAAGTTCGGGCAGTAACAGATATTGAGACTATGGCCAACGGAAAAAGCAGAATTCTGGTAACGGAGCTTCCTTACATGGTAAATAAGGCCCGGTTAATTGAGAAGATTGCTGAGCTGGCAAAGGAAAAAAGAGTGGATGGAATCACAGACTTAAGAGATGAGTCTGACCGTTCCGGAATGAGAATCTGTATTGAGCTGCGCCGTGATGTCAATGCCAATGTAGTTCTTAACCAGCTGATTAAGCACACTCAGCTTCAGGATACCTTCGGCGTAATTATGCTGGCTTTGGTCAATGATGAGCCCAAGGTTTTAAATCTTCTTCAGATGCTTAATTATTATCTGGATCATCAGAAGGATGTGGTAACCAGAAGAACCAGATATGATTTAAACAAGGCGGAAGAGAGAGCTCATATTTTAGAGGGACTGCTGATTGCCCTGGATCATATTGATGAAGTGATCCGGATTATCAGAGGTTCTGCCAATGTTCAGGCAGCTAAAACAGAATTGATGGAGCGGTTTGCCCTCAGTGATGCCCAGGCTCAGGCGATTGTCGATATGCGTCTGAGAGCTCTTACAGGCCTGGAGCGGGAGAAGCTGGAAAATGAATACAAAGAACTGGAGGCAAAGATTGCTGAGTTGAAAGCGATTCTTGCAGATGAAAAGAAGCTTTTAGGTGTCATCAGGGAAGAAATTTCCATTGTAGGGGAGAAATACGGAGATGACAGAAGAACTTCCATTGGGTTTGACGAATTTGATATGTCTGCGGAAGATCTGATTCCGGATGAGAATACTATTGTTGCCATGACTAAGCTGGGATATATTAAGAGAATGTCCGTAGACAATTTTAAGAGTCAGAACAGAGGCGGCAAGGGCATTAAGGGAATGCAGACAATTGATCAGGATTATATTGAAGACCTGATGATGACCACCACTCATCACTATCTGATGTTCTTTACTAATACGGGAAGAGTGTACAGACTGAAGGCCTATGCTGTACCAGAGGGAAGCAGGACAGCCAGAGGAACGGCAATTGTCAATCTCCTGCAGATGCTTCCCGGAGAAAGCATTACAGCTATCATTCCGATGAAGGAATATAATGATGACCAGTATCTTTTTATGGCCACGAAAAATGGTATGGTAAAGAAAACTCCTATGATGGAGTATGCCAATGTGCGCAAAAACGGACTTCAGGCCATTGTTCTCAGGGAAGATGATGAGCTGATTGAGGTTAAGGCCACCGATGATACCAAGGATATTTTCCTTGTAACCAGAAAGGGACAGTGTATTCGTTTCCATGAAACGGATGTGAGAGTAACGGGAAGGGTGTCCATGGGTGTAATTGGAATGAAGCTCAATGAGGATGACCAGGTAGTTGGAATGCAGATGGATACACAGGGGGATAAGCTTCTGGTTGTATCAGAAAAAGGAATGGGAAAGAGAACTCCTATTGATGAATTTACTCCTCAGAAGAGAGGCGGAAAGGGCGTTCTCTGCTATAAGATTACAGATAAGACAGGTGATCTGGTTGGAGCGAAGCTGGTAGAGGATCACAGAGAGGTTCTTATGATTACAACAGAGGGGATTATTATCCGAATTTCTGTAGATGATATTTCAGTCATTGGAAGAAATACATCAGGTGTTAAGCTGATGGATATTGATCAGGATTCTAATATCAGTGTAGCCAGCATTGCCAAAGTCAGAGACGACGGCGGAAAAAGTGATGAAAGCGATCAGGAAGATCTGACCGATCAGGATACGGAAGATCAGGAAGAATAAAAAAGACTGAATGTTTGCCGGAATGTATGAAAAAAACATATTTTTTTCCATTCCGGCAAAATAATGCTGGAAAAAACCAATACCTTGTATTATAATAGTTAAAGTCAGTAAAAGGGAGTAGCCAGCATGCTTATGTATTCCGTGGCGTCAGACCGATTAGACACTATAAAAACTAATCCGTACGGAATTTGAATGGCAAGACTTTTACCGCAGCTTGGGGAAACTGCAGTAAAGGTCTTTTTCTTTTACCGAGAAACCATTTTAATTTTTTATTTTAAAGGAGGAATATTTGCTTGGACAGTGACCCGGGCGCGATTACCGCACAGATTTTTATCTTAATTTTACTTACTCTGACAAATGCTTTTTTTGCAGGATCAGAGATGGCAGTTGTATCTGTTAACAAAAACAAAATAAAAGTATTGGCAGAAGAGGGGAATAAGAGAGCAAAACTGATTTTAAAGCTTTCGGAAAATTCCACTGGATTTCTTTCCACCATTCAGGTAGCGATTACCTTAGCTGGATTCTTTTCCAGTGCTTCAGCGGCCACCGGTATTTCACAGGTTTTAGGGGCGCAGATGAAGGCTATGGGAATTCCATACAGCTCCAGCATAGCCATGGTTCTTGTAACAATTCTATTGTCCTATTTTAACTTGGTTTTTGGTGAGCTGGTTCCTAAAAGAATCGCTTTGCAGAATGCAGAAACGTTCAGTTTAATTGTTGTAACCCCCATTTATATGCTATCAAAAATTCTGGCTCCGTTTATTGCTCTTCTGTCTATGTCTACCAACGGTGTTTTAAAACTGCTTGGAATCAATACAGACAATTTAGAAGAAGAGGTATCGGAAGAGGAGATTCGTTCCATGCTGCAGACCGGACGCGAAAGCGGAGTATTTAACCGGATTGAGCAGGAAATGATAACCTCTATTTTTCTTTTTGATGATAAGAAGGCCAGAGAGATTATGACTCCAAGACAGGACATTGTAGCTGTGGATATTACAGCTCCTGTTGATTCATTCTTAGATGAGGTATTAAACAGCCGTCATTCCAGAATTCCTGTTTATGAGGGTGAGATAGATAATATTATTGGCATCCTTTCCATGAAAGATTTTGTCATAGAGGCAAATAAAAAGGATAAATCAGAAATTGATATCCGTTCTATTATGCAGCCTCCTTATTTTGTTCCGGAGAATCGGGCTACGGACAGCCTGTTCCAGGAAATGCAGAAAACTAAGAGAAAGATGACCGTGCTGGTAGATGAATATGGCGGTGTATCCGGTATTGTAACTATGGAAGATCTCATCGAAGAGATTGTAGGGGATATTCACGATGAGTATGATGAAGCAGAGCCGGAACTGGTTGATTTAGGAAGCGGCATATACAAGGTATCCGGAGGAATACTTTTGTATGATTTTAATGAAGCTTTAAATGAGAAGATTGAAAGTTCCTGCGATACACTTTCTGGTTACATGATAGAATGTTTGGACTATATTCCTAAGCCGTCTCAGCTTCCCATAGAGCTGGAGGACAAGGTGAATTACTATACCATTAAGGAAATGGAAGATAAGGTGATTAAAACAGTTATAGTCAGAAAAAAACAGGCCTGAGAGCCTTTCAATATAGAGGGTATGCAAAAGACACAATGTTAGGAGGAAGAATATGGAATTTTTGGTTGAAGGAGTCATGTCAGTAACCTGGCAGCAGGTACTTATGTACGCGGTAGGAATTCTGTTAATATGGCTGGCAGTTAAAAAAGAATATGAGCCGGCTCTGCTGCTGCCAATGGGATTTGGAGCAATTCTGGTGAACCTTCCTTCCACGGGAGTTTTGAATCAGGTGTTGGATGGAGTAGGAGAAACAAACGGAATTATACAATGGCTTTTTGAGACGGGGATTGAGGCTTCTGAGGCTCTTCCAATACTTCTGTTTATTGGTATTGGAGCTATGATCGATTTTGGCCCGCTTCTGTCACAGCCTGTTATGTTCCTGTTTGGAGCAGCCGCTCAGTTTGGAATTTTCTTTGCCATCTGTGCAGCAGTATTACTTGGGTTTGATTTAAAGGACGCAGCTTCCATTGGTATAATCGGCGCAGCTGACGGACCTACCTCTATTTTAGTATCTCAGGTGCTTCGATCCAACTACGTTGGCCCTATTGCCGTGGCGGCTTACTCCTATATGGCTTTGGTTCCCATTGTACAGCCGTTTGCCATCCGTTTGGTTACTACTAAGAAAGAACGAAGAATCCATATGGAATACAAACCTGGCAATGTATCAAAGTCCATGAGAATTGTGTTCCCAATTGCTGTTACATTAATTGTGGGAATGATTGCTCCTACTTCTGTAGCTTTAGTCGGTTTCCTTATGTTTGGCAACCTGTTAAGAGAGTGTGGAGTATTAAATAATCTGTCAGATACAGCACAGAATCAGTTGTCTAATCTGATTACACTTCTTCTTGGAATTACAATTTCCTTCAGTATGAGAGCAGAAGCGTTTGTTCAGCTGAATACAATTATGATTATGGCAATCGGGCTTCTTGCATTTGTATTTGACACCATCGGAGGAGTTATTTTTGCCAAGATTTTGAACCTGTTCTTAAAGACTAAAATTAACCCTATGATCGGCGCAGCAGGAATTTCTGCTTTCCCAATGTCTGCCAGAGTAGTCCAGAAAATGGCTCAGAAAGAAGAGCCGGGCAACATCATTTTGATGCATGCAGTTGGAGCCAACGTATCTGGACAGATTGCTTCTGTAGTAGCCGGCGGCCTTGTAATCAGCCTTGTGACTCAGTATCTGTAAAAGAGGAGGAAGAAGGATATGTGGGATAATTTTGTAATTGCTCTTGAAATTATGGGAAAAGGAATGGGCGGTATTTTCGCGGCTATTATCATTATTATGCTTTTCGTAATGGCTATGGGCAAAATTTTGAAAAAGTAAATTTGTGAAAGCGTTCATGCAAAAAGCATGGACGCTTTTTTCTTGACAATGGTTTCGTCACTTGGTAAGATTAATTCACAAACTGAAACAATTATAATTACAGATTGTGGAAGACAGGGGGCGAGAGGAATGACCAGTGAATTTGCCATTGCGGTTCATTCTTTGGTGTATTTGGATCATCGTCAGGAAACCATATCCAGTGAAGCGCTGGCATCTAATGTGTGCACCAATCCGGCAAGGGTGAGGAAGGTTATGGCTAAGTTAAAAAAGGCTGGACTTATAGAGACAAAGGAAGGTCTTGACGGAGGATATCATATTGCGGATTCGCTGTCTCAGATTAATTTAAGACAGATCAGCGAGGCACTGGAAGTAAGCTTTGTTTCCGCTGTGTGGAAGTCAGGAAATGGTGCAATGCCATGTATGATAGCTTCTGGGATGGCAGATGTGATGGATGAGATTTATCAAGAGTTAAATGAAGTGTGCAAAAATCGGTTGGAATCCTTAACCATACAGGATATAAAAAACAGAATTTTTAAGGGAGAGAAAACGGACTGCGGCAATCATAAAAAATAGTATGTCTGCGGTTAAAAAATGCTGCAGGGTTTGATTCAGCATCAGACCTGCAGCATTTTTCAGCTTATAAAATATCAGTTAAGATTCAAATGTCTGTGGAACACATAGTTGGTTACTGCATAACATCCCGCTGTAAATCCGGCGCTGAGTATGACGGCAAAGATCATATACCGTTCCATAATATGGACCATATTGGAAACGCTGGTTGCGGTATTTGACCAGAGGATCATATCATATCCGCAGAAGAACATTCCTATGGTAGCAATAATCTGTATCAAAATATAGATAATAAAGTAAGAGACAACAGCCCATAAGACTCTGTGGGTACGGAATAAATGTCCCATGGCGACACAGGCATACATCATGAGAGGTCCGGACAACAGGCTTAATATACAGGAAATAAAGATAACGGCAGTAAAGAGAGGAATATTTACGTATTGATTCAATTCTTTGACAATAATTCCAACATCCCTGATAAAGGTCTGGATATCAGACAGATGAATATGACCTAAGAAAAAGAAAACCAGGGAAAGGATAAAAAGAACTCCTGTAATCAGCTCCCACAGTACTGCGCAGATAAGTTTTGCATTAATTAAGGTTGAGGTTTTGATTGGCAGAGTATGGGTCAGATATGCTTGTTTTCCCGTCATCGTCTGATAGAATCTTACCACTATAAATACAGAGGTCAGTACGTAAAGGGCTATGATGTAGATAAAATACAGGGTAAAGAAAATCACAGTAATGGTCTGCAGGATATAATTATTAAAATCAAAAATGGTAAAACTGGTTTCAAAGGCAAATTTACACAGAACTGTAATTAGAATAAAACCTGCTATGAGAGGAAGAAAAAGTCTGGAAGTCCCCTTCATTTCGTCTTTAAATAGTTTTGCTAACATTTGAATACCTCCCGGAACAGGGCATCTACTGATTTTCCGTTCTGCTCCCGTATATCATCTACAGAGCTGGTTAAGACAATATGTCCTTCACGGATAAAGATTATATCATCCAGGATAGACTCAATATCGGAAATCAGATGGGTGGAAATCAATATGGACCCGGATTCATTGTAATTGGATAAAATAGTGTTGAGAATATAATCTCTGGCAGCAGGATCTACACCTCCGATTGGCTCATCTAAAAGATATAGATCTGCCTCCCGGCTCATTACAAGTATCAGCTGAACCTTCTCCTGAGTTCCTTTGGAGAGAATCTTCAGCTGGCTGTCCGGCTGAATATCCAGCCTTTCTAACATTTCTCGGGCTTTTTGTCTGTCAAAATTTTCATAAAAATCGTGAAAGAAATCAATGTAATATGAAATTTTAAGGCTGTCATTTAAAAAATTTTTATCAGGAAGATAAGCGACTCGTTTCTTTGTCTCAATTCCTACAGGAAATCCGCAGATGGTAATACTGCCGTCAGAGGGAGTGAGAAGTCCGTTGGCCGTTTTGATGAAGGTGGATTTTCCACTTCCGTTTGGGCCCAAAAGCCCCACGATTCTGCCGGGATTAATAGTGAAATTAATATCGTCCAGAGCTCGTTTGGTTCCAAAGGTTTTTGTCAGATGGCTGCACTGAAGAATTGGGTTCATGAAATCATCTCCTTTGCCGTTTTTTCAATCAGTTTCAGAACCTCGTCAGGTGAAATGCCCAGTTCCTGCATGGTCTGTATAAATTCTTTTATTTTTGTTTCTGCAATCTCTTGTTTTATTTGTTCAATCATCGATTGGTCCTCCGTGACAAAACGTCCAGATGTTCTCTGTGAATAAATAATTTTACTTTGCTCCAGTTCCGAAAGGGCTTTCTGCATGGTGTTGGGATTTACTGAGGCTTCTGCAGCCAATTCCCTGACAGAAGGGAGCCGGCTGCCTGCGCTGAATTCCCCGGAAATAATGCCAAGCCGTATTTGTTCTAAAATCTGAGAATAGATCGGCCTGTTATTTTCAAAGTGCCATTTCATTGTTTCACCTCCATATTGTATTACTGTATTAATTATATAATACAATAATACAATAAAACCAGAGAGGTGTCAACAGGTTTGGCTTGATTTCAAAACAGGAATCTATTATGATTAAATGTATTAAGAATCGGAGGAAACCAATGATAAGAAGGGTTAGTACCAAAGAAATTATCAGAAATATAAAGGAAATGTGCATAGAGGCCAACCATTTTCTCTCTTCTGATATGGAAAATATGTTTTTTAAGGCTTCAGAGAAAGAAGAATCTCCCTTAGGCAGACAGATTCTGGAACAGTTAAAGGAGAATTTATCCATTGCGGCAAACGATAGGATTCCTATTTGTCAGGACACTGGAATGGCAGTAATTTTTATAAAGATAGGCCAGGATGTTCATATAGATGATGGAAATCTGACTGAGGCCGTTAACGAGGGCGTAAGGCAGGGATATACAGAAGGTTATTTGAGAAAATCTGTGGTAGATCCCATTGAGAGAGTGAATACACAGGATAATACTCCTGCAGTCATTCACTATGAGATAACGGATGGAAACCAGATTGATATAACAGTAGCGCCCAAAGGATTTGGAAGCGAGAATATGAGCCGTGTATTTATGTTAAAGCCCGCTGACGGACTAGAGGGAGTGAAGGAGGCTGTACTGACTGCAGTAAAGGACGCGGGACCCAATGCCTGTCCTCCTATGGTAATCGGAGTGGGGATTGGAGGAACGTTTGAGAAATGTGCTGAGATGGCAAAACACGCTCTTACAAGAAAATTGGACGAAAAACCGGGAGATGAATTGATAGAGAAGTTGGAAGAGGAACTTCTGAATAAAATCAATCAGCTGGGAATCGGGCCGGGAGGGTTAGGCGGTACGGTAACTGCTTTGGCAGTGAACATTGAGACCTTTCCAACTCACATTGCGGGGCTGCCTGTGGCTGTTAATATTTGCTGTCACGTAAACCGCCATGCCCATAGAATCATATAGTGGCCCCTATATACCGCGTCCGCAGGACCTGTGATAAAATGGGACCGGTTTTTTGAAGCAATCATTGAGACGGAGGAAAATATGAATCGATATATACAAGCGCCTGTCAGCAAAGAGGAGGCCGCTCAGTTGAAGGCTGGAGATTATGTTTATCTTACTGGAACCATATATACAGCCAGAGATGCGGCTCATAAAAGAATGAAAGAGGCATTGGAAGAAGGAAAATCCCTTCCTTTTGACATTAAGGGAAATATGATTTATTATATGGGCCCTTCTCCCGCAAGAGAAGGACGTCCTATAGGCTCTGCAGGACCGACAACAGCCAGCCGTATGGATAAGTACACACCTCAGCTGCTGGATTTGGGAATGGCAGGAATGATAGGAAAGGGAAAGAGAAGTCCTCAGGTAATTGAAGCTATTGTCAGAAATAAAGCTGTATATTTTGCTGCCGTAGGAGGAGCGGGAGCCTTGTTGTCCAAATGTATTGTTTCCTCAGAAGTTGTAGCTTACGAGGATTTGGGAACAGAGGCAATACGTCGTCTGGAGGTTAAGAATTTTCCTGTTATTGTAGTGATAGACAGTGAAGGAAATAATTTGTATGAAACAGCCATAGAAAAATATAAGAAAGTCTGAATATAGGAGAACAGAATGAACCGCATTGTATATATGGTAATACGGAATTTATTGAGAGCACCTATATGGTTTTTGACTGTCTGCAAAATGGGAAAACCGGAAGATACTCATACGGAACAGGAAAGGTACGATTATATTCGCCATATGGTGAAGGTGATTAATAAAACGGGAAGGGTACAAGTGGAGGCGTGGGGACAGGAGAATCTTCCAAGAGAAAATGGATTTATTCTGTTTCCAAATCATCAGGGACTTTTTGATTCACTGGCTATTATGGATGCATGTCCAAGACCCCTTGGAATCGTAATAAAAAAAGAGGCGGCGGATATTATTCTGATCAAACAGGTCATTGCTGCCTTGAGAGGAATGGCCATTGACCGAAAGGACATTAAGGCGTCTCTGAAGTTAATTGGAAAAATGACAGAGGATGTAAAAAATGGAAAAAATTATGTAATTTTCCCGGAAGGAACTAGAAGTCATAAGGGAAACCAGCTTCTTCCTTTCAAAGGGGGAACCTTTAAAAGCGCTGTAAATGCCCATTGTCCCATTGTCCCAGTGGCTTTGATTGATTGCTTTAAGCCTTTTGATGAGCCGTCTATTAAGAAAGTAAAAGTGCAGATCTGCTTCCTCCCGCCGTTATATCCTGAAGATTATAAAGGAATGAAAACAGTGGAAATTGCAGAATTAGTAAAAGAAAAAATTCAGAAAGAAATAAATGAAAAAATAGGTTGACAATTAGAAAAATGTCTAGTATAATATCTCATGCGTCTGACAGAAAAGACTGTATAAAAAAGTGAATATTGAAAAATATGAACTACGGAGAAATACTCAAGAGGCCGAAGAGGCGCCCCTGCTAAGGGTGTAGGTCGGGCAACCGGCGCGAGGGTTCAAATCCCTCTTTCTCCGCTCATTTCTGAAAAATCAAATGATTAAAAAAAGAAATGAAAAAAGTTAAAAAAGTTGTTGACAAACAAAAAACTCTGTGATAGAATAAACGAGTTGCTTTTGAAGACAACAAGAACCTTGAAAACAGAAGACTGAACAGTATGCGAAACCCTGAAAATTCGAAAAGACAAGCTGTGGTTCACAGCTGTGGATTTGAGAAAATTCAGAACAATACATTTGATGTATACGAA
>DXFU01000080.1 GCA_019114305.1 Candidatus Hungatella pullicola | reverse complement strand
AAAAGCAGGGCTTATAAGCTGTCTTGACTATTACAATAAGCGTCATGCCTTGAAGTTATGTTGAACCGCCGTATGCCGGACGGCATGTACGGTGGTGTGAGAGGGGAGAGAAAATCTCCCCTACTCGATTTCACAGAAAACTTAGCTTCTGTGAGATAAAAATACTATATGGTCTGCGGTGCAGGATAAAATGAATAAATAAAATTGCAATAAAATTGATGTATTGGTGCAATATTGCCAATATAAAAGTGGAAATTTCAATAAAAAAAGAAAAATTTTATATATAATATTAAAAAAATATTCTATATAATGTCAATATAAACAAAAGAAACGGCAACATTGTAAAAGGAAGGGAGAAAAAGATATGAAGAAAAAAGCAGTTTTATTAACAATGGCAGCAATTCTTGGCCTGTCAGTGACCGCGTGCAGTTCAGGAGAAACATCTCAGAACACAGCTGACACCGCAGCGGCAACAACGGCAGCTTCAGGGGATACCACAGCGGCCGAGACAAAAGGGGCAGCAGAGGAAGTTGCCAACAAAGATAAACCCCTGGTATGGTTTAATCGTCAGCCTTCAAACAGCTCTACAGGAGAGCTTGATATGACGGCGCTGAATTTCAATGAGAATACCTATTACGTAGGATTTGATGCCAATCAGGGCGCTGAACTTCAGGGAACTATGGTTAAGGATTACATAGAGAAAAATATTGATACCATTGACCGCAATGGAGATGGAATTATCGGTTACGTTCTTGCAATCGGTGATATCGGACATAACGATTCCATTGCCCGTACAAGAGGTGTCCGCAAGGCTCTGGGAACAGGGGTTGATAAGGATGGGGACATTAACAGTGATCCTATAGGTACGAATACAGATGGTTCTGCAACTGCTGTACAAGACGGAACGCTGGATGTAAACGGAACGCAGTATGTCATCAGAGAGCTGGCCTCTCAGGAAATGAAGAACTCCGCCGGAGCTACATGGGATGCCGCTACAGCTGGAAACGCAATTGGCATTTGGTCTTCCTCTTTTGGCGATCAGATTGATGTAGTAGTTTCCAACAACGATGGTATGGGAATGTCTATGTTTAACGCTTGGTCCAAGGACAATAAAGTTCCTACCTTTGGCTACGACGCAAACAATGATGCGGTAGCCGCTATTGCAGAGGGTTATGGCGGGACCATCAGCCAGCATGCGGACGTACAGGCATACCTGACACTCCGGGTTCTCCGTAATGCTCTTGACGGAGTTGACATTGACACAGGCATCGGTACAGCAGATGAGGCAGGCAATGTTCTGTCAGAAGATGTATATGTATACAATGAAGAGCAGCGTTCCTACTATGCGTTAAACGTAGCGGTTACAGCTGATAACTATCAGGATTTTACAGATTCCACAAAGGTTTATGAGCCTGTATCCAACCAGCTGGATGAAGCTTCTCACGGAAGAAAAAAAGTTTGGCTGAACATTTACAACGCTGCGGACAACTTCCTCAGCTCTACCTATCAGCCTCTTCTTCAGAAGTATGACGATCTTCTTAATCTTGATGTTGAATACATCGGCGGTGATGGACAGACAGAGTCCAATATCACAAACCGTCTTGGAAATCCGGGACAGTATGATGCTTTCGCAATCAATATGGTTAAGACAGATAACGCAGCTTCCTATACATCATTGCTTAGCCAGTAAACCATTACGGGTCCGCCAGCGCAGCTGTTTTGCAGGACTTTTACAGGGAATAAGAAGGACGGATTATTAGGGGGAAGAAATTCTCCCTAATAATCTATAATCACATCAACAGGAGAATAAGGTATGGAAGATAAGAAAGATAATATCGTCTTATCAATACGCGGGATGAGCAAGTCCTTTGGCCGCAACAGGGTTTTGGATCACATCAATCTCAATGTGAAGCGGGGAACTGTTATGGGGCTGATGGGAGAAAATGGAGCTGGTAAGTCCACAATGATGAAATGCCTGTTTGGCACCTATCAGAAGGACGAGGGAACGATTATCCTTGACGGCAAAGAGGTGAATTTTTCCGGACCTAAAGACGCTCTGGAAAATGGTATTGCTATGGTTCACCAGGAATTAAATCAATGTCTGGAGAGAAACGTGATTGACAACCTGTTTCTGGGACGTTACCCGGTTAATTCCATAGGAATCATTGATGAAGGAAGAATGAAAAAAGAAGCCTCCGAGCTTTTCAGAAAATTAGGAATGACCGTAAATCTTACCCAGCCTATGCGGAATATGTCTGTATCTCAAAGACAGATGTGTGAAATCGCAAAGGCTATTTCATATAATTCCAAGGTGATTGTTCTGGATGAACCCACATCCTCACTGACAGTGCAGGAAGTTGATAAGCTTTTTGAAATGATGAGAATGTTAAAAGAACAGGGAATTGCCCTGATTTACATTTCTCATAAAATGGATGAAATCTTTGAAATTTGTGATGAGATATCAGTACTGCGAGACGGAAATCTTGTTATGACAAAGAAGGCCAACGAGACCAATATGAATGAGCTGATTGCTGCCATGGTTGGACGTTCCCTTGAAAACAGATTCCCGCCGGTTGATAACAAACCGAAAGATGTTGTTTTATCCGTTCAGCATCTGTCTACTAAGTTTGAGCCTCATTTGCAGGATATTTCATTTGACGTAAGAGAAGGAGAAATTTTCGGACTGTATGGACTGGTTGGAGCCGGACGAACGGAGCTTCTGGAAACAATTTTCGGAGTCCGCACCAGAGCGGCAGGCCGTGTATATCTCAACAATCGCCTCATGAATTTTAACAGCGCGAAAGAAGCCATGGATCATGGGTTTGCCATGATTACGGAGGAACGAAAGGCAAATGGATTGTTCTTAAAAGGTGATCTTACGTTTAATACTACAATTGCCAATCTGAACCATTATAAGTCCGGAGTGGCTCTTTCTAATTCAAAGATGGTAAAAGCGACAGCCAAAGAAATTAAAATTATGCACACAAAATGTATGGGACCGGAAGATATGATTTCCAGCCTTTCCGGCGGAAATCAACAGAAAGTTATTTTCGGTAAATGGCTTGAGAGGGATCCGCAGATCTTTATGATGGATGAGCCGACAAGAGGAATTGATGTGGGCGCTAAATATGAAATCTATGAACTGATTATCACCATGGCAAAACAGGGAAAGACAATTATTGTTGTTTCTTCTGAGATGCCGGAGATATTAGGAATTACCAATCGAATTGGCGTTATGTCAAATGGACATCTTTCTGGAATTGTTAACACAAAAGAGACGAATCAGGAAGAGCTTTTGAGACTTAGTGCAAAATATCTATAGTAAGCCTTCGTGCGCCTGGAATGGGCGTGCTTGGAACAGCTGAATTAGAGCTGCCTGGTTAGGCGGCACAACTTTCATAAGTAATGGAGATGAATGGATATGGCAAAAAGTAAGATCCTTACGGCTGAGCAGGAAATGGGGCTGCGTAAGCCAATTGATGATTATGTCGGAAAAATACAGGATAAAATTGACAGTCTGAGAGTAGACGGAACAGATAAGGTTGTTGCGCTTCAGAACAGCATTGACAGTACAAAAAGAGACCGCACTCTTACAAAAGAAGAGCGGGATAGCAGAATCGCAAATTACAGGGACCAGCTGGCAAAGGCGAGGGCAGTTGAAGAAAAAAACAAGTCACAGATTTCAGGACTGATTTCTGACGCGGAAAACTATTTGAAGGCTCACTTTGACAAAGATTATTATCAGGCAGTGAAACAAAGCTGTCAGCAGGAAAAGATACAGGCAAAAGAAAAATATCAGCAAAACATATCCAAGGTGGAAAAAGAGCATCAGCAGACCCTGGCAAAGCTTACAGATCATCAGGAAATCAAAGATGAAAAATACGTTTACAAGAACAGACGATTTGACTGTAAAATGGATCTGGACAAAGAGCTTCAGCGGATCAAGGACAGAAGGCATGGGGCTTATACATATAAGTACCATCTCATTGATTTGCTGCGCATGTCAAAATTTACTTTTTTGGAGTCAAGAGCGCAGAAATTGGAGAATTACATATATACATTCAACCGCAGAGCTTTTTTGCTGCAGAATGGCTTGTATATTGCCATTATTATCATTTTTATAGCGCTTTGTACTCTTACACCGATTATAAAGAATACTCCGCTGCTTACCTATAACAACATTCTGAATATTCTTCAGCAGGCTTCTCCCAGAATGTTCCTTGCCCTGGGCGTTGCAGGTCTTATTCTCCTTGCAGGTACAGATCTTTCCATTGGCCGTATGGTTGGTATGGGTATGACAACAGCTACAATTATTATGCACCAGGGCATTAATACCGGCGGTGTATTTGGGCATGTTTTTGACTTTACCGGAATTCCTGTTGTGGGAAGAGTTATTCTGGCTTTGACAGCATGTGTGGTTTTGTGTACATTTTTTACCACAATTGCGGGCTGCTTTACTGCTAAATTTAAAATGCACCCGTTTATTTCCACCATGGCCAATATGCTGGTAATTTTTGGGCTTGTAACCTACGCCACAAAAGGTGTATCTTTCGGTGCCATTGAATCAACCATTCCAAGTATGATTATTCCCAAAATCAATGGTTTTCCAACTATTATTCTGTGGGCAGTAGCGGCAGTGGCGATTGTATGGTTTATCTGGAACAAGACAACATTTGGCAAGAATTTGTACGCTGTGGGCGGCAACTCAGAGGCGGCCGCTGTTTCCGGTATCTCTGTATTCCGAACAACGGTAGGAGCATTTATTCTTGCTGGTATTCTTTATGGATTTGGTTCCTGGCTTGAGTGTGTCAGAATGGTTGGTTCCGGTTCTGCGGCTTATGGACAGGGCTGGGAGATGGATGCCATTGCTGCCTGTGTAGTAGGCGGTGTGTCCTTTACTGGCGGTATTGGAAAGATTTCCGGCGTAGTAACCGGCGTGTTTATTTTCACCGCTCTTACATACTCCCTTACAATTCTTGGAATCGATACAAACCTTCAGTTTGTATTTTCAGGAATTATCATTCTTGTAGCGGTTACCCTGGACTGTCTTAAATATGTTCAGAAAAAATAATTGTGAAATATCACCTAAGAGCCGGACTTGCATCTGGCTCTTTTTGTGCTTTATCACAATAAAAACAGGCGGAGTAATTTACAATCCCCTATGAATTTGTTATAATCTTATCATAACCTCAAATTCATAAGCATTATAATGTGTGAGAAAGCTGGATTTAGGTACTGTTAAACGGAAGAAAGCGGCCCCAAGAGGCGTGAGTGTGGAGAAGAAATTATGAATACCTATTCTGTACTTCTGGTAGATGATGAGGAAGAAGTAATACAGGTTATTATGAAAAAAATCAACTGGGAAGGCCTTGGATTTTCTGTTATCGGATACGCCAATAATGGGGTAAAGGCTTTGGAGATGATGGAGGAGCTTCAGCCGGATGTGGTTATGACAGACATCAAAATGCCCTATATGGATGGCATAGAGCTGGCTAAACGGGTCAGGGCAGAATTTCCTGTCACCAAGATTTTATTTTTTACCGGATTTGATGAGTTTGAATACGCCAAGGAGGCCATTCATCTGGAGGCCGAGGAGTATATTTTAAAGCCGGTTAATTCTGTGGAGCTGACCAATGTATTTACCAGGTTAAAGATAAAGCTGGATCAGGAAATAAGTGAAAAGCGAAATGTGGAGATTTTGCAGAAATACTATCTGGACTCTCTGCCGGTTCAGCAGTCAAATTTTTATACGACTCTGATTGAGGGGAGAATTCGCGAATCAGAGCTTTCCAAATATCTTTCCGACTGTCAAATATCATTTTCGGAGAAATTTTTCTGCTGTCTTATTATTCATACATCTTCCCGACAGATTCCAAAGGATATGAATCCTCTTCTGTTGTCTGCAGCGGTTGAGAAACAGGCAAAGGAACATTTGGGAGAAAAGTGGAAGGGCAAATTTTTTGTCTATTTGGGAAATACAATAGTCATCGCTCAGCTGAAAAGCGAGAATCAGGTTCCCGAGCTGACAGATGAGTGCAACAGGTTCTGCGTCTATGCACGCAGGATTATTGGAGCGGTGGTTACCATAGGAATCGGACGGGTTTGTGAAAATATTCTGGATTTGCCTCAATCTTATACCAGCGCCAGAGAAGCGGTGTCTTACCGGGCGATTTACGGTTCTGCAAGAGCAATTAATATCAGGGAAATTGTACCTCAGAAAATGGAGAAATTCTCTTTTGCCGATGATACGGAGCTGTCCTATCTGTTTAAAATGATTCAGCTTGGTACGGAAAAAGACGTTGAGGCTGCGGTCAGCAAGTATTCCAATTATATCTGTCAGACGGCAAAGTTTCTGCAGCAGCACTATATTGCTATTATGGAGCTGGTAAGCGAGCTGTACCGGTTTTCTGTCAACAATGATGTGGAAGTGGAAGAACTTTCTGCGGATATGAGAAATCTTTACAGTACCCTTCTTGATTTGGAGCCGGAAGCACTGAAAAAGTGGCTGATGGATATCAGCCTTTCTTTCCGGGAGGAGCTGATCCGTGCGCGGACAAGCTCAACCAAATCTTTTGTGCGGAAAGCCCAGGAGTATGTAAGAAATAATTTCTCCTATGAAGAGCTGTCACTGGATCATATATGCGCCGCTTTGGGGGTGTCCAATTCCTATTTTTCAACTATTTTTAAAAAAGAGACAGGAAATACCTTTATTGGTTATCTGACCGACTATCGTATGGATCAAGCGGCGCGGCTGCTGACAGAGACAGGCGATAAAAGTTATATCATAGCAAAAAAGGTTGGATATACGGATCCTAATTACTTTAGTTATGTATTTAAGAGAAGATTTGGCGTATCACCGTCAAAATACAGAGCGGAGCATACAGAAAGTGAAAAATAAGTGTTTTGGGAAGTTAAAAAACTTAAAGCCCAGAGGGATACAGCCAACGATAATGTTTGCCTTTTCCGTTATATCCATATCCATTATGGTGATTTTAGGAATTGTCATGTATGCAAGATTTTCCACCTATTCCCGACATGAAACCATACAGAGTACCAGAATGCTGATGGAGCAGACAGGAGAAAATCTGGAAGATTACCTGATCAGTATGCGCCAGATATCCGATGCGGTCTACTATAATATAATAAAAAATGATTTTTACAATGGAATAGAGGATATTCAAAGGGGAATGAACCTTTTGTATGAGGCAAACAGAGACAGCCTGCGCACCATTGCCATTTACAACAATCATGGCAGTCTGGTGGCTGCAGAGCCGGTGGCCTCTCAGAAAGAAGATCCGGATGTGACAAAACAGGATTGGTACACACAGGCAGTGGCGGAAATGGAAAACATGCATTTTTCTACGCCTCACATTCAGAATCTGTTTGATGACGGAACCTTTCGGTATTACTGGGTAATTTCTTTAAGCCGTGTTGTTGAGCTTACAGATAATGGCAATTCCCAGTTGGGAGTTTTGCTTGTAGATATGGATTATTCCGGCATTTCGCGCATGATGAACCAGATTAATACAATGAACAACGGACAGTATTATTATCTTTGCGACAGCAATGGAGAAATTATTTATCATCCACGCCAGGTTCAGATCAGCGATGGGATTTACAAGGAAAACACTAAGACGGTGGCAGAATACAAGGAAGGGATTTACGATGAAAAATTTGAGGGGGAGCGGAGAAAAGTAATTGTCAACACCATCAGCTACACAGGCTGGAAGCTGGTTGGAGTCATCCCATATTCGACTTTTACCAATGGAATGATGGATATCCGCTACTTTATTGGGATGATTATGGTTCTTTTGGCTATGATGCTGGTGATCATCAATCGTGTTGTTTCTGCAAAAATATCCAGCCCTATTTTGAAACTGAATCATTCGGTTATGGAGTATGAGGCTGGAAAGAAACCGGAAATCTATATTGGGGGATCACTGGAAATCAGACATTTGGGGCGTTCCATTGAAGGGTCGTATGAGCAGATTGAAAGTCTGATGAAAACAATTGTGCGGAAACAGAATGAGAGAAGAAAAAGTGAGTTAGACGCTCTCCAAAGTCAGATCAATCCTCATTTTCTTTATAATGCATTAGATTCCATCACATGGATGATAGAAGGAGGACGAAACGATGAGGCATCTTTTATGATTTCTCAGCTGGCAAAACTGTTCCGAATCAGTCTGTCTAAGGGTCATACAGTAATCAGCATAAAAGATGAGCTGCAGCATGCCAAAAGCTACATGAATATACAGAGGGTTCGGTATAAGAACGCATTTACGGTTTCCTTTGAGGTTGACCAAGAGATTTTGTCCTACTGCGCAGTAAAATTGATTTTGCAGCCAATTCTTGAGAATGCTATCAATTATGGGGTCAGTGCCATGGATGACTGCGGAGAAATCAAAGTCAGTGGAAAGATGAAAGATGGACTTGTTGTTTTATCCGTTTCAGACAATGGAATCGGGATGTCAGAGGAGGAAGTGGAGCTGGTGCTGACAGACAGCAGCCGGATCCGCAAGCATGGGTCCGGAGTTGGCCTGATCAATGTAAATAACCGAATTCAGCTGCTTTTTGGGAAAAAGTATGGTCTCATTGTTGAAAGTGAGCCGGATGAGGGAACAACTGTATCTATATGTATTCCGGCAATTCCCTATACGGAAGAAAACAGAAAAATTGTGGAGAAGGGATATATTTTCAGTGAGGAAGAAATGGCAGAAAGGGTAAAGAGAAATGAAGAATAGCAGAAGAATCTTTATTCTGACAGAAATCGTATTGGGGATTATGCTCATTGTGCTGTCTTTGCTTATGATTCGGGAAAGAAATGGGGCGGATAAGGATAAAATTTCCGTAATTATTGAAAATTCAGAGGATAATCAGTGGTCCGCTTTTAAATACGGTCTTCAAATGGCGGCGGAAGATCTGGGGGTTGAGGTGTTTGTGGTCAGTACCGGAGAAAGACTGATGGCAAAGGAAGAAACGGACTTAATCCAGGAAGAATTAAATTACGGAGCTGAAGGGGTTATTGTCCAGCCGGTAACAGGAACGGAAGATGGGCTGAAGGAAATGGAAAAAAAGATTCCCATTATGCTGGTGGAACCTGTTGTGGGGGCCCAGGGACAGCATACAGATCTTGCAGCAGCACGGACGGATGATTATGCCATTGGCAGGAATCTTGCTGAGGAACTGTTAAAGGATTACGGCGGAAATATAGAGGGGAAATCTTTGCTGATTCTCTCAGAAACCGGGGATTCAGAAGCGGTTATTAACCGGCAGAAAGGCATTGGGGAGACGCTGCAGGGAACAGGCGTAAAGATACAGTGGTCTGTTTACAATTCTCTTCAGCAGTCGAAAGAGGTATTCATGGGCAGACTTCCAAAAGCCAATTTTGTGATCGCTTTAGATGACGGCAGTCTGACCATGGCGGGAGAGTACTCAGCGGCCAACAATCTTCACGGAGCAGTGGTGTATGGAGTGGCCAGATCTATGGAGGCAATTTATTATCTGGATACGGGAAGCGTGGAATGTGTGGCGGTGCCTGATGACTTTAATTTAGGGTATCAAAGTGTTGCAGGCGCAGTGGAAAGTCTTAGGACTGTTCCCCGCAGGAAAGCAGAAGACAGGCAGATATCCCATACCATAATCCGCAGGGAGGAGCTGTTTTTAAAAGAGAACCAGGAAATCCTTTATACAATGGGACAGTAGAGATTTGGCTTTTGGATATGGGAGGAATAGAAAAGAAACTTAGAACTGATGATGGAGATGGAGAGTAGTGTGAAGATTAAGAGAATTTTTGCGGCAGGAATGTTTTTGGCGATAAGCGTCCCTTGGCTGTGGGGCTGCGGAAAGCAGCAGTCAGCTGAGCCTATTAAGGTACATGTGGGAGTGGCCTGTTATAATCAAAGTGATACCTTTATCAGTGAACTTCTTGCCTGTTTCAGAGAAGAGGTCAATGAACTGGGGGCTGCTGCTACTATCCGGGATGGGGCAGGTTCTCAGAGAGTTCAGAACGATCAGGTTAAGGAACTGATTGACGCTGGCTGCAATGTTCTTTGCGTGAATCTGGTTGACCGGGCGGATCCATCGGAAATTATAGATCTTGCCAGAGAGAATGATATTCCTATTATATTTTTTAACAGAGAGCCGGTGGCAGAAGATCTAAAACAGTGGGATAAGCTTTACTATGTAGGTGCCGATGCCAAGCAGTCGGGAGTTATGCAGGGAGAACTGGCGGCTGATAGGATCAAGTCAAACAGCCAGGCAGACCGCAATAAAGATGGAAAGATTCAATATGTAGTCCTTGAAGGGGAACCGGGACATCAGGATGCCATAATCCGTACAGAAAATGCAGTTAATACCTTAAGAAGCAACGGAATTGAAATGGAAAAGCTTAGTTATGGAATTGCCAACTGGAACCGTGCCCAGGCCCAGAATCGGATGCAGCAGATAATCGGCAAGTATCAAAATCAGATAGAGCTGGTATTGGCCAATAATGATGACATGGCTCTTGGGGCTATAGATGCCTATGAAAAATTAAACTTTACGGAAAATGCTCTCCCAATATTTTTTGGAATTGACGGAACCGATGACGGTCTGAAAGCCATTGTAGACTCCAAATTAGCGGGAACTGTGTACAACGACAAGGAAGGTCAGGCGGAAGCCATGGCGCGGCTGGCGGTTACGATAGTCCAGGAGGGGACGGAAGGTCAGGCGGGAGAAGAAAAATATATCTATCTGCCATATGAAAAGGTGACAAGTGAAAATGTCCGGAATTTTATGGCTCCAAAGAAGTCAGAGTCAAATACAGGATCATAGGTGAGAATTGGTATTCACACATGGGTGGAGTATAGTATATAATATGGTATAGCTGCTAGAAAGCTCAGACGGCTGGAAGGATCGGACTGAGCTTTGTTCCAACCGGCGCCTTGCGCATCCAGCTGGTGCTTTAAAATAGATTACAGGTTTTCCTGGGCGGTAATAACGCGGTTGCAAGGCGTAATTGCCGTTTACATAGCAGGTTCCGGGGCAGGAATAAATAGAAAGGCAGAATTTATTATGAACTATACCTATCTGGTTCAGTGCGCTGACGGAAGTCTGTACTGCGGCTGGACCAATCACCTGGAAGAGAGAGTCAAAGCTCATAATCAGGGAAAAGGGGCCAAGTACACCAAGAGCCGCAGGCCGGTGACTTTGGTCTACTACGAAGAATTTGCCACTAAAAATGAGGCCATGAAGAGAGAGGCTTCGTTAAAGAAGCTGTCCAGACAGGACAAGCTGAACTTGTGTGGGCAATGGAAGGAGACACATATCAATGATAGAACTGCATTTACATCTGGACGGCTCTCTCAGACCGAAGACAGTATGGGAGCTGGCAAAGACTCAGGGAATCAAGCTTCCCGCTGAAAGTCTGGAGGAGACGGAATACAGAATGAGAGCGCCAAAGAATTGCCGGACTCTGAATGAATATCTGGAGCGATTTGACCTTCCGCTTCTGGTGCTTCAGGAAGAGGAAGCTGTGGAGCTGGCTGTATATCAGCTGACGGAAGATCTGGCCGGTTTGGGGGTGGAGTATGGAGAGATTCGCTTTGCTCCTCAGCTCTCCACAAAAAAAGGCCTGAGTCAGGCCCAGGTAGTGGAAGCTGCCATGAGGGGAGCCAGAAGAGGGATGAAGGATTTTCCTTCTATCCGTATAGGCTTAATCTTATGCTGTATGAGAGGAAAGGATTTACTCTCAGAAAATCTGGAGACAGTGGAAATGACAAGCCGGTATCTGAACGATGTGGTTTGCGGAGTGGATCTTGCAGGAGCGGAAGCACTTTATCCTACATCCATGTTTGAAGAGGTGTTTCGCCGGGCAGGGGAGCTGTCACTGCCTATGACCATTCATGCTGGTGAGGCGGCCGGGCCGGAGAGTATTTGGGCTGCTTTGGCATGCAGAACAAAACGAATTGGTCATGGAGTGGCAGCTGTAAAGGATCCGGAGCTGATGAAGCGTCTGGCGGAGGAAAAGATTACCCTTGAAGTGTGCGTGACCAGCAATTGTGATACAAAGGTAGTGGAAGATGTGAAGGATCATCCCATCAGGACGCTGTTTGATGCCGGGGTGAGAGTAACGGTTAATTCTGACAATATGACGGTTTCAAACACCAATATTCAGCAGGAAGAAGCTTTGCTGAAGCGGGTATGGGGATTTACAGAAGCAGAATTAGAGACTATGAGGCAGTATGCCAGAGAGGCAGCCTTTTTGAAGTAGGATGGCGCCGGCAGAAGGCTGTAAAGGAACATTCAGATAAAAGGGCGTAAAAGCAGTGGCTGTCACAAATTTTGTTTTTTGTGACAGCCACTGCTTTTGAGAAAGAAATAACAAGGTTTTTTGCCTTTACGCTACAAACTGATACATCATAATATAATGGCAGAAACTTCCGCCCATTACAAACAAATGGAAGATTTCGTGGGAGCCGAAATTTTTATGACGGGCGTTAAACAAAGGCATTTTAAGCGCGTAGATAATTCCTCCCGCTGTGTAGATCAGGCCGCCTGCCAGAAGCCATCCAAAGGCCGCAGTGGGAAGGGCGCTGATAATCTTGGTAATAGCCAGGATGCAGACCCAGCCCATAGCGATATAGAGTACAGAGGAAAACCACTTTGGGCAGGTAATCCAACAGGCTTTAATAAGGATTCCTACGGCGGCGATAGCCCAAACAAGAGCCAGAAGGCCCCAGCCGGTCCGGTCACCCAGAACAATCAGGCAGACGGGAGTGTAGGTTCCGGCAATGAGAATAAATATCATCATATGGTCAAACTTCTTAAGAAGCTTATTGATCTTTGGTGAAATATCTAATGTATGGTAGATGGTGCTGGTGCCGTAAAGCAGGATCATGCTTACAATAAAGACAGCCAGAGCGGCTACGTGAAGAGTTCCGTCAGAAGACGCTTTTATCAGTAAGGGGCTGGCGGCCAACATAGCTAAAATCATGGCTACGAAATGGGTGATAGCGCTGCCGGGGTCTTTAATATGAATTTTCATAATGATCTCCTCCTTTAATTTTTTGAATATCATATAATGTGGTTTTTAAAACTACATGTAATCTTTTTATATACTATACTGCTTGAAGAGAAAAAATGCAACGGGAAGCAGGAAATTTAAGAATTTTTATTATTTGTTCCAGTTTACAGGGATTATCCGGAAAAAATATGTTATTTTTGTGGATAGATTGTGAAAGGAAAGAATATGGAGGGAAAGAAATGAATCAGACAATCAGAGAATTGATGGAAAGAAAATCGGTGCGGGTGTTTGAAAACCGGATTATTGAGGAGGAGAAAAAGGAGCAGATTATAAAGGCTGCCATAGAGGCGCCTACGGCGGGAAATATGTCCCTGTTTACGATAATTGACGTAACTGACCAGGAGAAAAAGGATATTCTGGTGAAAACCTGCGATAATCAGCCTTTTATTGCTCAGGCTCCCCTTGTTCTGGTGTTTTGTGCCGATTACCAGAAATGGTATGATCTGTTCTGCGCCACTGAGGAGGCGGTTCGAAAGCCTGGGCTGGGAGATTTTATGCTGGCCAGTGATGACGCTTTAATTGCGGCTCAGAATGCTGTATGTGCCGCCTGGTCTTTGGGCATTGGCTCCTGCTACATTGGAGATATTATGGAAGAGTATGAAACTCATCGGAAACTTTTCAATCTGCCCAGATATGTAATGCCTGTGGCTATGGTTGTATTTGGATATCCCACCAAACAGCAGCAGGAGAGACCGAAGCCCAGACGCCAGGACAGACGGTCTGTGGTTATGGAAAACATTTATGAGAAAATGACGCCGGAGGAGTTTGCGAAGGTTCTGCAGAACCAGCAGGGAAAGGAAGGAGAGGACTTTGACAGATGGCTTTCCGCTTTCTGTAAGAGAAAATGGAATTCTGATTTCAGCTGTGAGATGAGCCGCTCTGTAAAGGTTATGATGGAATCCTGGCTGGGGGCAACAATACAGGAGGAAGACTGATGATTTCAATACTTTATGAGGATAAGGATATTATTGTGGTGGAAAAACCGCCGGGAATAGAGTCTCAGAGAGCCAGAGGCTTTGAACCGGATATGGTCAGTGAAATTCGCAAACATATCAACAAACTATCCACTAACAGCAGAGAAGCTTATGTGGGAGTTATCCACAGACTTGATAAGCCTGTTGGTGGAATTATGGTTTACGCAAAAAATAAAAAGGCTGCAGCTTCCTTAAGTAAGCAGGTTTCTAACCATGAAATGAAAAAGGTTTACCGAACGCTGGTATGTGGAAAACCTGTTGATAACTTTGGGATATATGTGGATTATTTGTGGAAAGATGATAAGACCAATACTTCTCAAATTGTGGAAAAGGGAAAAGAGGGGGCCAAGGAAGCGCGCCTTTCTTACCGGGTGCTGGGAAGCGGACAGGTAAATGACCAAGAAGTATCCTACTTGGAGGTTGCTCTGTACACAGGACGCCATCATCAGATTCGTGTACAGATGGCAGGCCACAAAACACCTGTTTTGGGAGACCGAAAATACAATCCTGACGGCTTCAGTGGAAGGGGAAATCTGGCTTTGTGGGCCTGCAGCCTGTCTTTTTTCCATCCTGTTACGGGACAAAAAATGGAATTTTTCTCCCAACCTAAGGGACAGCTTTTTTCTCTGGCTGAAAAATATGTCAAATAATTACAGAACCTTAAGAGGAATAAAACAGCCTGGCCGTGCTCATAATAGATTTTGTACAAAGGAAGTACAAATCAAAAAACAGGTGAGTCCATGGAAAAGCCGAGTAAGAAACTGAAGAAAACTTTATTAATATTGGGAGTTACAGGGGCAGTATATTTGAGCTTCAGGTATCTGCTGCCCCTTGTAATTCCTTTTTTGTTCGCCTATCTTGCCGCCCTGGCTTTAAGACCCTCCGCTCTTTGGATTCAAAGGAAGCTTTCCGTCTCCTGGAGAGGAAGACCCTTTCAGATTCCTCTGGCTGTGGCAGCCGGCGGAGAGATTATACTTATCTGCGTTATTGCCGGTTTTCTTTTTTATTGGGGAGGAAGAAAAATTTATGGAGAGATCTGCCTTCTGGCAGATAATCTTCCAAATATGATAGACCGTCTTGACCATTTTTTGACTTCCCACTGCCATTGGGCAGAGGAGGTTCTCCATCTTCCGGAAGGCTTTTTAGTGGCAGTTCTTCAGGATATGCTGCGTCAGGGCAAAAAGACGGTGCAGACAGGGGCTATGCCATTTCTTGTGGCTAATTCTGTTCATATAATTCGCTGCTGTGTCCAGTGCCTGATACTTACAGTGATATTCTTTCTGGCAACGGTCCTGTGCCTTCAGGAGATGGATGACCTGCGCCGGCGAAGAGACAACTCCATATTTCGCCGGGAGTTTGCTCTTCTGGGGAATCGTCTCATGAGTGTGGGGAAGGCCTGGCTGAAGACTCAGGGCAGCATTATGGCTCTTACTGCCGCAATCTGTACAGCAGGATTCTTTCTTATGGGAAATCCGTACAGCATTATTCTTGGGGTGCTAATTGGTCTTTTAGATGCCCTTCCCATATTTGGAACAGGAACAGTCCTTATTCCCTGGGCCGTGTTTTCCGCTATGTCAGGCAGATGGGCAACGGCTGCAGGCCTGGCGGCGATTTACGTAGTCTGCTATCTTCTCAGAGAGGTGATGGAAGCCAAGGTAATGGGGGATAAGGTTGGGCTTACTCCATTGGAGACGCTGGCAGCTATGTATGCGGGGCTGAAGCTTTTTGGGTTTTGGGGATTTATTCTTGGCCCTTTAGGCCTTTTGATTATAGAAGATTTGGTTGAAATGTATGGCTCCGGCTGAGACGATCCGCATCTGCCGGCCCTTGACAAATAAAGGCAAATAACGTAAAATCAACCTTACAATTAACAATGTAAATAGAATCTATTTACGGCTGTGAAGAGGGCTATTAAGCAGTCAGAACATTCCAGAGAGAGAGCCGTTGGTGGAAGGCTTTTATGTATCCCTGCCCAACCTGCCTTGGAGCCCTGCAGAAAACTGCAGCGTACTTCCTGCGTTAAAGGAGAAATGAAGTGAGCTGAATATCCCTGGATATACGGCTAATTTGGGTGGTACCGCCGAAGCTGTTCGGTCCCTGATACAGGGGCTGGCAGCTTTTTTGTTTTATATGAAAGCTCTGCCTTGGAGGTGATTTTAGACCGGCCCCTTAGAACAGAATCAAAACTCAATAAAAGGAAAAGGAGAATTGTCATGGCAAAGGACAAAAAAATGGTGGAAGCCATTACATCCATGGAAGTGGATTTCGCCCAGTGGTACACGGATGTGGTAAAGAAGGCGGAATTAATTGATTATTCCAGCGTAAAGGGCTGTATGGTAATTAAGCCGGCAGGATACGCAATCTGGGAGAATATTCAGAAGGAGCTGGATAAGAAGTTTAAGGAGACCGGTGTTGAGAACGTTTATATGCCCATGTTTATTCCGGAGAGTCTTCTTCAGAAAGAGAAAGATCATGTAGAAGGATTTGCTCCGGAGGTTGCCTGGGTCACCCATGGAGGTCTGGAGCCTCTGCAGGAGAGATTGTGTGTAAGACCTACTTCTGAAACTCTGTTCTGCGATTTCTATGCAAAAGAGATCCAGTCCTACAGAGATCTGCCAAAAGTATATAACCAATGGTGTTCTGTAGTGCGCTGGGAGAAGACCACAAGACCGTTCCTTCGTTCCAGAGAGTTCTTATGGCAGGAGGGACATACGGCCCATGCAACCGCCAAGGAAGCTGAGGAAAGAACAGAACAGATGCTTAACCTTTATGCGGATTTTTGTGAGGAAGTACTGGCTATGCCTGTAATCCGCGGACAGAAGACGGATAAGGAAAAATTTGCGGGAGCAGAGGCTACCTATACCATAGAGGCTTTGATGCATGACGGAAAGGCTCTTCAGTCCGGTACAAGTCATAATTTCGGTGACGGATTTGCCAGGGCTTTTGGAATCCAGTATTCTGACAGGGAGAACAAGCTGCAGTACGTTCATCAGACATCCTGGGGCATGAGTACCCGTCTTATTGGCGGAATTATCATGGTTCATGGTGACGACAATGGTCTTGTGCTTCCGCCGAGAATTGCTCCGGTTCAGGTAGTAATCGTTCCCATTCAGCAGTCCAAGGAAGGCGTTCTTGACAAGGCTTATGAACTTAAAGATGTTCTGTCGGGATTCCGCGTAAAGGTAGACGACACAGATAAGAGTCCGGGCTGGAAGTTTGCTGAGTCTGAGATGAGAGGAATTCCAGTTCGTGTTGAGATCGGACCTAAGGATATAGCAGCCGGACAAGCGATTTTAGTCCGCAGAGATACCCATGAGAAACAGGCTGTGGCTTTGACGGATCTGAACACTGCAGTGGGACAGCTTCTTGAGACCATTCAGCATGATATGTATGAGAGAGCGAAAAAGCACAGAGATTCCCATACTTATGAGGCGGCCGATCTGGATACATTTATGAAGACCGTTGAAGAGAAACCAGGCTTTGTTAAGGCCATGTGGTGCGGCTGCCAGGAGTGTGAGGATAAAATTAAGGAACTGACAGGGGCAACTTCCCGGTGCATGCCGTTTAAACAGGAAAAGATCGCTGATACCTGCGTATGCTGCGGCAAGCCTGCCGTAAAGATGGTTTACTGGGGAAGAGCATATTAATTATTATTGATCCATGGAAAGCGGGGGTAAGGAGACCGGTATGAAGCTGCAGATGCCAAAAGGAGCCGCAGATATAATTGAAAGGCTGGAAGAAAATGGATTTCAGGCCTACGCAGTAGGCGGCTGTGTCCGGGACAGTATTCTGGGAAAGGTTCCCCAGGACTGGGATATTACCACATCTGCCAGACCGGAACAGGTAAAAGCGGTTTTTCCCAGAACCATAGATACAGGAATTCAGCATGGTACGGTTACAGTTATGGTGGAAGGGACCGGATATGAGGTCACTACTTACCGGATAGACGGGGAATACGTAGACGGCCGTCATCCCAGATCGGTAGAATTCACCCCTGATCTTTTAGAAGATTTGAAACGTCGGGATTTTACTATCAACGCTATGGCTTACAGTGACCGGGAGGGACTGGTAGATGCCTTTGACGGTCGGGAGGATTTGAAAAAAGGAATTGTCCGCTGTGTAGGGGATCCGGTCTGCCGCTTTACGGAGGATGCCTTAAGAATTTTACGAGCAGTTCGGTTCTCTGCCCAGCTGGGATTTTCTATTGAAAAGGATACGCGGCAGGCGGCGCAAACCTTGGCGGCCAACTTATCTAAGGTAAGCCGGGAGAGAGTGCAGGTGGAACTGACAAAGCTTCTTTTGTCCGATCATCCGGAGAAAATCCGGCTTGTATATGATATGGGACTGGCGCCTTATATTACAGAAGGATTTTGTCAGGCAAGAGAGAGATGTCTTGTAAACCTGGACAGACTGAGTAAAACAGCTCCAGAGAAGCATGTCAGATGGGCTGCCTTTCTCAGATTTGAGAAGCCGGAACTGGCAGCCGGCATTTTAAGGGATCTTAAGATGGATAATGATACCATTGATAAGGTCAAAACCCTGATTTTTGCGGCCAAAGAGAAACTGAGACCGGAAAAACCGGAAATCCGCAGAGTTATGAGCCGGCTGTCCTCCAAGCTTTACCAGGACCTTCTTGATATTTGGGAAATTTATGGCCGGGAAGAGGAAAGGGAACGGCTTAGGCAGATCAGAAGGCTGAGCGAACAGATTATTGAGGACGGGGACTGTATCTGCCTTAAGAATCTGGCAGTAAGCGGAAAAGATCTGATTGAGGCAGGAAGAAAGCCTGGTCCGGAACTGGGGAAAACTTTAAATTATTTGTTTCAGCTGGTTTTAGATCATCCGGAATATAACACAAAAGAATATCTGATGAAAGCCGTCGGGGATGAAAGATAGCCCCGGCGCTTTTTTGTTATATTTTCACATCTCCGTTCATACCCTAGAAGTAGCTGATGAGCGAAGAGTTGGAGGGGTGGTCGTGAACGATAATTACACAGAGGTGCTTACATACTATGACTTGGAAGTGAGAGAAATCAGAAGGGGGAGGGGCGCCTGGCTGTGTGGAACGGACCGGGGACTGAAACTTTTGAGGGAGTACAGAGGAACCGTAAAGCGGCTGGAATTTGAAAATGATGTGCTGAACCAGATCATTTCTGGAGGAGATATTGATACAGACCTGTATGTGCGCAACCGGGAAGGAAATTTGATCACGGTAGGAGAAGATGGAACCCGATGGATTCTTAAAAACTGGTATGAGGACAGGGAGTGCAGCTTAAAGGATACCAGGGAGGTGCTCCGGGCGGTGGAAAAAATTGGGGAACTTCACAAAGCTCTTCAGCAGGTTGAGAATAAAGAAGAATGGAATCTGGGGTCTATTTTGCAGCCGCTTCCAGACCGGGAAATGGAGCGGCATAACAGGGAGATGACAAGAGCCAGAGCATTTATCAGAAAGAAACGGAAGAAAACAGAGCTGGAGCTTTGTATTATGGAAAGCTTTGCTCTGTTTTTCCAACAGGCAAGGGAGGCAGAGGAGGGCATGAGAAAACTTTTGTCCCAGAGAGAGATTCCTTCCTGTCTTTGTCATGGAGACTTAAATCAGCATCATATTCTTATGTGCAGAGACAGAACCGCTGTGGTGGAATTCAGCCGGATGCATTACGGAATTCAGATGGAAGATTTGTATCATTTTATGCGCAAAGCTATGGAGAAGCATGATTGGGATAAATCATTGGGTATGGCTATGCTGGAAACCTACAGCAAAATTCTTCCTTTTTCACAGGCAGAGAAAGCTTGCCTTTACTATTTATTCCTTTATCCGGAGAAGTACTGGAAGCAGATTAATTTTTATTATAACAGCAATAAATCCTGGCTCCCTTCAAGAAATGTGGAAAAGCTTAAAGAGCTGGAGCAGCAGCAGCCAGCCCGGATGGAGTTCCTGGAAAAAATCAAATGAATACCTTTCCTTTTAGCTTTTTATGTTTTATAATATTTGTAACTAAAAGGAGAGAAAGGGGTAGTGCGATTTATGAAAGACTACAGAAAGATCTACGAAGAATGGCTGTCCAATCCATACTTCGATGAGGCTACTAAAGATGAGCTTCGTGCCATTGCGGATGATGACAATGAGATAAAGGAAAGATTCTATCAGGATCTGGAGTTCGGAACTGCCGGCTTAAGAGGCGTAATCGGCGCTGGTATCAACCGTATGAATATTTATGTGGTTCGCCGTGCAACTCAGGGACTGGCTAACTATATTATCAAGCAGGGCGGCGCTGGCAAGGGGGTTGCCATTGCATTTGATTCCAGACATATGTCCCCTGAATTTGCGGAGGAAGCGGCTCTTACTTTGGCAGCCAACGGCATTAAGGCTTATAAATTTGAATCCCTCCGTCCAACTCCTGAGCTTTCATTTGCTGTCAGGGAGCTGGGATGTATTGCGGGCATTAATATTACGGCCAGCCACAATCCGCCGGAGTATAATGGTTACAAAGTTTACTGGGAGGATGGCGCTCAGTTTACGCCTCCTCATGACAAAGGCGTAACTGCTGAGGTTTTAGCTATTACGGATCTTTCTACTGTTAAGACTATGGCCCCGGACGCTGCGAAGGCAGCAGGTCTCTATGAGATTATCGGAGCTGAGATTGATGACAAGTACATTGCTCAGGTTAAAGCTCAGGTAGTAAATCAGGATGCCATCGACAAAATGCAGGACAGCATTCAGATTGTATATACACCTCTTCACGGAACTGGCAATATACCTGCCAGAAGAGCGTTAAAGGAGATTGGCTTTACACATGTATACGTTGTTCCGGAGCAGGAGCTGCCTGACGGAGACTTCCCTACAGTCAGCTATCCCAATCCGGAGGCAGCTGAGGCTTTTGAACTGGGGCTGAAGCTGGCCAAAGAAAAGGATGCAGATTTAGTTCTGGCTACAGATCCAGATGCAGACCGTCTGGGCGTATATGTAAAAGATACGAAGTCAGGAGAATATATTCCTCTTACAGGAAACATGTCCGGTTCTCTTCTTTGTGAATATGTATTAAGCCAGAAGCAGGAAAGAGGCCAGATTCCGGAAGACGGCCAGGTTGTTAAATCCATTGTAACTACCAATCTGGTGGATGCTGTAGCTAAGGCTTACGGCTGTGAGCTCATTGAGGTTCTCACTGGATTTAAGTACATAGGTCAGCAGATTCTTAAGGAAGAAGCTACCGGTCACGGCAAGTACATGTTTGGTCTGGAGGAGAGCTATGGATGCCTTATTGGAACCTATGCAAGAGATAAGGATGCCATTTCTGCTACAGTTGCTCTCTGTGAGGCTGCTGCTTACTATAAGACCAAGGGAATGACCCTTTGGGATGCTATGATTGCTATGTATGAGAAGTACGGCTACTATAAAGACGCTGTAAAATCCATTGGCTTAAAGGGCATTGAGGGACAGGCTAAGATCCAGGCCATTATGGATACCTTGAGAAATGAGCCGCCGGTAAATGTAGGCGGATACGATGTGGTTTCCGCAAGAGACTATAAACTTGATACCATCAAGGATATGAAGACTGGCGAAGTAAAGCCAACAGGACTTCCTCAGTCCAATGTGCTCTATTATGATCTGACAGATGATGCATGGCTGTGTGTAAGACCGTCAGGAACAGAACCTAAGATTAAGTTCTACTATGGAATTAAGGGAATCTCCCTGGCAGATGCTGACGAGAAGTCTGCTAAGCTGGGTGAGGCTGTGATGGCTATGGTAGATAAGATGATGTAATAAGAATGCCTTCTGAGGCAGATAAAAAGGCTGCGCCTCTGGCGGTTATGAAACCGCCGGGGACGCAGCCTTTTTCCTTTGAAATTAATTGCTTGTTTTGCCGCCGTTCTTTTTCTTTTGGGCATAGGATTTCAGTTCCTTTAACGCTTCCCCAAACTGTTTGGAGGAGGCTGTAGGATTGCCCCGCAGCAGACCTTTTCGGTAGAAGGAAAGGTGTGTGGCTAAGTTATCCCGTTTTTCTGTCAGAAGCTGAAGTCTCTCAGACAGGCCGGACAGATCGGAAAAGCTTTTCCCGGCTGTTTCCCTCAGGGCGCTTACTGCTGCTGCCTGTCGTTTTACGCTTTCCTTCATTGACTGAACCGCCTCGTTTTTTCGGGCTGCGTTTTCTGCTTTAAGAGTGGTAATCATAACGGAAGTTTCGCCCTTAATATTGGCGGCTCTTTGAATGGTCTCCTCCTTCATATCGGAAACCTTCTGAACGGTTTCTGCTTTTAAAAGGGCCATCTGAAGCTGCATCTCTTCCAGTTCTGCTTTCAGCTTGGTCATATTTTCCAGTACCCGGCCAAGATCCAAAGCAGCTTTTACTGACTGAACAACATCTGCCGCAAAGACAAGGCTTATCAGGACCCCAAAGACAATGGCTGCCCCAGAGGGGATCGCCAGTACAACACGGGCAATGGGACGATGAATTAATTCTGTAAGGAGAATAGTAAGACCGCCCCAGCAGACGGAGGTCCAAAGACAGATATATCCGTTAAGATTCAAAGGCTGGTCGCTGTAATCCCAGTATTTCATTTTAAACAGCCTCTCCATGACATAGCCTGTGACATATTCCAGAGCAGAGGCCGCTATCATGCCTGCCAGAAATACTAAAATCAGATTGTCCTGAAGAGGCAGAGACACCCACAGCATAAGGATAGCTCCGCTGCCGTAGAGAGGAAGGAGAGGAAGACGGAGAAATCCCCTGTTAACCAGCTGCCGCTGAACACAGGAAACATAGGTGGATTCGATAATCCAACCCAAGAAACAGTACACATAGAAGAAAAGAATCCACTGATACCAGGTATAATCGTACATAAAGAAATCCTTTCGTTTAAAATTTTTGACATATGCTATACCTCAATCATAAACGGTTTGCAAAAAATTTGCAACTGTATAGAGGGATTAGGAGATTGCCCACTTGTCAGAATCGCCGCTATCATGTAGAATGAGGATAATTTGGACTTTCACAGAATGGAGGAAATCAATGAGTATTTTAAATGTAGAACATCTCACCCATGGGTTCGGTGACAGGGCTATCTTTCAGGATGTGTCCTTCCGTCTTCTGAAGGGAGAACATATCGGGCTTATCGGTGCCAATGGAGAGGGAAAATCCACATTTATGAACATTATTACAGGCAAGCTTCAGCCTGATGAGGGAAAGGTAGAGTGGGCCAGACGGGTGAGAGCCGGGTATCTGGATCAGCATACGGTTTTGGAAAAAGGACAGACAATACGGGATGTGCTGAAAAGCGCTTTTGCCTTTCTGTTTCAGCTGGAGGAACAGATGAATGAGATCTGTGACCGAATGGGAGAAGCAGACGAAAAAGAGATGGAGTCTATGATGGAAGAGCTTGGAACAATCCAGGATCTTTTAATGGCGCATGATTTTTATATTATTGATTCCAAGGTGGAAGAGGTGGCAAGAGCTCTTGGGCTAAATGAAATCGGCCTTGATAAGGACGTGACAGAGTTAAGCGGAGGACAGAGAACCAAGGTTTTGCTGGGAAAACTTTTGCTGGAGAAGCCGGATATCCTTCTTTTGGATGAGCCAACCAACTACCTGGATGTACAGCATATTGAGTGGCTGAAACGATATCTTCAGGAATATGAAAACGCGTTTATCCTTATTTCCCATGATATTCCATTTTTAAACAGTGTGGTAAATATTATTTATCACATGGAAAATCAGAGACTGGACCGTTATGTGGGAGATTATGACAAGTTTCAGGAAGTGTACCAGGCAAAAAAGGCCCAGCTGGAGGCGGCTTATAAGAGACAGCAGCAGGAGATTGCCCAGCTGGAGGATTTTGTGGCCCGGAATAAGGCAAGGGTATCCACCAGAAATATGGCAATGTCCAGACAGAAGAAGCTGGACAAAATGGAAGTGATTGAGCTGGCCAGAGAGAAGCCGAAGCCGGAGTTTCAGTTTCTTGAGGCCAGAACACCTGGAAAATGCATTTTTGAGACTACCGATCTGGTAATCGGATATGATGAGCCTTTGTCCCGCCCGCTGAATATCCGCATGGAAAGGGGAGAGAAGATTGTGCTTTCCGGAGCCAATGGAATCGGAAAGACCACTCTTTTGAAAAGTATTCTCGGATTGATTCCGTCTCTGGGAGGAAAGGTGGTTCTTGGAGATTATCTTTCCATTGGATATTTTGAACAGGAAATGGCACCGGGAAATAAAACTACCTGTATTGAGGAAATATGGCAGGAATTTCCTTCCTATACTCAGTACCAGGTTCGTTCCGCTCTTGCAAAATGCGGCCTTACGACCAAGCACATAGAAAGTCAGGTGCGGGTGTTAAGCGGCGGAGAGCAGGCCAAGGTAAGGCTGTGCAAGCTGATTAACAGAGAAACCAATGTGCTGCTTTTGGACGAGCCGACCAATCATCTGGATGTAGATGCCAAAGAAGAGCTGAAGAGGGCGCTGAAGGCCTATAAGGGAAGCATTCTTTTAATCTGCCATGAGCCGGAATTCTATGAGGGACTGGCAACCAGAGTTATGGACTGCCGGGAATGGGCACTGAGGCTGACATAATCCGCAAAAACAGAGAAGCCGCAAAATACTTTTTCTGCTTACAAAACGGGAAAACCGTCTATAATAAATAAGAAAAGTATTTCTGCAGCTCCTCTGTGAAATGATTGGGAATGGTAGGTGTATAAAATTAAGATAACATCTTTTTTAGGGGGGCCGGACAGCTAGAGCTGTCCGGTATGAGTATGAAAAAGCTTTGTGATTTCAAGTAATTTACTTGAAACAAAGGCCCCGTTATCCTTTTGGATAACGTATTTTCAGTATATTTTGAAAATGTGTCAAAAGTGTGTAGCTCTCATAAAAAAAACATAAACATAATAAAAATAAAAAAAACCCTTTCAAAACATACGGTTATTGTATATAATTGTATTATGGTAGTTATGCCCTGATTATAGAAAAAGGAAAAAGTTAATGTTGATAAAGGAACTCTGGAACAGGAGGGAACGAAACATGATGATGTCCAATGATATTGGAATAGATTTGGGAACAGCCAGCATTTTGGTCTATATTAAAGGAAAGGGCGTTGTATTAAAAGAACCTTCCGTTGTGGCCATTGACAGGGATACCAATCGGATCAAGGCCATCGGCGAGGAGGCACGGCTGATGATTGGACGAACCCCTGGCAATATAGTGGCCGTCAGACCTCTCAGACAGGGCGTTATCTCTGACTATACAGTGACAGAGAAGATGCTCAAGTATTTCATTAATAAAGCAGTAGGCAAGAGAACATTGAGAAAGCCAAGAATCAGTGTATGTATCCCCAGCGGGGCCACTGAAGTTGAGAAGAAGGCAGTAGAGGATGCCACTTACCAGGCAGGAGCCAGAGAGGTGGCTATTATTGAAGAGCCGGTTGCAGCAGCCATTGGAGCGGGAATTGACATTGCCAAGGCATGCGGCAACATGATTGTAGACATTGGCGGCGGTACCTCGGATATTGCTGTAATTTCTCTGGGCGGCACAGTCGTAAGTACTTCTATTAAAACTGCAGGAGATGACTTTGATGAGGCCCTGGTGCGCTACATGAGAAAGAAACATAATCTTCTCATTGGTGAGAGAACCGCAGAGGAGATTAAGATTAATATAGGAGCAGCTTACCGCAGACCTGAGGTTCTTACTATGGAGGTGAGAGGAAGAAACCTGGTTACAGGACTTCCAAAGACCATTGTAGTTACTTCTGATGAGACGCTGGATGCTCTTAAGGAGCCGGCTATGCAGATTGTAGACGCAGTGCACAGTGTACTGGAGAGAACGCCTCCGGAGCTGGCAGCTGATATCTTTGACAGAGGAATTGTCCTTACAGGAGGAGGCTCCCTTCTCAGCGGCCTGGACGCTCTGATTGAGGAGAAGACGGGCATTAACACCATGATAGCTGAAGATCCGCTGACAGCGGTGGCTATCGGAACAGGCAAGTTTATAGAATTTACCCATGGAGATGGTAAATCTGAATTTTAGCGAGACTGTCCCTGTATCAATCTCATATTTCCGCTTTGTTATCTCAACGGCGGAAGATGGGATAGGTACAGGGATTTTCTCTCTATTGCCTGTTTTTTGCAGTGCGGTGACAGCTATCCTGCCGCCGATAAAAGAGGAAGGAGAGATGGTGTCATGGCCACGGTCTGTGGTTTTGTAGAGAAAATCAAATTTCGCAACGAGGATAACGGCTACACGGTTTTGAGCCTGACATCTGAAGGGAAAGAGTATACTTTGGTAGGCTCTTTCCATTACATCTCCGAGGGGGAGATGATGGAGGCTTCCGGGACTATGACAGAGCATCCGGTTTACGGGGAGCAGATGAATGTGGAGTCCTATGAGATCAAGGCACCGGAAGATACCACTTCCATGGAACGATACCTTGGCTCCGGTGCTATTAAGGGAGTAGGGGCTGCTTTGGCAGCAAGAATTGTCCGGCATTTCAAAGCTGATACATTCCGGGTGATTGAGGAGGAGCCTGAGCGGCTTTCTGAAGTGAAGGGAATCAGCGAGAAGATGGCTATGGCTATTTCTGACCAGGTATCCGCCAAGAAGGAGATGCGCCAGGCTATGATGTTTCTCCAGGATTATGGGATTTCCATGAATCTGGCAGCAAAAATATTTCAGGAGTACGGGCCCAGGCTTTACAGTGTAATCAAAGAAAATCCTTACCGACTGGCAGATGATATTCCAGGCGTGGGGTTTAAAATGGCGGACGAGATTGCCAGGAAAGCAGGAATTTTCACAGACTCGGATTTCCGTATTAAATGCGGTCTGCTTTATACTTTGCTTCAGGCCTCTGCCAATGGTCATACTTATCTTCCGGAAGAGGAACTTCTGACCCAGGCGTCAGAGCTGCTTCGGGTAGAAACGGAGAATATGGAAAAGCATTTGATGGATATGCAGATTGATAAAAGGCTGGTGATACGGGAGTCAGAGGGAAAACGGATTGTCTATGCTTCTCAGTACTATTATATGGAATTAAATGTGGCCAGGATGCTTCATGATCTGAATATCAAAGGAAGGGCCAAGGAGGAGGAGATTAAGGCCGATCTGGCGAAAATTCAGGAAGAAGAAAAGCTTCAGTTAGATGAAAAACAGATTCAGGCAGTGATTGAAGCAGTAAACAGCGGACTTTTGATTATTACAGGAGGCCCGGGAACCGGAAAGACTACTACCATCAACACGATTATCCGGTATTTTGAGCGGGCACAGATGGAGATCCTCCTGGCGGCTCCCACTGGACGTGCGGCAAAGCGGATGACAGAGGCTACAGGCTGGGAAGCAAAGACCATACACCGCCTTTTGGAAATTTCTGGTGTTCCGGGAGAGGAAAAGGGAGTGGGAACACATTTTGAGAGAAATGAAGAAAATCCTCTGGATGCGGATGCCGTAATCATTGATGAGATGTCCATGGTTGATATTCATCTGATGCAGGCTCTTTTAAAAGCTGTGGATGTGGGAACGCGTCTGATACTGGTAGGTGATGTCAATCAGCTTCCCAGCGTGGGGCCTGGAAATGTTTTGAGAGATATGATTGAGTCCAACTGTTTTAATGTAGTCCGCCTGACTAAGATTTTCCGCCAGGCTACCCAAAGCGATATTGTGGTAAACGCGCATAAAATCAATAGGGGAGAGCCTGTAGACTTAGCCAAGAGAAGCCGGGATTTTCTTTTTATCCGCAGAGAGGATCCCAATTCCATTATTAATGCCATGATTACGCTGGTTCAGAAAAAACTTCCCGGATATGTAGAGGCAAAACCCTATGACATTCAGATTATGACGCCTATGAGAAAGGGCGCTTTGGGAGTGGAAAGACTTAACACCATCCTTCAGGAATTTCTCAATCCCCCCCATGAGAGCAAGAAAGAGAAGGAGATGGGAGGAACTCTTTTCCGTGAGGGAGACAAGGTGATGCAGATTAAGAATAACTACAATATTGAATGGGAGATTCGAAGTCAGTACGGAATTCCCACTGATAAGGGGCTGGGAATTTATAATGGAGATATTGGAATTATCAGGGAAATCAATACTTTTTCAGAGATGGTAACGGTAGAATTTGACGAGCAGCGAATGGTGGATTACAGCTTTAAACAGATGGAGGAGGTGGAACTGGCCTATGCCATTACAATCCACAAATCTCAGGGAAGCGAGTACCCGGCTGTGGTTATTCCTGTTTACAGCGGCCCCAGAATGCTGATGACCAGAAACCTGATTTACACAGCGGTTACAAGGGCCAGAAAGTGTGTCTGTCTTGTAGGACTTCCCCAGGTGTTCCGGGAGATGGCTGACAATGAGGTGGAGCAGAGACGGTATTCCGGGCTGAAGGAGAGAATCTGTGAAATAACAACCCGGGAGCAATAGCAGCCCCCCAGCGGGGCGGTGACTTTGTAAATAAGCTGAGTAAGCCGGCTGCCTGGACCTTGAAGGCGCAGAAAGGAAAAGGCCTATGAGAATAGAAAAGATTCTTTCCATGCTTACGGACCTTCTTTACCCAAGAAGATGCCCGGTCTGCAATGAGATTGTTGTGCCGAAAGGAAATTTAATCTGTCCGGACTGTGTAAGAAAGCTGTCTTTTGTAAAGGAGCCGTCATGTAAAAAGTGCGGAAAGGAGATAACAGACAGATTCAGAGAGCTTTGCTGGGACTGTGCCAAGCACAGAAGAAGTTTTGTGGCAGGAAAGGCACTGCTTAATTACAACGATACGGCCAAGGCCTCAATGGCAAAGATAAAATATGGAAATAAGAGAGAGTATATGGATTTTTACAGCGAGGCTCTATGTTTGAGATATGGAAAGCTGATTGAGAGAATTGGGCCGGATGTTCTGGTGCCGGTTCCTGTTCATCCTTCCAGAAAGAGGCAGAGAGGATTTAACCAGGCGCAGATTCTGGCGGATAAAATAGGAAGAAAATTGGAAATTCCTGTGAAGGAGCTGATTAAAAGAGACAGGAAGACAAAGCCTCAAAAGGAATTAAATCCAGCGCAGCGTCTTAAGAATTTGGAAGCCGCTTTTCAGGCGCAGTCGGTTCCGTTGGATGTGAAGACCATTCTTCTTATAGATGATATATATACTACAGGAAGCACTATAGAGGCCTGTACCAGAGCGCTTCTTAAGGAAAAGGCAGATCTTAAGGTATACTTTCTTGCCGTGTGCATTGGAAGGGGAAGTTAAATGCGTATAACCAGATATAGAGAATAAAGGCTGTATTTTACAGATGAAAAGAAAGGAAGTAAAGAATGAAGATCCGAATGGCAGAGGAAAAAGATTTAATTGATCTTTTGGATATTTACAATTATGAAGTGGAACACGGCACGGCCACGTTTGACCTGACAAAAAAGACCATACCGGAGCGGCGAGAATGGTTTTTTACCCACAATAAAGGCAACCATCCTTTGATTGTGGCAGAGGAAGACAAAAGAGCTGTGGGCTATGCCTGCCTTTCCCCATATCGCGCAAAAGAGGCTTACAGCGCTACAGTAGAGCTTTCCGTTTATGTGGATCACAGATACAGAAGACGGGGAATTGCCAGAAAACTTATGATAGAGATTCTTGATATGGCAAGACGGGATCCGGCAACCCATACAGTGGTGTCTGTGATAACAGGGGAAAATGAAGCGAGTATTCGTCTCCATGAGGAACTGGGATTTTTAGACCGGGGTACCATCCGGGAGGTGGGCGTTAAGTTTGGACGGTATCTGGATATAAAAAATTATCAGATGATGGTATAAAAGGGCTTGACCCTCTCCTTACGTCACCCTTTATAATGGCTTTATAAAGGAAATAGAAGGCAGGCAAGGGAAGAAAAGGCGGTGATGTGATAAGGTGGAACATTATTATACTTCCGGAGAGTTTGCCAGAAAGGCCAATGTTTCTGTCCGGACCATCCGGTATTATGACAAGCAAGGCCTTTTAAAGCCGGCAGGAATCAGCGAAGCAGGATACCGGCTGTATACAGATTCTGATTTTGGAAAGCTTCAGAAAATTTTATCGCTGAAGTATCTGGGATTTTCCCTGGATGAGATTCGATCTATGACAGTCAATGACCGGGAGGGCGCAGGGCTGGATCAGTCCCTGAGACTTCAGATGAGCCTGGTTAAGAAGAAAATCGAACACCTTCAGCTGGTAGAGGAAACTCTGGAGGAAACGTTAAAGCTGGTGAAGGAGAATTCCCATATAGACTGGAATAAAATCCTTCACTTAATCCATATTACCAATATGGAGAAGATGCTGGTGGAACAGTACAAAAACGGGGCCAACCTTACTATCCGCATTGACCTTCACAGACAATACGCCGTTAATCCAATGGGGTGGTTTCAGTGGCTCTTTTCTCTTATGGATATAAAGCCGGGGGAAAAGATCCTGGAATTGGGCTGCGGAAACGGTCAGCTGTGGAAGGAAAACCAGGGCAAGATTCCGCCGGGAGTTTTGGTCTGCCTTTCTGACATATCGGAAGGCATGGTACAGGAGGCCAGGGAGAATCTTCAGGATATCCTGGAACAAGGAGTGTATCAGGTGTTTGACTGCCGGCAGATTCCAAAGGAAGGGGAGAGCTTTGACCGGGCAGCAGCCAATCATGTGCTGTTCTATGTAAAAGAGCTGGATCTGGCGCTGGAAGAGATTTCCAGAGTTTTGAAGCCGGAAGGAGTTTTTTACTGCAGCGCTTATGGAAGGGAGCATATGAAGGAGATCAGCCAGCTGGCTAAGGAGTTTGATTCCCGAATCCGTCTGTCAGAGGTGAACCTTTATGATGTGTTCGGCCTGGAAAATGGCGGAGATATTTTAAAACGGCATTTTTCACAGGTGGAGCAGGTGCGGTATGAGGATCATCTGGAAGTAGACGATCCCGGCGCTCTCATGGAATATATTCTCTCCTGTCACGGCAATCAGCTGGAATACTTAAGCGACCGCTACAAAGAGTTTAGGGAATTCCTGGAGAAGAAAATGGAGAAAAAGGGTTATATTTCCATAACAAAAATGGCCGGCGCTTTTATTTGCCGAAAATAAAATACAAAATACGGAGGATTTTTTATGAAAGGTATTATTCTGGCCGGAGGATCCGGCACAAGGCTTTATCCGCTGACTATGGTAACATCCAAGCAGCTTCTTCCTATTTATGATAAGCCTATGATTTATTATCCCCTGTCTGTGCTGATGAATGCGGGAATCAGAGATATCCTTATTATTTCTACACCAGACGATACTCCTCGCTTTGAGGCGCTGTTAAAAGACGGTTCTCAGTTTGGAATCCGTCTCTCCTATGCGGTACAGCCGTCTCCTGACGGACTTGCCCAGGCCTTTATTATTGGAGAGAAATTTATTGGAGATGACAGTGTGGCCATGATTCTGGGAGATAATATTTTTGCTGGTCATGGTCTGAACAAGCGTCTGCTGGCCGCTGCCAATAAAAAGGAAGGGGCAACCGTTTTTGGCTATTACGTAGATGACCCAGAGCGTTTCGGTATTGTGGAATTTGACTCCAGCGGAAAGGCTATCTCTATTGAAGAGAAACCGGAACATCCAAAGAGCAATTACTGTGTAACTGGTTTGTACTTCTATGATAACAATGTTGTGGAATATGCCAAGAATCTGAAGCCTTCTGCCAGAGGAGAACTGGAAATCACAGATCTTAACAGGATTTATCTGGAAAACGGAAAGCTGGATGTGGAGCTTTTAGGTCAGGGATTTACCTGGCTGGATACCGGAACTCATGAGTCTCTGGTGGATGCCACTAATTTTGTCCGTACAGTGGAGACTCACCAGCACAGGAAAATCGCCTGCCTGGAGGAGATCGCTTACCTGAATCATTGGATCACAAAGGACCAGCTTCTGGCAGATATTGAGCCTTTAAAGAAAAATCAGTATGGCCGTTATCTGATGGATGTGCTGGCTGGAAAATATATTGATAAGCTGTATTAATTTACATGAGGAGGAACTTTCAAATGAAGATTATTGTAACAGGAGGCGCCGGATTTATAGGCGGTAACTTTGTTCATCACATGGTAAACAAGTATCCGGATTACCAGATTATCAACCTGGATCTCCTTACTTATGCAGGAAATCTGGAAACCTTAAAGCCGGTGGAAAATAAACCAAATTATAAGTTTGTAAAAGGCGATATTGCAGACAGAAAATTTATCTTTGATCTGTTTGAGAAGGAGAAGCCGGATGTAATCGTAAATTTCGCGGCAGAAAGCCATGTAGACCGTTCCATCACAGATCCGGAAAGCTTTGTCCGCACCAATGTAATGGGAACCACAACTTTGCTGGATGCCTGCCGTACCTACGGAATTAAGAGATATCATCAGGTATCAACTGATGAGGTATATGGAGATCTGCCTTTAGACAGACCGGATTTATTCTTTACAGAGGAAACGCCTCTTCATACCTCCAGCCCTTATTCTTCCTCTAAGGCCAGTGCGGATCTGTTTGTACTGGCATATCACAGAACTTATGGGCTGCCTGTGACGATTTCCAGATGTTCCAACAACTACGGACCATATCATTTCCCCGAGAAGCTTATTCCTCTGATTATCAGCCGTGCTCTGGCAGATGAAGAGCTGCCTGTATACGGAACCGGAGAAAACGTAAGAGACTGGCTCCATGTGTCCGATCACTGTGAGGCCATTGATCTGATTATTCACAAAGGAAAGGTTGGGGAAATCTACAATGTGGGCGGACACAATGAGAGAACCAATCTTGAGGTGGTAAAAACCATTCTGAAGGCACTGGATAAGCCGGAGAGTCTGATCCGTTTTGTTACAGACCGTCCGGGCCATGACAGAAGATATGCTATAGATCCTACTAAGCTGGAGACAGAACTGGGTTGGAAGCCTCAGTATACTTTTGACACAGGAATTAAGCAGACCATTCAGTGGTATCTGGATAATCAGGACTGGTGGAAGCATATTATCAACGGAGAATATCAGAATTATTTTGATAAAATGTATGGAAACCGTCTGACGGATTGATTTGGAGAAAAGAGGAACAACATGAAGGTATTGGTAACAGGAGTGAAAGGACAGCTGGGCCATGACGTGGTAAATGAGCTGGAAAAAAGAGGCCATCAGGCAGTGGGCGTTGATATTGAGGAGATGGATATTACCGATGAGGCCAGTGTAAATCAGGTGATTCGGGAAAATTTACCGGAAGCGGTGATTCACTGCGCTGCCTATACAGCTGTGGATGCGGCCGAGGACAATGTGGAGCTGTGCCGCAGAGTCAATGGAGACGGCACAAGAAACATTGCCAAAGTCTGCAGAGATCTGGATATTAAGATGATGTACATTAGTACAGACTATGTTTTTAACGGTCAGGGAACCAGACCATGGGAACCAGATGATCACAGAGAGCCTCTGAATGTTTACGGACAGACCAAATGCGAGGGTGAGCTGGCTGTGGAGGAGAATCTGGAAAAATACTTTATTGTCCGTATCGCCTGGGTATTTGGCGTCAACGGAAAGAACTTTATTAAGACGATGCTGAACCTGGGGAAAACAAGAGATACTCTTACGGTAGTAGCTGACCAGATTGGTTCTCCTACCTATACCTATGATCTGTCCCGCCTTCTGGTGGATATGATTGAGACAGACAAATACGGACGGTATCATGCCACAAATGAAGGTCTGTGCAGCTGGTATGAATTTGCCTGTGAGATTTTTCGACAGGCAGGAATGAAGGTAAATGTCCTTCCTGTAGAGTCTAAGGATTATCCGGCTAAGGCAACACGTCCCATGAACAGCCGAATGAGTAAGGAAAAGCTTACTGAAAATGGATTCAAACTTCTTCCTCCATGGCAGGATGCTCTTTCCAGATATTTAAAGGAGATTGAATACTAAGGCGGAAAGACATGGAAGATATCTTATATAGGGCTGCTTCCTATCTGCTTATGATTGGATTGGGGGCTTCCCTGAAAAGGGCAGGCGTGTTTCAGGACAGAGACTTTAAGGTACTGGCCAAGATTATGCTTTCTATTACTCTGCCCTGTGCGATTATTTATAACTTCTCAGGAATTGAATTCGATCTTTCTCTGCTGGCGCTGACAGGGATGGGACTGGGCTGCGGTCTGATTTTTGTAGGAGTAGCTGCTGTGGAGTGCGCGGTTTTAAAGCGTAAAAGAGAGATACCCTTTGATATGATCAATCTGTCCGGCTACAATATCGGGAATTTCAGCATGCCTTTTGCACAAAGTTTTCTGGGACCTATGGGAGTGGTAGCCATCAGTCTGTTCGACACGGGCAATGCTGTGATCTGCAACGGCGGGTCCAAGGCCTTTGCAGAACTGGTAAAGAGGGGAAGAGAGAGGGAAAAAAGACCGGGACAGGTTTTAGTTTCCTGTGCTGCTTCCATTGGCAGGACAATGATTCGCTCTGTTCCTTTTGATACCTATGTGGTTATGATTCTGTTGGCGGCTTTCCACATACCTCTGCCTAAGCTGATAACGGTTTTTGCCGGAAATGTGTCTCAGGCCAATGCCTTTGTTGCCATGCTGATGATAGGCGTGGGATTTAAGCTGGATGTGAAAGGGGGCGGGTTTGTCCATGTAGTGCGGATTATACTGACCCGTTATGCCGTAACAGGCGTGCTGCTGGCTGTTTCTTATTGGGGGCTTCCGCTTCCTTTGGAGATGCGTCAGGCATTGGTCGTTGCTCTCCTCAGTCCGGTAGCCAGCGCCAATCCTGCTTTTACAGAAAGTTTAGGGGAAGATTTTCAATTGGCCAGTACAGTGAATTCTATTTCCATGCTGATCAGCATTGCCGGTATTACTGCCGCGCTGGTAATTATGCTGTGATGAAACTTTCGGTCTCAGAAATTGCCCTGTTCAGTTCCTGAGGCCGCTTTTTTCGTCTCTCTTTGATTTTTAAAGAAAAACATTGACGAATACAGTCTTGATGTGATATAGTAATTGGGCGAATGGAAGAGCTTAGGTCTTTTTTTTATGCTCAAATTTAGTGAATACAGAAAAAGGCCGAAAAAACAACGAATAATTAAGTGGAGGTGGAAGTCGTGCGCACAAAGATCACACTGGCATGTACTGAATGCAAGCAGCGTAACTACAACATGACCAAGGATAAGAAGACTCATCCTGACAGAATGGAAACCAAGAAGTACTGCAGATTCTGTAAGAGACACACTATGCATAAGGAAACCAAGTAATCGGCTTTTGTAAAGGATGTGAAATTATGGGAGACACAGTGAACAACGAGGGAGTTCAGAAGAAGAGCTTTTTTAAAGGTCTGAAAGCTGAGTTCAAGAAAATCGTTTGGCCTGACAGACAAACCGTAACGAAGCAGACTGTAGCCGTATTGGCTGTGTCCATTGCTTTAGGACTGATTATAGCGATTCTTGATCTGATTATTACGTTCGGTCTCAGTTTTATCTTATAATAAAGGTTAAGGTGAATATATGTCAGAAGCACAGTGGTATGTAGTCCATACCTATTCAGGTTATGAGAACAAAGTAAAAGTCGATATTGAGAAGACGATTGAAAACAGAAATCTGCAGGACCAGATTCTGGAGGTATCCGTTCCGCTGGAATCCGTCATTGAGCTTAAGAATGGCGTTGAGAAAAAGGCCGACAAGAAGATGTTCCCCGGCTATGTACTGATTCACATGGTTATGAATGACGATACATGGTATGTGGTACGCAACACCAGAGGTGTAACAGGCTTTGTAGGTCCTGGCTCAAAACCGGTTCCTCTGACAGAAGAAGAGATGGCGAATCTTGGATACAAGAACGAAGAGGTCATTGTTGATTTTGAATTGGGAGATACCATCGTGGTAACTTCCGGTGCATGGAAGGATACTGTTGGTGCCATCAAGTCCATCAACGAAAGTAAAAAATCCGTCACCATCAATGTTGAGATGTTTGGCCGTGAGACACCGGTAGAATTAAATTTCAACGAGATTAAGAAGATGTAACAAGTAAAAGCGGCTTATACAGGTGTATAGGCTCGTGGGAGGGAAATCCCCGACAATACCACATTTATTTAGGAGGTGCCTAATTATGGCAAAGAAAGTAACAGGATACATCAAATTGCAGATTCCAGCAGGTAAGGCTACACCAGCTCCTCCTGTAGGTCCGGCACTTGGACAGCACGGTGTAAATATCGTACAGTTTACAAAGGAGTTTAATGCCAGAACAGCTGATCAGGGTGATATGATCATTCCTGTAGTTATCACTGTTTATGCTGACAGAAGCTTCAGCTTCATAACCAAAACTCCGCCTGCAGCTGTTTTATTAAAGAAGGCCTGCAAGCTTAAATCCGGATCCGCAACTCCGAATAAGACAAAAGTAGCTACTATTTCTAAGGCTGATTTACAGAAGATCGCTGAGACAAAGATGCCAGATCTGAATGCAGCTTCCGTTGAGGCAGCTATGAGCATGATCGCTGGTACTGCAAGAAGTATGGGCATCACTGTTGTAGACGAATAATTATCTGCGCGGACAGGCGAGGTTTTTAAGAACGTGGGAGGGAAGTCCCCGACAATACCACTAGGAGGTTATTTAGAATGAAAAGAGGAAAAAGATACGTAGAAGCAGCTAAGACAATCGACCGCGCTACTCTCTACGATGCACCGGAGGCAATTTCATTAGTAAAGAAGGCTGCAAGTGCTAAATTTGATGAAACAATTGAAGCTCATATCAGAACCGGCTGTGACGGCCGTCATGCAGATCAGCAGATCCGCGGCGCTGTGGTACTTCCGCACGGAACAGGAAAGACTGTTAAGATCTTAGTATTCGCTAAGGGCGCTAAGGCTGATGAGGCAGAGGCTGCTGGCGCAGACTACGTAGGAGCTGAGGAATTAATTCCGAAGATCCAGAACGAAGGCTGGCTGGATTTTGATGTTGTAGTAGCTACACCAGATATGATGGGCGTTGTGGGACGTCTTGGACGTGTTCTGGGACCGAAGGGCTTAATGCCAAACCCAAAAGCTGGTACTGTTACTATGGATGTAACAAAGGCTATTAACGATATTAAAGCTGGTAAGGTTGAGTACAGACTTGATAAAACAAACATTATCCACGTGCCAGTTGGAAAGGCTTCTTTCACAGAGGAGCAGTTAGCGGACAACTTCCAGACGCTTGTTGATGCAATCATGAAGGCAAAACCAAGTACTGTTAAGGGCGCTTACTTAAAGAGCGTTACTCTCACATCCACTATGGGTCCTGGAGTAAAGCTGAACGTAGCTAAGTTAACAAACTAATTTTGTTTTGTGGTTGACATTGATAATAAATCATGTTATACTACGCAAGTATTGACTGCCGAAGACAGCAGGTGCCGTATGGCATAAGGTGTAAACGCCTGCCGAGGAAGATACAAGTATCATTTTTGTGATGAATTGTAGACCTCTCTGCTCTTTGGGCGGAGAGGTTTTTCTTATCGGTGCAGACCTTCAATACTTGATGTGCCGTTTGACGGCATAGGCATGAAAGCTGACTGCGGCATAACCTTAGGTTTGCCCAGTGGCCGGCGGTATTCGGAATCCGGGCTGCCGCTTGGAGCTTTCAAGGAAAAATAAAACAGGAGGTAAAGCAAGATGGCAAAAGTTGAATTAAAGCAGCCAGTTGTAAACGAGATCAAAGAACTGCTGGATGGCGCTGAGACAGCTGTAGTGGTAGATTACCGCGGTTTAACAGTTGCTCAGGATACAGAGCTTCGTAAAAAGCTGAGAGAGGCCGGCGTTGTATACAAGGTATACAAGAATACAATGATCCGTTTTGCAGCTCAGGGTACAGCATTTGAAGCATTAGATGTGAACCTGGAAGGACCTACAGCTCTGGCTGTGTCCAAAACAGACGCAACAGCTCCAGCCAGAATTCTGGCTGAGTTCGCAAAGACAGCACCTGCTCTGGAGATTAAGGGCGGCGTTGTTGAGGGCGTATACTATGATGCAAAGGGTATGGCTCAGATTTCCAGCATTCCTTCCAGAGAAATCCTTCTCGGAAAGCTGCTTGGAAGCATTCAGTCTCCAATTACCAATTTTGCCCGTGTTCTCAAGCAGATTGCAGAGGCACAGGGAGGCGAAGCAGCAGAGGCGTAATTCTTTTTGCAGAATTAAGGGCCGCATAGCTGCTTAGGCGAGGCAATTTCCGTGTGATGCGGAAACCTGAAAAGTAAATTAATTAATATTTAATGATGGAGGTATATTATCATGGCAAAGTTAACAACAGCTGAGTTTATTGAAGCTATCAAAGAGTTATCTGTATTAGAATTAAACGATTTAGTAAAGGCTTGTGAGGAAGAGTTCGGCGTATCCGCAGCAGCAGGCGTTGTAGTAGCAGCAGCAGGCGCTGGTGCAGCAGCTGAGGAAGAGAAGACAGAGTTTGACGTTGAGTTAACAGAAGTTGGACCAAACAAGGTTAAAGTTATCAAGGTTGTACGTGAAGCTACAGGCTTAGGCTTAAAGGAAGCTAAGGACGTAGTTGACGGTGCTCCAAAGGTACTGAAGGCTGGCGTTTCTAAGGAAGAGGCTGAGCAGATCAAGACTTCCTTAGAGGCTGAGGGTGCAAAGGTTACATTAAAGTAATTTAATTAAAAAGCATGATTAAAAGGGAGAGCCGTATTTGCGCTTCTCCCTTTTGCTGTTTTTTAAACCATTTTTTACGGAATTCCCTGACTGCGAATGCAGAATACCAGCAGCCCTGGTATTGCTTCTTTCGCGCCGCCAATTACCAGGCTTCCGGTTTCAGCCGCATTTTCAGCTCCAGTTCTTCAAATCCCTTATCTTTCAATAGGTTTTTCATCTCGCCAGGATCTTCCTGTAAATCATATAGTTTATTAGGGCCATAAGGATAACGGGAAACGTATTTAAACCCATATCCTCGGATCATGCGATTGGAGTCATATTCGTCCAGAATTACCGTTGACCTGCTTTTCTTTGTGCAGTGGAGACAATGAAAGGTAAAAAATTACAGAAAGGAATCAAACAGGCTTAGTTGTTTAAATTGTTCCTTTTCCTCAAAGGCGCTTAAATACTCAAAGATCTTCTGGTTGCTGTGGACAATATGATTTTCCTCACAGGTTTGGTGAAAAAGCTGCATTAAAGCATCTCCATTTGGACTGTTAAGTTCATATTGACTGCCATAACTTTGAATGTATTGCTCCTTTAAACCTGGGAACAATCGGTCCAGCTGCTGGTAAAAATATTCCCGGCTTCCTTCCCGGAGAGTAAGTCCCATTCCAAAGCAGATGATTCCGTACACCTTTGCTTCAATGCAATAACTTAATATCCCTTTTATATTCTCTTCTGTATCGTTTAGAAAGGGAAGAATGGGGCAGAGCCAGACTACCGTTGGTATGTTTGCTTTATGGAGCTGTTTCAGGGCCTGAAAGCGTTCTTTTGTGGTGCTGACGTTCGGTTCTATTTGTCTGCACAAATTTTCATCGTAAGTGGTCAGAGTCATCTGAACCACACATTTGGTTTTTTCGTTGATTTTCTTCAGCAGATCTAAATCTCTCAAAACCCGGCTTGATTTTGTAATAAGGGTAAAGCCGAAGCCATATTGGTCAGCCAGAGACAGAGCTTTCCTTACGCTGCCGATTTGAGCTTCCAGGGGAATATAGGGATCTGTCATGGAGCCTGTGCTCAGCATACATTTTGAACGTTTTCGCTTTAAAGCATTTTCTAACAGCTGGATAGCGTTTTCTTTTATCTCAATATCTTCAAAATCATGTTCCATATGATAACATTTGCTTCTGGAATCACAGTAAATACAGCCATGAGAACAGCCTCGGTATAAATTCATACCGTTTTTTGATGAAAGAATTCCTTTGGATTTTACGTAGTGCATATTTAAGTCCTTTGTTTCATAATTCCTTTATGGTATACAGCAGAGGTAATACTGTCATAGTACCATATATAAATAGTCAACGCCAGATATATTCAGCGGTTCATGGGCCTGCAACAGTAACTGTCCGGGCTGAAATAGACAATTGGGGTTAGGGATAAAAGAGTATGGCATCATTAAAATAAAAAATTCAAAAAAGTGGTTGACATTTTAACCAGACTCTGCTATTATATAAAACGCCGCTGAGAACGGTGGCAAACAATTCCAAGAAAATTCCTTCTGTTATCAGAAAGAAAAATGAGGAATTAAAAAATACTTTGAAAAAAGTTTAAAAAGTTGTTGACAAACAAAAAACTCTGTGATAGAATAAACGAGTTGCTGTTG
>DXFU01000079.1 GCA_019114305.1 Candidatus Hungatella pullicola | reverse complement strand
AGAATCATGTAGATGTGGATCACCATGATATGGGATTTTTATATAGCTTATCCTGTGTGGCTGCCTATAAGCTTACAGGATCCGCGAAAGCAAAAGAAGCGGCGATTCTGGCCGCGGATCAGCTGATTAGCCGCTTTCAGCCGGTGGGAGAGTTTATTCAGGCCTGGGGTGAGATGGGCGCCAAGGATAATTACCGTTTTATTATTGATTGCCTTCTGAATCTGCCTTTGCTTTACTGGGCGACTCAGGAGACTGGAGAAGAAAAATACCGTGAAATTGCGGAAAAGCATATTCACACGGCTCTTGCCAACGTAATCCGAGAGGATGCCTCTACCTGGCATACATTCTTTATGAATCCGGAGACGGGCGCTCCTGATCATGGGGCTACCTGCCAGGGATACAAGGATGGATCTGCCTGGGCCAGAGGCCAGGCCTGGGGGGTGTACGGAACTGCGGTGGGTTACCGGTACACAAAGAGAGAAGAGTATATTGGCTGCTTTAAGAAAGTTTCCAGATATTTTCTGGAACATCTGCCTGAGGATCTGTGCCCTTATTGGGATCTGACCTTTGGCCAGGGAGATGAGGAGCCAAGAGATTCCTCATCAGCAGTGATCGCCATTTGCGGAATGCTGGAGATGAGCAAGTATATGGAACCGGAAGACCGGGAGTATTATACTGCTGTGGCCAGAAAGATGTTAAAGTCAGTGATTGACCATTATGCGGTAAAGGATACAAAAGAGAGCAACGGCCAGATTCTCCACGGAACCTATTCCAAGAAAACTCCATATAATACATGTACTCCGGAAGGTGTGGATGAGTGTGTCATCTGGGGTGACTATTTCTATATGGAAGCTTTGCACAGAATCCTTACACCGGATTGGAAAATTTACTGGTAGGTAAAAGAATTTCCAGTGAGCTGGTCTCATTGGAAATTCTTTTTTTAAGTTCTTGCTATTTTACAGAAACCAGTTACAATGAAAGTAATTCAGGAATTTCCCTGGAGAATATTTCGTAAAAGGAGAAGCAAAGATGAATGCGATTACAGGACAGAAGCGCCTCCTTCACGGGGGAGACTACAATCCGGAGCAGTGGTTAAAACATCCGGAAATCCTTGAAAAGGATATTGAGTACTTTAAGAAGGCCCATATTAACACGGTCTCTATGGGAATTTTCTCATGGGGAGTTCTGGAACCGGAAGAAGGAAAATATGAGTTTCAGTGGCTGGAGGATCGGATTAACCAGCTTTATGAAAATGGGATCAGCACCATTCTGGCAACGCCTTCCGCGGCCCGTCCCAAATGGATGGCGGATAAGTACCCGGAGGTGCTTCAGATAGACGAAACTCGGCACAGGAAGCTGTTTGGAGGACGTCATAATTTCTGTCATTCCTCCCCTGTATACAGAGAAAAGACAAGGGCCATTGATCTTATGCTTTCAAAGAAATTTGGCAAGCATCCCGGCGTCATTATGTGGCATATTTCCAATGAGTTTGGAGGAGAGTGTCACTGCCCTCTCTGCCAGGACAAGTTCCGTCAGTGGCTGGAAAACAAATATAAGACCATAGACGCCCTGAATGATGCCTGGTGCACCACCTTCTGGAGCCACCAGTACCAAAGCTTTTCCCAGATTGAAAGTCCGTCTCCCAGAGGAGAACGGCAGCTTCATGGACTGAATCTGGACTGGAAGCGGTTTGTCACAGAACAGACAAGAGATTTTCTCCTTTTTGAGAGACAGGCCATCCGGGATGGCGGTTCTGACAAACCGGTCACAGCTAATTTTATGTATGATTATCAGGGACTGGATTATCACAGGCTTTGCGATGGACTGGATCTTGTGTCCTGGGACAATTATCCTACCTGGCATAAGAGGGAGGAATATGAGACTGCTATAGACAGCGGCATGCAGCATGATATTATGAGAACTCTGCTGAAAAAGCCTTTCCTTCTCATGGAATCCTGTCCTTCAGCTACAAACTGGCAGGGAGTAAGCAAGCTGAAAAAGCCAGGTATGCTGGAGGCTGCTTCCTTACAGGCAGTGGCACACGGTTCAGACAGCGTCCTCTATTTCCAGCTTCGTCAGAGTCAGGGAGCTTCTGAAAAGTTTCACGGAGCGGTCATTGATCACTATGGAGGTCCTGATACGAGAGTGCTTCGGGAAGTAACACGTGTAGGGGAAAGGCTTTCCAATCTTTCTTTTTTAACGGGAACTGAGACAGAGGCCAAGGCGGCGGTTCTTTTTGACTGGCATAGCCGGTGGGCTATGGAAAATGCCCAGGGACCGAGAAATGATGGGCTGTATTATAAAGAGACCGTGTCCAAGTCTTACAGGGCATTAAGGAGACTGGGACTTAACGTAGATCTTCCGGATATGACTCAGTCACTGGACCAATACAGTCTAGTTGTGGTTCCTATGGCATATCTGTTCCGTGGGCAGTTTGAGGAGCGGCTGAAAAATTATGTGGAAGGAGGAGGCTGTCTGGTTATGACTTATTGGTCCGGCATTGTAGATGAAAATGACCGGTGCTTTTTAGGGGGGACTCCCCACGGACTGATGGAAGCAGCCGGACTTCGCAGCACTGAAATTGACGGACTGTATGATTGGGAGGAAAATCATGGACGCCCGTTGGAAAAAAACAGTTTGGGAATGACCCGTACTTATTCCTGCAGGAATTTGTGTGAGCTGGTAAAGACAGATGGAGCTGAAATCATAATGGAATATACAGATGATTTTTATGCCGGATATCCTGTTTTAACTTCTCACCTCTACAAAAAGGGCCAGGTATATTATATTTGCGCAGATATGGAACAGGCGTTTTATGATGATCTGTATGAGAAATTGGCGGCCCTCATGGATTTAAAGGGACCGGCAGAGGTTATTCCGGAAGGGGTGGAAGTTACTGTCCGTACAGATGGGGAAAAAGACTATGCCATTTTACAGAATTTCAGCCGTCAGCCGGCTAAGGTAAAGCTGGATCAGGGATGGACACTGATAGAAAACGGAACATTGATTTTGGAGACGGAAAACAATCACAGAGACCAGCAGGAGGAAGCTTGGCTGAATCCTCTGGAGACTCAAGTCTTTTGTAAAATCAAAAAAGAACAGGCGTAAGTTTGTAGTTTGATATGATATCATAATAAGCCGGAAACCGGGCAGAGGATCTATCCTTCCTATGGCTGTTTCTTTATAGGAAGTTATGTTATGGAATAGGACTCTGGCGGCCTTCCGGCTTTTTTGTGATTTTCAGATGCTTTTTACAGCTTTCCTATAAGGCTGTCCAAAGCGTACAGGGCGGCTCCTGCGGCACCTACAATCTCCGGCTCAGGGCAGATATAAAGGCTGGCCTGAAGCTTTTCTTCTACAGCACGGACGACACCTGGATTTTTAGCCACACCGCCTGTCATCATAAATTCTTTTTCCAATCCGACTCTTTTTAGGAGAGAATAGGATTTGTTGGCAATTGCGTGGCAGACGCCGTCAGCAATATCGGATTTTTCTTTGTTGTTGGCAATGAGGGAGATTACCTCAGATTCAGCGAATACAGAGCACATGCTGGTGATTTCAATCTTTTCTGTAGACTGAAGGGCAATAGGACCCAGATCGTCAATATCTACCTCCAGAGTTCTTGCGATCATTTCTAAGAAGCGCCCCGTTCCCGCCGCGCATTTATCGTTCATTACAAAGTCAACTACTTCCCCGCGGCCGTTAAGACGTATGGCCTTGCTGTCCTGACCTCCGATATCCAGGATGGTGCGGATGGCAGGGTTAAAATAGTGGGCGCCTCTGCCATGGCAGCTGATCTCTGTTACATTTTCGTCTGCAAAAGGGATGCTTACTCTGCCATATCCTGTGGATACGATACGGCCAATATCCTCTCTTTTCAGATTGGCTTTTTCTAAAACCTGGGCGAGAATCCGATTGGCGCTTTCTCCAGACTTGGCTCCTGTGCGAACAACAGAAAATGCCTTAATTTCTCTGTTCTGATCCATAATTACAGCGTTAGTTGACGTAGAACCGCTGTCAATTCCCAGTACATACATAGCTTTCTCTCCTTTAGGCAGCCAAACAGCCGTTTTTTTTGTTTTTTTCAGAGATTCCAGAAAGGCTTCGATTCTGGTCAGTACCTGGCCGTAGCTTTGAGCTGTATAATCTGTTTCCAGAAGCAGCAGGGGCTTACGAAGAATTTCCTTTAACCAGGCATATTCATAAGAGTAGTTGTCACAAAACTGGACGGTATGATAAAGGACTCCGTCCGCCTTGTCGGCATAGGCCAGAAGCATTTTATCCCGGTCTGTATTAATCATGCGCATACAGGGAAACTGAGCCAAAAGACCTTTGGAGTATTCTAAAACCGTATTCTGCCGGCTGTATAAAAGCTTCCTCTCCAGGCCGGTACAGGTCAGATCAAATACTACCTCCACATTTCTTTCTCTGAGCACTGATTTCAGACTTTCGCTTGCCCTGGCTCCGGCAATGCCAATAGAAATCCTTCCTTCCTTACTGGCATTATCTTCTGCCCTTGCCGCTGTTCGTTCCTGCAGCAGATTCTGAAAGGCGGAAAGGCAGAAAGTCCTTCCTGAGAATTTTTTATAGGCCTCTGCCATTTCTAAAATCCTTTTTTCGTAGAGCGCGGCGCCTCCGTCCCCAGTGATGCGTGGGGTGTCCAGCATGTAAATAAAACGATCAGGAAGCTGCTCTTTCAAAACGTCATAAAGTCTCCGTATGCTGTCACAGCAGGTAGTAAGAATAACTCCTTCATATCCGCCGGCAAGAACTTCCTCAAGAATTCCCTTAGCAAAGCTGCAGATATTGGGATGCATCAGCGTGTCGGCCTGATTGAAGTTTGATACCTGCGGTTCAATTCGCTTCATAACTGCTCCCATGGATTCCAGTATTTCTATAGGAGCGTATTTGCATATATAACCTAACATGCCTTATTTTCTCCTTCCAGCATTTCTAAAAATGCTTCCAGACGGGTTTTGATCTGGCCATCGTGGCTGTTTCTCTTGTCAATTCCATCTCCGTCCAGAATCAACATGGGAATGTGTTTTTCCTGCATTCGCTCCTTCAGCAGAATACTGCCTCCGGATGCCTGTTTGCAGCCCCAGTGGCAGAAGTGAATTACTGCGTCAGGTTTCAGCCGGTCTGCCAGATCAGAAAGCATGTCGGCCTTGTGAGAGTAGGATCCGTTATATATATTCCTGATTAATTTCTTTGCGAGGGAGCGAAATGGCTGGGTTTCATCCAGGTCTTCCCAGGAATCCAGGATGATATCGCTGCCGAAGATCTGATACTGAGAGCTTCCGTTAAAATACTGTCTCAGACTTTCCTGATAAAAGGGAAGCAGATGAACCCAAAGAATTCTTTTTCCCTCAAAGGCGGGATAGGTAAGAATATCTTCGTTCATAAAGCGTACCAAATCCAGAAATTCCTGTGTTCCCATGAGCAGATGGGTTCCCATCATCAAATACAGCTGACTGATCAGCTCTCCCGGATAAAAATGCTCCTGAAGAAGATGGAAAAATTTTACAAGTTGGCGGCGGGTTTCATTTTCAATACGGATAGCCTCTTTAAGAGATTCCAGCTTAAAAGGCTTTTTAAATACCTGGGACAGGGTATAGCTCAGCTCTTCCAGCTGCCGGGCCAGGTATTCCACAGAGGTATCGTCATCCCGGTAGGGGATATCAAGAAGAGTAAAGGGAACGCCTCTTTTTTTCTCCAGATATCGAAATGTATTAAGATTTCCGTCGCAGGAAAGGGAAGTTCCGACTGCGTAGACAGGGTTTGGGATTACTCCGCTGTCAGACGCTCCAAGAAAAGTTTTGTGATAAGAACAGAGGGTAGGAGCAATCCCGATGTTCTGAGCATAGTCAATAAAATAGTCTTCCAGATGATATCCGGACAGATAACAGGAAAGACATTCTATGGAAAGGGTTCGGACGCCAAGACTCTGCATGATTTCGCAGGGGGCGAAAATATTTCCCCAGACATAGCTGCCTTCTTTAAACAGCGAGTCGGCAACCAGAGACATCATCATAGCTTCCAGCTTCTGATAGCCCTTGGATATGGCTTTTTTAGGGAGAAGTTTGGTCTTTAGTTTGTTGGCCTGAAAGCCAAGGACCATCTTATCCCAGGATTTTTCAGGGCGTTCAATGGCTTCTTTTTTCACATAGTCAATATATTTATCAGCAACAGACACCTGTTTCACCTCCTGAAAAGCGGTTATATAGTTCACATCAATACAGTATAACACAAATACAGGGAAATGTAAGGGATAATACAGAAAAAGGGAACAAAAAACCGCCTCTGTTATGCGGTCCAGAGGCGGCTTTTCGTAGGAGTCATGATCCTTCACGGGTCAAATGAAGGAAACCCAGAGGGTTAAATGTATAGAATATTCACATGTAGTTAGCTTTTGCTAACTGAATATATATTAGCATAAGCTAACCGAAAAAGCAAGAGATTAAAATGAAAATAATTATCAAGAAAAACAACTTTTGCTGCAGAGACAAAAGAATTATTTTTTGGATAGTATTGAACAAAAAAGAACCTTAAATTTTGTTTAAAAATATTTTAATAAAATGTGCCCATTTTGGAATTTTTTGGTATAATTTTAGTATCAGTATTTCATATTTAGGGGGAAATAATATGGCAAAAGAAATGGTGGCAATGCTCCTTGCAGGCGGACAGGGTTCCCGTCTGTATGCGCTTACCCAAAAACTGGCAAAACCTGCAGTTCCTTTTGGCGGCAAGTATCGTATTATCGATTTCCCGCTGTCTAACTGCGTCAACTCTGGCATCGATACCGTGGGAATTCTTACCCAGTATCAGCCGCTGGTACTGAATGAATACATTGGCAATGGACAGCCCTGGGATTTGGACCGTCTGTACGGAGGCGTACATGTGCTTCCGCCTTATCAGCAGGCAGAAGGCTCAGACTGGTATAAAGGAACAGCCAATGCAATTTACCAGAATATCTCTTTTATTGAGAGATATGATCCTCAGTATGTGATCATTCTTTCCGGTGATCAGATTTGCAAGCAGGATTACAGCGATTTCCTGCGTTTCCATAAGGAAAAGGAAGCGGAGTTCAGCGTAGCGGTTATGGAGGTTCCGTGGGATGAGGCATCCCGTTTCGGATTGATGGTTGCTGACGATAATGACAGGATCACAGAATTCCAGGAAAAGCCAAAGAATCCCAAGTCAAATCTGGCTTCCATGGGTATTTATATTTTTAACTGGGATATTCTTAAGAAGTATCTGATCGAAGATGAGGCAGATCCCAATTCTCAGAATGATTTTGGCAACAATATTATTCCCAATCTGTTAAGAGACGGAAGAAAAATGTATGCTTACCATTTTGATGGATATTGGAAGGATGTAGGAACCATATCGTCTCTCTGGGAAGCTAATATGGAGGTTCTGGATCCGGAACACAGCGGAATTGACATTTTCGATGAAAACTGGAAGATTTACAGCCGCAACAGCGGTATGACAGGACATAAGATCAGCGGTGATGCTGTAGTGGAGAATTCCATGATTACAGATGGATGCCGGGTGAAAGGAAATGTGAAGCATTCCATTCTTTTTGCGGGGGTTAAGGTAGATCCAGGCGCAGAAGTAGAGGATGCTGTAGTTATGGGCGGAACCCATATTAAGGCCGGAGCAGTGGTAAAACATTGTATTGTGGCGGAGAATGTGGTAATCGGCGAGAATGCTGTGGTGGGCGCTATGCCGGGAGAAGGCGAAAGCGGAGTTGCCACTATAGGCGCAGGCATTGTGATCGGAGACAATGCCAAGATTGGCCCCAAGGCCATGGTTAGAGAGAATGTAAAGGATGGTGAAGAACAATGGTAAATCACAACGCAGACGCACTGGGTATTATTTTCCCAAACAGCTATGATAACCTGGTTCCGGAGCTGGTAAGCGAGCGCCTGATGGCCTCCATTCCTTTCGCAAGCCGTTACCGCATGGTAGATTTTATTTTATCAAGTATGGCCAACTGCGGCATTGATAATATTTCCATTATTGTCCGCAAGAATTATCATTCTCTTATGGATCACCTTGGTTCGGGACGTGAGTGGGATCTGGTACGCAAAAACGGAGGACTGAATATTGTTCCTCCTTTTGCGGAGAAGACGGTTAAGGTATATAACGGAAGAGTAGAGGCTTTGGCCAGTATTCTTGATTTCTTAAAGTCTCAGAAAGAAAAGTATGTAGTAATGACAGATGCCAATATTGCGGTCAACTTTGATTTTAAGTCCCTTATTGCCGCTCATATGGAGAGTCAGGCGGATGTTACCATTGTGTATACAGAGAGCGAGATTCCAAAGGGTGTAAGAGATAAGGAGACTGTCACTGGAGATCTGTATTACACCTTTAACATAGAAGACGGACAGGTGAAGGAGATCTATATTAACTCCAAGGAGAAGGGAATTCAGAATCTTTCTATGAATATTTATATTATGGAAAGAGCATTCCTGATTGACCAGATTGAGAAGGCTTTTGTTAAGGGGCAGGTTTATTTTGAGAGAGATATTCTGGCTCCCCAGCTGGACAAGCTGAATGTAAGAGGCTACAAATATGAGGGATATATGGCTCTGATCTGCGATATGCGCGGCTACTTTGAGGAGAATATGAAGCTGCTGGAGGATGAGAACCTGGACGCCCTTTTTGAGGGCAATCCTATTTACACTAAGATCCGTGATGACAATCCAACCCGTTATATCAATGGTTCCAGAGCTAAAAACATTATGGCGGCAGATGGCTGTGTCATTGAGGGGGACGTGGAGAACAGCATTCTGTTCCGCGGCGTTAAAATCGGCAAAGGCGCAAAAGTGAGAAATTCTGTGCTGATGCAGGGAACTGTTGTGGAAGAGAATGCTACAGTAGAATCCATTATTACAGATAAGAATGTTACTATTACAAAGGGAAAGGAAGTCAAAGGTACAGATATCTTCCCGGTTTACATAGCGAAACATCAGGTAGTATAAAGAGAAGGCCGTTCCTGAATGCAGGAACGGTCTTCTCTTTATATGCTGCAGCGGATAGATGAGAGGTGTCTAAAGACAGCCGTGTGAAAGGAGACGGAGCACTTTAAGACAGCTTTTTTATCATTCGCCAAAGAGTAGTTCGGCTGATGCCCAGGCGCTTGGCGGCTGTACTTTGGTTGCCTTCTTCTTCTGCCAGGACCCGTCGGATAATATCCAGCTGAATCTCCTCCAAAGTTTTCCTAAGATCAAGACCGGTCTGGGAAGGCGCGGCGGTCTGGGGGCCAGGTTCTTCCTTTAAAAGGATTTTGGATACGGAGGAAGCTGTAATGTAAGGAGTATGGGCCATCAGAACCAATTCTTTCATAATACGGCAAAACTGATTGTAATTGTGGGGCCAGGAGTATTCCTGAAGAAGACGGACAGCCTCCGGCTCCATACCCAGAATTTCCCTTGCCAGCTGCATGTTAAGGCTGCTGATGGACAGATTAACCAGATTGGATATTTCCTCAGACTGGCTTCTGAGTGGGGGAACTTTCAGGCAGATACAGGAAAAATGATTGATAACCAGCTGACATTCTTCTGGAATGGGCTGGTTTTCTTTTAGTGTATAGGAAAAGAGTATCCGATTCCTTTTGTGAAGCTTCAGATCCCGTATGATGGAAAAAAGTTCTCGGAACTGATCCTGAGAGAGGAATTCCAGTTCCCGGATGTAAATAGTGGTAGAGGTGTCGCTGAAGGGCGAATTGGTGTGACTGGTGAGAAAAGTCCAGCCATTGGGACGAATTCTGGAACAGTCAATAATAACAAGAGGCTTGTTCTGGAAACGGCTTTGAATATAGATCAGGCAGGCTGTGGCTCCCTTGCCGGTTCCGTCCTCGCCCAGAATCATTACCGGATCATCTGTCTGGCTGATTTTATCCAAAGCAGATTTGATAGGAGCGTACAAATTGGTCATGCCGTAAAAACTGGAGTAGTACTCATCGCAGGCCTGTTCCCGGTCTATATACCGGATACCGTTGCGGATAAGGGACAGGGGAACCTTTCTGGTATTAACATAATAAACCACATAGGTCTGCTTATGGATCACCTTGCGGAAGCCTCTGAGGGCTACAAGAATTCCTCCTTCATCCCGGTAGAATTTTCTCCCTCCGGTGGACAGAATTTCAGGAACAGAGTTTTTCATGGCGGATGTAATAGCCGAAGAAAACGTGTGGTCTTTAGACAGGTAAACCAGCTCTCCCTGTTCATCGTACACAAATATATGATAGGAATAATCTTCTAAAAGTGTTCGGAAGAATTCTGCCTTGGAAATAAGTCCCTCATAGGTGCCGGCCGCCTTTACTGCCTGGTCCAAAGCTTCTTCTATACTTTCGGTGCCGGAGGTAAAAAGGATGGAGCGCATACCGAGGCGGAGCGCCTGGGAATTGGTGATTACATCGCACAGCACCATGCGGTAGCCCTGGGAGCTGAGCTGCGTCAGGGTATGGTAAACCTGATCAGAATCGTGAACGGTGTAGATATCAATGTTGTACTGAAGAAGATCGCAGAGAAACTGGGCGCTTCTGGTAATGGCGGGAAATCCTACAATTGCATACCGTTCCGAGTAGTTTTCCGCAAGCTTCATAGCTCTTAAAATATCATAGACAGAAAGTTCTACTTCCACGACCGGAATTGGTGAAATAGATGAAATCAGTTCTGCTGTTCCGCCGCGGGATAATATGACGTCATAGTCATCCAGCGTATGTCTGGAAGCAATTTTGACGCCTTCGTTCATATCTCCAACGTAAACCGTCAATTCAATATTATCTCTCTGGGCCGCCAGTTTCTGCAGCATGGCCTTCATTCCTTCATAGGGTGCGATCCCTAATATCTTTATTTTGTTTTTCACACCGTCTGCTCCTTCTTTGTTAATGTTTAATTATAAAACAATTATACCAAAAAATACCAAGAAAGCAAAGGATAACTAATGATATGTTTCAAAAATAAACGAAAAATATTGGAAAAACTGTAGAATTCAACTTGAATCCAAAGAGATATATTGTTATTATTAAACAAAAGCAAGCGATATCGGAGATGAAACTTAAAAACAAACGCAATATATTTCAAAAATGAACAATATGGCGGTAGATAACTATGATTAAACTTCTGGTAATTGCAGATGATTTTACAGGCGCTCTGGACACGGGAGTACAATTTGCCGGCAAGGGCATAGCCACCAAGATTCTCAATCAAAGAACTGTAACAAGGGAACAGCTTAGTTCCGTTGACAAAGAGGTGCTGGTTATAGATACAGAGACCAGGCATTTAAAACCTGAAGCTGCCTATGGGATTGTTTATGCTTTAGCAAAAATGGCTAAGGAGGCAGGGGTTACCTATTTGTATAAAAAGACAGATTCCGGTATGAGGGGAAATATCGGCCCTGAACTATGGGCAGCTTTGGAAGCCAGCGGACAGCCTTACTTAACCTTTATTCCGGCGTTTCCTGCCATTAACAGGGTGACGAAGAATGGGATTCATTACATTAACGGCCTTCCAGTTCAGGAAAGTGTATTTGGACAGGATCCTTATGATCCGGTAAAAACATCAAAGGTATCAGAATTATTTGAGAACATTCCAGCAGATGTGGCTCTTTATTCCAGGGGAGAAACTGTAAGAAAAGGAAAAAGTCCGGAGATAGGAATTTTTGATGTGGAAACAAATGAAGATATTGGGAAGATTACAGAGGCTCTGTTAAAAGACAAAACTATGGGTGTTATGGCAGGCTGTGCAGGTTTTGCTTCTGTGCTGGCAGATCATTTAGAGCTGAAAAAAGGATTTCTTTTTAATCCGGCGGTTACAAAAAAACTTTTCATTGCCTGTGGAAGCGTCAACGGAGTATCCAGAAAACAAATTGAATACGCAGAGGATAAAGGTGTAAAGCGGATTACTATGACGCCAGAACAGCAGTTTTCCCAGGGTTATCTGGACTCTGAAGAAGGAAGGAGATGGCTGGAAGGGCTGAAAAAGATTTGTGACAGCGGTCAAACCTGTGTATTGGAGACGGGAATTTCCGATACGGGAGCTGTGGAAACTTACATGCAGGAGAAGAGGATCCCTTTGGAAACTGCCAGAGTGCGTATTGCCGATTCACTGGGAAATGTAGTGAAAAATTTACTGGATATGGGGATGGAAGCAACAGTGATGATTATCGGAGGAGACACCTTAAACAGTTTTTTCCATGAAATTGACTGCCATGAGATTACCATCTGCAAGGAGTTAAGCCAGGGAACGGTTCTGTCCTCTATTAACTTAAACAGGGGGCGACAGTGGATCATATCTAAGTCAGGAGGATTTGGCTCTCCGGAGCTTTTGACAGATATAGAACAGATGATTACAGGATAAGGAGATAGAAAATGGTGGAACAATACTCGCTTAAGCTGCCAAAAGCTGTTTACAGCGGATTAAACGCGCTGGATCAGCTGGTGCCAATTATAAAGGGAAAGTACTATAAGGCAGTGATTTTTACAGACAAGGGAATTCAGGGGGCAGGGCTTCTTGCTCCGGTTTTGGACAGGCTGGAGAAATGCCAAGTAGAGCTGGAAATTATAGATGACCTGCCGGCGGAGCCTGATTATCACCAGGTTCAGAAAGTAGTAGATCAGTTTAAAAATATGAGGGCCGATCTGATTATCGCTGTGGGAGGCGGAAGCGTTATGGATACGGCTAAGCTGGCATCTGTGACGGCGGAGGGATGGTATGGAATCCAACAGCTTCTGGAAGAGCCCCTTCTTGGGCAAAAGAGAGTGGATACAGTGATGATTCCCACCACTGCGGGAACAGGCGCGGAGGCAACGCCAAACGCCATTGTGGCAGTTCCGGAGCAGGAAGTTAAAGTGGGAATTGTCAATCCGGATATGATTGCTGATTATGTTATTTTAGATGGGGAGATGATTCGAGATCTTCCCAAAAAGATAGGGGCGGCCACAGGAATAGATGCTCTGGCCCATGCAGTTGAATGTTATACCTCCAATAAAGCAAATCCTTTCAGTAATTTATTTGCCCTGGAGGCTCTGAAGCTTATTTTTGCCAATTTGGAAAAGGCATGTATGAATCCGGAGGCTGTAGAAGAAAAAACGAATATGCTGAGAGCTGCTTTTTATGCGGGAATCGCCATTACTTCATCAGGAACTACGGCGGTACATGCTCTTTCCTACCCGCTGGGAGGCAAATATCACATTGCCCATGGAGTTGCCAACGCCATTCTGCTTCTGCCGGTGATGAGGTTTAACAAACCGGCATGCTTAAGGGAATTTGGGGAGATTTACGACGCTTTGGGAGAAGATAAGACGGCGAAAACCTTGGAGGAGAAAGGGGATTGGGTTCTCAATCGGATGGCACAGATGATACGCAATCTGGAAATTCCAACTACTCTTACAGAATGGGGGGTAGGCATGGAGGACTTAGAGGAGCTTACAAAGTCAGGTCTTGAGGTAAAGAGGCTGTTAAATAATAATAAACGGGAAATTACATATGAGGATGCCAGGAGGCTGTATCTTCAGATTATGGAAGGAGGAGACAAAAAATGATTGAGATAAAGGGAATTATTCCTCCCATTATTACTCCCATGAATGAGGATGAGACCATCAATGAACAGGAATTAAGAAACCAGGTAAATCGTCTTATTGGAGCCGGGGTTCACGGAATCTTTCCTTTTGGTACCAATGGAGAGGGATATATTCTCAATGAGCAGGAGAAGGAAAAGGTACTTTCTATTGTAATAGAAGAAACGGGAGGACGAGTTCCTGTATACGCAGGATGCGGCTGTATCGGCACAAAGGATACCATCCGAATGTCCAGGAAAGCAAAAGCCCTGGGAGCGGATATCCTTTCTATTATTACACCGTCTTTTGCGGCGGCTTCACAAAGTGAGCTGTATGAGCATTACAGAACGGTGGCACAGGCCGTTGATATACCTATAGTCCTGTACAATATTCCTGCAAGAACGGGAAACACCCTGGCTCCGGCTACTGTAGCAAAGCTGGCGGACATTGACAATATTGTGGGCGCAAAGGATTCTTCGGGAAATTTTGACAACATGCTTCAGTATATTGAACGGACAAGAAATAAAGCTTTTACGGTACTGTCAGGAAATGATTCCCTGATTTTGTGGAATCTTCTGGCAGGCGGAGGCGGAGGAATTGCCGGATGTGCCAACGTATATCCGGAAAATATGGTTGCTATATATGAGAAATTTGCAGCAGGAGATTTAGAGGGGGCCAGAAAGGCCCAGGATGCCATCCGATCCTTCAGAAATTGTTTTAAATACGGAAATCCAAATACCATTGTAAAGACAGCAGTGGCCATGCTGGGATATCCAGTTGGAAAATGCCGGGCGCCTTTTAATCAGATTTCTCAGGAAGGTCTTGACGCCATTCATAAGGTACTGACAGAAAATAAAGAGGCGGGGTTAAGATAGGGGGCGGAAAATGAAACCGATTATTGGAATTACCATGGGAGATCCGGCCAGTATTGGACCGGAGATAACGGTAAAGGCTCTGTCAGATCCAGCGGTCTATAAAAGATGCCGGCCTCTGGTGGTAGGGGATGCCTGTATGCTGGAACAGGCCAAAACCTTGGTGGGGCAGGAGCGGATTCAAATCCATTCTGTGACAGATCCTTCTCAGGGAATCTATCAGTGGGGCATTATTGATGTATTGGATATGGCGCTGGTGGATCCCAGGAAACTGGAAATAGGAAAGGTTTCTGCAATGGCCGGGGAGGCAGCTTTTCGTTATGTGGAAAAGGTAATAAATCTGGCTATGGAAGGAAAGATAGACGCTACCGTTACCAATGCACTGAATAAAGAGGCAGTGAATCTGGCGGGACATCATTTTTCAGGCCACACAGAGATTTACGCTTATTATACCAACACAAAAAAATACACCATGATGCTGGCCCATCATAATCTGAGAGTGGTTCATGTTTCTACTCATGTATCTTTAAGACAGGCCTGCGATCTGGCAAAGAAAGAGAGGATTCTGGAGGTAATCCGTATTGCCCATCAGGCATGCAGGGATATGGGAATCCAGAAGCCTAAAATCGGGGTGGCGGGATTAAATCCCCACTGTGGAGAGAACGGCCTTTTTGGAAGGGAGGAGATAGAGGAGATTGTTCCGGCTGTACAGGAGGCGAAAAGGGAGGGAATAGAGGCGGACGGCCCAATTCCCGCGGACAGCATCTTTTCCAAAGCAAGAGGGGGCTGGTACGACATAGTGGTAGCCATGTACCATGATCAGGGGCACATTCCTTTGAAGGTATTGGGGTTTGTATATAATGAAGAGAGGAAACAGTGGGATGCGGTGGAGGGAGTGAATATCACCCTTGGCCTTCCCATTATCCGGGCCAGCGTAGATCACGGCACAGCCTTTGACCAGGCGGGAACGGGACTTGCCAATGAGTTAAGCTTAAAGAACGCTATTGATTACGGAATTCATTTTGCGGAAAGCAAAAAGCTGAAAAAAGACAGTTAAATACGGGGAAGGGTTTACATGCGGAACCGATATTTTATGAAAAATACACAGTGAAAAGGTAGGAGGAAAATTTTATGAGAAAGAAAAGAGCAGCAGCGACACTTATGGCCCTGGCCCTGGCGGGGACCCTGCTTACGGGATGCGGCACAAGCGGGAGTACGGACAGCACCACCGCTCCGGCAACAGAAGGTGGGGAAACAGCAGGGGGTCAGGAAACAGCAGATGGTTCTAAGACTTACACTATGTTTTTAAGGGGACCGTTTGTGGACTGGATTGAAGAGCTGAAGTGGTACGATGAGGCGGAAGCAAGAACGGGCGTTCATGTAGAATATGTAAAGGGACCGGACAATGAAACAGATACTTATGCAGAGGTTGACCAGAGACTGATTTCAGGAACTCTTACAGATGCAACTTTATGCAGACAGGCTCAGGCAAACGTATATGGAGCTCAGGGAGCTTTCCGTGATCTGGCGCCGCTGATTAAGGAGTATGCTCCTAATATTCAGAAATATCTGGATGGGAATCCGGATTACGCCAAGCTGGTAACCAATGAAGATGGAACCATTTACGGTTTGCTAAGCGAAACTCCCACCTTAGCAGACGTTGTATTCTACCGGGCTGACCATTTTGAGAAGGCCGGCGTGGATCCGGCTCAGATTGAGACTGTAGACGATTTTACAGAGGCCATGAAAACGTTAAAGGCATATTATGGACAGAATAATCCAAACTACTATCCTCTGTGCGGCAGAGAGACATTCTTCCGCTTTGCTGCATGGTTTGACTGCGCCAATAATATTTCCTCAGAGGAATCCAATGGTATTTACTACAGATCAGCTAAGAATGGAATGGACATTTATGCAGACAATTTCTACCATATGATGGAAGTCCTGAAAGGCTGGTATGATGAGGGACTTGTTAATCCTGAATGGGTGGCAGGTTCCTATGCGGAGGGCGACTGGGAGGCAGCTATGTTAAATGGCGACTGTTCCATTGGTTATGACTTCTTTACCCGTCCTCAGTGGTTCATGGACAATGGAGGACCAGATGTAGACCCGGATTTCCAGATGGCAGTGCTGGATAACATAAAGGATGAAAACGGCAATATTATGAAATATCAGGTGGATCTGCCTTACAATGAAAGAAGAGCCACTGTTATCAATGCAGCCGCGGATGATGAGACGGCAAAGACGATCATTCAGTTTATTGATTATTTTTGGGGTGAAGAAGGACAGACCCTTTGCAGTTGGGGTGTTGAAGGGGAAAGTTTTGAAGTAGTAGACGGAAAGAAGCAGTATATTGTAGATTATTCCACAGAGGAGGCAAAACCAGCAGGTGAGAAGAAATGGTCCTTCTTAAATGACCGTTATACTGTATGTAAGCCAGTAGACGATGAAGCGTTCTATGAGTGGAACGGCGATGTAGTAAAAGAAGCGGCCTCCAGATTGTTTGATGAAGAACACCTGATGAAGGCTTACAACATAAAATTTACAGATGAACAGCTGGAGACACTGGATACGCTGACTGCTTCTCTGGGTGAAGAGATCACTGCTGATTTAACATCTTTTGTTACAGGACAGACAGAGCTGAACGAGGCAAACTGGCAGGCATTCCTGGATGACAAAGAGGCTAAGGGATATAAGGAAATTGAGCAGATTCAGCTGGATGCGTTCCGCAGCACATATGGCCAGTAAATAGCAGCAGTAAGAGAATGGGGGTACGAGACAGGCGTTTCCTCCCCCTCTCTTATTGTATGAGATACAATGGAAGGGAGAGGTTATAATGTCCAAAAGGAGTAAAAACGCCGCTGTGTCAGCACAGCCGAAGAAACCGCTGGGGCAGAGGATAAAAAAAGATTTAAAGAAAAATTATATGCTGTATCTTCTTCTGATACCAGGAATCATTATTTTGATTCTGTTTAAGCTGGGACCTTTGGGAGGTATGGTAATCGCTTTTGAGGATTTCAGCGCTTTTCAGGGCGTTTTTGGAAGCAAATGGGTTGGTTTGGAAAACTTTAAGCGGGTGTTTACAGATCCATATATGCTTACCCTTGTAAAGAATACAGTCATTTTGGCTGTCCTTTCTATCGTAGTAGTATTCCCCATTCCCATTTTATTCTCCTTGTTTTTAAATGAGGTTCGGGTTAAAAAAATCAAAGACGGCGTACAGATCTTAAGCTTTCTGCCTTATTTCATTTCTTCGGCGGTTATGGTTTCGATTTTGTATACCCTGGTTTCCCCTTCCTACGGATTAATCAACAGCATTATAGAGTTTTTCGGGGGAGATCCTATATACTTTATGGCAGAGCCTAAATGGTTCCGTCCCCTGTATATTATCCTTCAGATTTGGCAGACCTTTGGTTATTCTTCCATTATTTATCTGGCCGGCATTACTTCCATTGACCAGTCTCTCTATGAGGCGGCAGAAGTAGACGGAGCCAACCGGTGGCAGAAAATGTTTCGCATTACACTGCCTCAGATTTCCAGTTCTATTGTTATAATGCTGATTATCAGTATTGGAAATATTTTTTCTGTAGACCTTGACCGTATTTTGCTGATGTATAATCCAAGCGTTTATGAGACCGCAGATGTTATTCAGAGCTACGTATATCGAATTGCCTTTGAATCCGCAGGTTTTCCGGACTACAGCTATGGCACCGCAGTTAATATTCTGAAGTCACTGATTGCTTTTGCCCTGGTAATCATTGCCAATAAGCTGGCAGCCAAGTATTCGGAAACACGTCTGTTCTAAGACAGGATGCAGGAGGAAGGACGGAACAAAATGAAGAAAAAAGTAAAGCTTTTTGACATAGTAAATAATACAATTTTAATCCTTATTGCGCTGCTCTGTGTATATCCTTTTATTTACATTTTCTTTATTGCCTGCAGCGACGGAACTTACCTTGCAAGAGGTGAAGTGACATTTTTTCCAAAGGGGTTCAACCTGGAAGCATTTAAATACGTTCTCAGTAATGATGATCTCAATGTATTCGGCGGTTTGATGAACTCTTTTATTTACACCATTGCGGGAACCATTGTGGCTATTGTTGGAACTTATATTACCGCATATGCCTTATCAAGGCCTCAATTAAAACAGCGGTATGTAATTATGGGATTATTTACCATCACATGGGTATTCGAGGCCGGTATCATTCCCCAGTATATTATTTACAGCGCCTGTGGTTTTGTAGACAACCCGTTGGTTATGATTATTCCAAGTATGATCAATACCCAGTTCCTTATTATTTGTAAGACATATTTGGAAGGGATTCCAGGGGAGCTTGAGGAGGCGGCTACGGTAGACGGAGCCAATCAGTTTCAGATTCTGTCAAAAGTATATATGCCCCTGTCAAAGCCCATTCTGGCTACGATCGGCACGTTTTACGCAGTACAGATCTGGAATCAGTACCTGGTTCCGCAGATGTACTTAAAGAGTGACAAGTATCAGACCATTCAGCAGGTGCTGAAGCGAGTTGTTATTGTAAGCGGCGATGCGTCTACAGCTTTCAGAAACGTAGTGCAGAATGATGTGCTTTTGAACCAGCAGAACCTGAAATCTGCAGCTATTTTCGTGGCTATGGTGCCTATTATCTGCGTATATCCGTTTGTGCAGAAGTATTTTAAAAAGGGAATTTTACTGGGCTCTGTAAAGGGCTGATAATAGAGAAAGCAGCGGCAGAAAGAGTGCGGCTGCTTTTCCTGCTGCAGAAGAGAAGATCAAATAATGTAAATTCACAGGAGGTATATATGACTTACAGAGAGATACAAATGGCAAATGATGACATTCACTGCCATAATAAAGAAAAAGCGGATGTGCGCTTTCAGGATGGAGGACTGCGCCACGCAGCTGGTGCCTGCTGTTATCAAGTTGTGCGAGCGGCAAAGAATAAGGAATTGTCCCCTGAAGGAAGAGGGTTTACTTATAATCACGCCCCCATGGTGGCATGGTTTCATGGAAAGTTTGTTTATGAGTATCTTGGCGGTCCATCCAGTGAACATGAACCTCCTTCTGCCGCATTTCTCTGTTTTTCGGAAGACGGAATTCACTGGGAAAATCCCATTGAGGTCTTTCCTTCTATTGATATTTCCAGTGAGCCTTATCGGGGGCCTAAGAGAGAGTACATTCATACGGCTAGAATTCCCTGCATTGTCCATCACAGGATGGGATTTTATACGGCCAGTTCAGGACGGTTTCTGGTGATGACTTTTTATGGCCTGTCTCCTGACTGCCACACTGCGCCCAACAATGGATACGGCGTAGGCCGAGCTGTTCGTGAGGTTTATTCTGATTTTTCTCTCTCCCCCATTTATTGGCTGAGATACAATGAGCCGGGAGGCTATAACAAGGAAAATACCGATGTCTTTCCGTTTTATAAGGAATCAGAGGATGAAGGGTTTCGTCAGGCCTGCCGGGAGCTTTTGGAAAACCGTCTGGTAACGCAGCAGTGGTGGGAGGAAGAGAGGCTGGATACAGCTTTTTTTTCCAGGCCGGATGGAAGAGCTCTGTCCTACTACACGCTGCCAGACGGACGGATTATGGGTGTGTTTAAGGATTCCATGACCAGCATAAGCGAAGATGGAGGCCAAAACTGGACTCCTATTAAAAAGTCTGTGTCCATTGAGACAGCAAGCGGAAAGGTATGGGGTCAGAAAACTGCTGATGGAAAATATGCCCTGGTGTACAATCCAACGGCGGACAGCGCCCACCGGTGGCCTTTGGCGGTACAGACAGGAGACAATGGAGTAGATTTCGATAACCTGGCAGCTATTGTACCTGAGACAGAGCCGTGTCGTTATGAAGGAAGGCTTAAGAATCTGGGACCTCAGTATGTGAGAGGGATCACAGAAGCAAACCAGAGCCCTGATGACATGGCAATGTGGGTGGCTTACAGTGTGAATAAAGAGGATATGTGGATAGCCAGGGTGCCAGTTCCAATTAAGAGTGTGTGGAATCAGGATGTCCATGACCGGATGGAAGAGATGACAGAAGAGAAGCTGAGAAATACATGGAATCTTTATGTTCCTTCCTGGAATCAGGCTCAGCTTTCTAAAACCTCTGACGGCTGCTGCGGACTTTGTCTTAGAGATTGTGATCCTTATAACAGAACCAGAGCTATGAGGCTGTTTCGCCCTGGAAGCCTTGTGGAGATTAAGGCAAAGCTTAAGGTGGGACAGGTGAAATCCTCCGGTATCGCCATATTTCTCCAGGACAGACATGGGCAGAATATAACCAGCGCGGTGATTCGTCCTGACGGCTGGGTATACATGCGAAACGCTGGTCTGGACAACAAGCTTTGCAGATACGAAAGAAATGAGGATCTTCATATAGGAATTAAGGCAGACGCGGTTGAGAACCGGGTTACAGTGACTGCTTCCTGCGCCGGTGAAGAAGGCAGTAAAAGCGGATATGCGGCAGCTTCCGTGTATCAGCTGGAGCGTATCCTTTTTACAACAAAATACAGTCTTCCTTTCCAGGGACTGGAAGCAAACGGAAGAAACGGAGACATTGGAAATCTTCCGGATGCGGATACAAAGACAGAAGAAACCGTGTTTTGGATTGTGGATTTGGAAACAGAAACAGTTTACGAATAAAATGGTAAATAAAAACAGAGGGCGCTGCCCCATATAAATGAGTCAGCACTCTCTGTTTTATTGAAGATCAGCCTTCAATGGCAATATATTTTTTGTCTTCTACAGCTGGCTGTTCCTCCTTTTTTGGAATGGTCAGCTTCAGGATACCATGTTTGAATTCCGCTTTAATATCTTCCTGGGTGAGATCCTCTCCCACATAGAAAGTTCGTTCACAGGATCCGGCGTAACGCTCACGGCGGATATACCTGCCGGTGTTTTTCTCCTGTTCATCCTGATCAAGACCTCTGGCAGCACTGATCGTCAAATAACCGTTTTCCAGAGATACTTTGATTTCGTCTTTCTTAAATCCAGGCAGATCCATCTCCAGCTCATAAGCGGAGTCTGTTTCCTTAATATCTGTCTTCATCAGGTTTTTGCCCCGGCGTCCATACAGCTTTTTTTCCGCCTTTTTCATCTCTTTGTCATCAAATGGGAATCCAAAGAAATCATCAAATAAATCTTCACCAAAAATACTGGGCATTAACATATGTCATTCCTCCTTCTGACAGAAAAAACATCTATATTAAAATAATCTTAAAGCAATCCCTTTTCCAGGGTAAGCTTTGATCTGATTATTATCCTTCAATGGCAATGTACTTTTTGTCCTCCACTGCCGGTTTTGCTTCCTTCTTAGGAACCAGCAATTTCAAAGTGCCGTTTTCGAATCTAGCTTTTACATCATTTTCCGTAATCTGATCACCTACATAGAAACTTCTGCTGCAGGAACCACTGTAACGCTCTCTGCGGATATATCTGCCTTCCTGGTTCTTCTCATCTTTACTGGAAGAAGAAGAGGCGCTTACAGTTAAATAACCGTCTTTCAGTTCGCCTTTTACATCTTCTTTTTTCACCCCTGGCAGATTCATGGTAATTTCATAACCTCCATCGGTTTCTTTTATGTCTGTTCTCATCATCTCAGAGGTCTGATACCCTCCAAAAGGAAAATCGAAAAAGTCATCAAATAAATTATCTCCAAAAATACTAGGCATTAACATAAATCATCGCTCCTTTTCTATAAACGCTATATACAATTACCTTGTTTCCTGGAACCGGAAGATTCAGCTGCCGGAAATTTTCATTTCCTTTTTTATTTCTCTTCCTTTGTTCTATATGTAATATAACACGCATTATTAGCAAAGTCAAGAGGCGAGTGCTAATTATTTTGTGAAAAAATTGTGAATTCTTGATTTTCCCTGATTTTAGAGGATTCACACCTTCTGCACAGATTGACCATCTCTGATAGGCCTTGGCAGAAACATAAATGCCGCAGGAACGAGGAAATAAGGGGCTGAGTGATTTGATCATGCAAGATAAAACCCAATTACAGCAAACAATAGACGGGTGCGAATTCTTTTGTAAAAACGGTGAACGCTGCCAACGGGCCTTTTAGCAGTCAGAAATTATATCCAGGGCAATTTCCTTTGCTTTGCCGCTGGAGATCTCTTTCCCGTCAGATTCTCCCAGATAGACACAGAAATAAAATTGATCTCCCGCTTTGTCTGCAAAACCTGTAAACCAGCAGTCAACTGTGATTCCCTCTTCTTTTCCCATTCCTGTTTTGCCGTAAACAGAAAGGCCGGTTTCTTTCTCTTCTGATACAAGCATGACGTTTTTCAATTCCTCCAATGTCTCTTTGGAGTAACCGGATTGATTCCCGAAAATTCGTTCCATTACCTCTGTTTGTTCCTTGGGAGACAGTTTCAGGGATGATTCAATCCAGAAGCCGGTTAATGCCCGATTGCTGTTATTTGTATTTAGCTTTCCTTCCCAGTCAGATATATCACAATTGCCGTATTCCAGCCGGTTCAATTCTTTCTGAATGGTATCTGCACCGATTTCATCAATCACCTGTCTGAAGTACCAGACACAGGAAGCGCGGAAGGCGTCTTCAAAGTTAATATCCTGATTCCAATCCGGATTCCAGAAAATCTCACCGCTCCATGGTCGGACCGAATCTTCCGGTACAATGATTCCCTTTTCCAGCCCAATTAGAGAAGAGATTATTTTAAAAGTAGAACAGGGAGAGCGCTGTGTGGAGGCCAATTCCTGATTATATATTTGATAAGAATTTTCCCCAGGACTATAGATTACGGCAGAGCCATTGAGTCCGTCAAAGTAACTGGACCAGTCCATTGATTCCATAATTGGTTCACAGACAGTTTCTTCTATAATAATATTCTCTGAAATACTGTCCTTTGAGAGCGCCTGTGTTTCAGACTCTGTTTGAGGAGATGAAGTGGTAAGGGATTGGGAAGGCAGGGAAACACGTTGGGTTTCCTGTTTTTCTCCGCAGCCATTTAAGGCCAATAGCGCTATGACCAGAACAGCGCTGTATAATTTTTTCGTTTTCACTGTATGATTCCTCCTGATATGGTTCAAACTTACGCCTGCTGTTTTTTTGCTTTTGCATCATCCAAGATATGGCTTTTTTAATTATATCAGGTTCCATCTGTGCTGACAAAGTTTTGTTTTTGAGTAGAGATCGTTTTATATCCGGTGAAAACCAGGGGGGAACCAGTGGATTTTCTCCTGTTTTTTTTATATAATAAAATCAGGACGCTTTCAGATCACGTAAGAAAAGTTGTCAAGGGTTTCGGAAACAGCAGTTCAGTTTAATTGCTGTTAACGAAGAAATACCCCGTGCAGTCGGGACCAAATACATAGAAGGATGGATGATAGAATGTATCAGATTGATTTTCATAAACCAGAAGCAATACACTTTATAGGAATCGGAGGTATCAGCATGAGCGGCCTGGCGGAAATTCTTATAGATGAGGGATTTTCCGTTTCCGGCTCAGATGCCAAGCGTTCTTCCCTTACAGACCATCTGGAGGCCAGAGGGGTAAAAATCTATATTGGTCAGAGGGAAGAGAATATAAGCTCTCAGGTCCAGGCAGTGGTCTATACTGCCGCTGTTCATGAAGATAATCCGGAATACAAAAGAGCGGTGGAGATGGGACTTCCGATGCTCACCAGAGCTCAGCTTTTAGGACAGATGATGAAAAATTACCGTCATTCTGTGGCTGTGGCGGGAACTCATGGAAAGACCACTACGACCTCCATGATTACGGAAATTCTGCTGGCAGCCGATGAAGATCCCACCATTTCCGTAGGAGGAATTCTCAATTCTATTGGGGGAAATATTCGTGTAGGAAGTTCTGATCTTTTCGTTACAGAAGCCTGTGAATATACCAACAGCTTTTTGGAATTTAATCCTACCATTGGGGTTATATTAAATATAGAAGCGGATCATTTGGATTTCTTTAAAGATATTGAGGATATCAGACATTCCTTTCATCTGTTTGCAGGACGGATTCCTGAAAGAGGTGCGCTGATTCTTAATCGTGCTGTTCCCAGACTTTCTGAGATAACAGAGGGGCTTACGTGCAGGATCGTCACCTTTGGAAAAGAAGAAGACTGTGATTTCCGGGCAGAAAATATTCGGTTTGATCAGATGGCAAGGCCTTCCTACGATCTGGTGATTCGGGGAGAGAAGGTGTGCTCTGTTTCTCTGGGAGTTCCCGGCGAGCATAATGTTTACAATTCTCTTGCAGCGGCGGCGGCTTGTGCGGAGCTGGGAATTTCTCTTTTGCGTATTCAAGAAGGACTTTCCAAATTTACAGGAACTAACCGCAGGTTTGAGAAAAAAGGAGAAGTAAACGGAATTACCATTGTTGACGATTATGCACACCATCCTCAGGAAATACAGGCTACGCTGGAGGCAGCAAAACATTATCCACATAATAAGCTTTGGGTTGTATTCCAGCCTCATACATACACAAGAACCAAGGCCTTTTTAGATGAATTTGCCCAGGCTCTTTCCCTTGCGGATGAAGTAATTCTGGCAGATATTTATGCGGCCAGAGAGACGGATACTCTTGGGATAAGTTCAAAAGATATACAGGACAGAATTATAAAAGCAGGAGGAAAGGCCCACTACTTTTCCACATTTGATCAAATAGAAGAATTTATTTTGCAAAAATGTATACACGGTGATTTGTTGATAACTATGGGCGCCGGAGATATTGTAAAAGTGGGAGAAAATCTATTAAAAAGATAGTTATCCACATTATCCACATAGTTTTCAACATTTTATGTAAAGAGACTATGTGGATTTTCTAATTTACATAAAATATCGTCTCACAATTTTACAAACCGCCATTTTATCGGGATTTCGACTGGTTTCGACATGGCCTTTAATGGTATTCGTCAGGGCTGTCCACATTATCCACATTATCCACATTTTTTTTGGTGGATAACTGGGGCTATTCCTTTTTGCGCAGGGGTGTGGTATGATAACAACAAGAAAAAGGGAAGAGGTTAAGACGGTGAATTTGAAAAGCAGTTTTGCGCTGAATGTGACGATGGTTTCCAATGAATTTATTGATCACGCGATGGCACAGGCCAATGGCGAGTATATTAAGGAGTATCTCTATGTACTCAGGCATCAGGGGGAAACCATATCCGTTTCCATGATTGCTGACGCTCTGAATCATACAGAAGCCGACGTGGGAAGAGCGCTTGCTTACTGGCAGAAGGCGGGGGTGCTGGCGGAGGAAGAAAGACTGAGCCGGGGGCCATCGGAGACAGCCTGCGCGGTGATGGTCTCCCAGAATAAGGCTGCAGCTCCTGCTTTGGAAGAACAGCCCGAAAAACGGGAGAATTATGAGCAGGAGAGGGATTCCTACTCTCCGGAGAAGATCAGCAGTCTGGCAGGAGATGAGGATTTTTCTCAGCTGCTTTACATTGCTCAGAAATATATGAACAAAGTGTTTACCCAGAGGGAGTGCCAGATTTTTGCATATCTCTATGATGGACTTCATATGTCTGCAGAGCTGCTGGAATATGTGGTGGAATATTGCGTCCAGGGCGGCCACAGCAGCATCCGTTATATTGAAACGGTAGCTATCAGCTGGCACGAGAAGGGACTGAAAACAGTTGACCAGGCTAAGGCCTACGCTTCTTCCTTTTCAAAGGATTCCTTTGCAGTTATGAGAGCGTTTGGTTTAAATGACAGGAAGCCGGGAGACACAGAGCGGGAGATGATGGATAAATGGTTCCGAGTGTATGGATTTACCAGAGAACTGGTGCTGGAAGCCTGCAACCGAACTATGGAGGCCACCCATACTCCAAGCTTTAAGTACGCGGACAAGATCCTTTCCCAGTGGAAAAAGGCAAAAGTTCGTTCTATGGCGGATGTGAGAAATCTGGATGTGCAGCATGCGGGACGGGACAAAAAGACCCACCCTGCAGGCATCAGGAATACTCCTCAGCCGAAACCGGCTCAAAATCAGTTCCAGAACTTTCCGCAGAGGGATATTGACTATGACGCCCTGGTGCTTCAGCAGTTAAAAGAGCAGTAAGGAGGATGCAATGCCATTAAGTAATTCCCAGTATGACGCAATTATGCGGGGGTATCAGCAGCAGCAGCTGAAGAACCGTCATCAGCTGGAGGAAAGGGTTCAGGAGGTTTACAGAAGAATTCCGGTTATGAAAGAGCTGGAAGACTCCATCAGCACAAGAGCGGTGGAGAGTGCCAGGAGACTTCTGGGAGGAGACAAAAAGGCGCTGGAGGACCTTCGGGAAGAGATTGCTGATTTGAGAGAGCAGAAAGCGATTCTTCTTCAGTCAGCCGGTTTTCCGGTGGATTATATGGAGACCCATTATCGCTGCAAGGACTGTCAGGATACGGGATATCGGCAGGGAAAGAAATGTCACTGTTTTCGTCAGGCAGAAATGAAGTATCTTTATGCTCAGTCCAATATTGAAGAGATTATAGCCAAGGAGAATTTTTCAACCTTTTCTTTTGATTATTTTGATGATGCAAGGAAGATACCGGTTTTGGACAAAACGGTAAAGGAATATATGGTTCAGGTGGTGGATACCTGCCGGAGGTTTGTAGATGAATTTTCTGAAAAGCATGGAAATCTTCTGTTTACAGGCCCAACGGGAGTAGGCAAGACTTTTTTGACCAACTGCATTGCAAAGGCTTTGATTGACCGGTATTATTCTGTTATTTATCTTCCGGCAAATGATTTGTTCCAGGTGTTTTCCAGGAATCGTTTTGATTATGACAGCGAGGATGACATCAGGGGGATGTATCAGCATATTTTGGAATGCGATCTTTTGATTATTGATGATTTGGGTACGGAACTGAATAACAGCTTTACTTCATCCCAGCTGTTTTATTGTATTAACGAGCGGATGAATATGTCCCGGTCCACAATTATTTCAACCAACCATCCCATCAATGAGCTGAGGGACAGGTATACAGAGCGGGTAACTTCCAGAATTATCAGCAAGTACACGGTAATTCCCCTGTACGGGGATGATATCCGTATTAGAAAAAAGGCAAAACGCTTTGATTAGCTTGACTAATCAGGCGCATAATGATATAAATGAAACCGTTGTAATGTAAAATTTACGTTGGAGGAGAAAACATGTTATACGAAGAGAAGATCATTGAGACCATCCCTGCCGGACCTCTGGGCCTGATTCCCCTGAAAAGCTGTAAGCAGCTGGGAGAAAAGGTAAATAATTATCTGGTAGACTGGAGAAGAGAGAGGGAAAGTGAACACAAGTCCACCATTGCTTTTGCCGGTTACCAGAGGGATTCCTATATTATAGGGGCAAGCACCCCGCGATTTGGAAGCGGAGAGGCCAAGGGAACACTGGAAGAATCTGTCCGCGGTGCAGATCTGTATCTGATGGTAGATGTATGCAATTACAGTCTTACTTATTCTCTGTGCGGCATGACCAATCATATGTCTCCAGACGATCATTTCCAGGATCTGAAGCGAGTGATCGCCGCAGCAGCTGGTAAGGCTCATCGTATTAACGTGATTATGCCATTCCTCTATGAAAGCAGACAGCATAAGAGAACCAGCCGAGAGTCCTTGGACTGCGCTTTGGCTTTAAGAGAACTGGTTAATATGGGCGTGGAAAATATTATTACGTTCGATGCTCATGACCCAAGAGTACAGAATGCCATTCCTCTCAGAGGCTTTGAAACGGTTCAGCCTATTTATCAGTTTATTAAATATCTGTTAAAAGAGGAAAAGGAATTGGACATTGACAGCGACCATATGATGGTAATCAGCCCGGATGAAGGCGGAATGAACCGCGCTGTTTTCTTCGCCAATGTGCTGGGCCTTGATATGGGTATGTTCTATAAGCGCAGGGATTATACCCGGATTGTAAATGGCCGCAATCCTATTGTAGCCCATGAGTTCCTGGGTTCCAGCGTGGAAGGCAAGGATGTAATTATTGTAGATGATATGATTTCTTCCGGAGAAAGCATGTTAGATGTTGCAAAAGAATTAAAGAGAAGAAAAGCCAGAAAAGTATTTGTATGCGCAACCTTCGGCCTGTTTACCAACGGACTGGCCAAGTTTGACGAGTATTATGATAAGGGCATCATAGATCGGATTCTTACTACCAATCTGGTATATCAGACTCCGGATCTTTTATCCAAGCCATATTACATTGACGTGGACATGAGCAAATACATTGCTCTTATTATTGATAATCTGAATCACGATGCTTCTTTAAGCGATCTGCTGAATCCTACAAGAAGAATAAACAGATTGTTGGATAAGTACAGAGCCGGTGACAGGGATTAAAATGATTTTTGGCTCTTCTGCGGGAGCGTGGAATTTTCTGGCAGAAAAACTGCAGCCGGAGGCGGTATGGAACAACTTAGGTTTCATACCGCCTCCGGCTGCTTTGGTATCAGGCTTTTGGGTCCTTTACAGCTCTATCAGCTGATACTCAATCTGATTTGCCGTCAGCATCTGAGCCTCTCTCTGGTGGCAGGTAAATAAGATAATCTGGCCGGAATAAGTTTTTGCCAGCCATTTGAGCGCTGTTCTTAAACGATCATCATCATACAGGGCAAAGCTGTCGTCAAAAATCAGAGGCATGTTCTGGCTGTCGCCTTGAATCAGCTGGGCTGCGGCCAGACGGAGCGCCAGATATACCTGATCCATGGTACCGCTGCTGACCTGTTCTAGTGGAACCAGCTTGGTTTTTGTATTTAAGAATACATTGAGATTTTCATCTACGCTCATGCTGGTGTAGATCCCGCCTGTTATACCGGCGATCAGATCGGACGCGGTTTTATTTAAATAAAGTCCGAAGGAATCCCGGATGGAGGTAGACAGTGTGGTGAGAGTATCCAGGGCAAGATCGATGGCAGAGATCTCTGTGCGGACCCGATCGTTTTCTGCCAGAATATGCTTAAGTCCCTCCGCCTGAGTTCGGCATCCGGCCAGATGCTCCAGCTTCCGTTCCAGCTCCCACTGGCTTTTCTGCTGCTTTTCAATGGCTTGGCTGCAGTTTTCTTCATTGTCCTGAAGCTGGGCAATTTCCTCAGCTTTCCTCTTCAGGGCCAGTTCTGACTTGGATATGGCAGAGCTTAAGCGGGTAAATTCTGCCATTCTGGCCTGAAAGCTTCTCATTGCTTCTATTGATATATCCATATTTCCCAGATGTTTGGAAAAGATCTCCTGAAGCATCTTTCCGCTTAAATCCATATCCTTCTGCCGGTGTCTCAGGCGCATAAAAAGGAGAAGACCAATGAGATAAAAGATAATGGCCGTTCCTGTGAGTGAAGCCATTAAAGCAGTCCTGTCCAGATTCAGGGCGGAAAGAAGGGAAAGGCTGTTTCCTGTAAAATAAACAGCTCCTGCAAGGCATAAAAGAACTGTGGCAAGAATCAAAGAGAGAACAGAAACTAGTTTCTTGGCCTTTTTTTCACAGGCGGCCTTGGCATCCATATACTCGTCAAAGGTATTCTGAGTCTTTACGGAGTAGGCGGTGATAGAGTCCTGATCAGTAAATTGATTGCTGGAGAGAAGCTGTTTTCCTCTGGCAATCTTCTGCAGAAGCTCTTCTCTTTCCTTCTGTTTTTCTTCCAGCCTGTCCTTTACCTGATTTTTTATAGTTTGATAGGATTGAATCTGGTTTTCGTATTCCGGAGCGGAAATCTCCTTTTCCAGATTCCGAATCTCCCCTAACAGGGAGGTATAGGTCCTGGCTGCCTCAGGAACCATCTGGGATTCCAGCGCCTTTTTCTGGGATTTTAAAAAAGAGGTGGCCTTTGTAATGTTTAATGCCAGATTCCCTGTTGTGTTTAAGTTGGCAATGTAGTTTTTCAGTTCGCCTACCATCCCCTCATCGGTGGCAGCCTTTAACTGCCCGATGCTAATGGTGTTGTTGTAGACTGTTTCACTTAATCCGCCTAAAAGTTCATCCATAAATGCTTTGGTTGCCTGGATTTCTTTTCCGGCTGTTTCGTCCACAATTTTAAACTCCTTGCGGCTTTTCTGAAAAATCCGCTGAATCCGGTAGATATGCCCGTTGTGTTCCAGCCGCAGCTGACCTTCATAGGTGCCGCTGTTTTCCCAGGGTTCGTATCTGGTGTAAAGGTCTCCTTTGGAGGCCCGGCCTCTTTGGCGTTCAATGCCGAAAAGCATACCGCGGATAAAGGTATGTATGGTGGATTTGCCGGCCTCATTTTTGCCGTAGACAATGTTAAGGCCGTCTCCAAAGGAAAGGTTCCGGCCATGAAATTTGCCGAAGCCGTTTATGTACAGATCCAGTATTTTCATGGTCAGCTCCTTTCGTCTGTGGTGCGCAGCAGCGCATTAATGCCGTAGTACAGCGCTTTCTTTTCCACAACACTCATTTCCGGCTTCTGAAGAGCCTGAATATAGAAGCCAATCATATCGCTGGGATGTTCTGCAAAAAGGGCGCTGAAATCATACTGCGGTTCTGACTCGTCTATGATTTCCATAATTTTAAATCGGGTGGAAAGCATATCCAGATCAAAGGATATATCAGGGTCCCTCATGCCTTTTATGCGGAACCGATAAATATGATCCGTGCCCCGGTTTTGAATTTCCTGAGTGATTTTCATGGCCAGCTCTGTATTGGTGGTGCCAGTGGAAACATTGACAGCCAGAGAAATATACTGAAGCTTGGCCATGGGAACAAATTTCAGTGAGGTTACCATTCGGCTTACTTGGTTGATTTCTCCCACAAACATTCCGTGGCGTCCGGATTCTGTTTTGTCCAGAGGCTCAAGGGAACCGGCAAAAGCCATTCGGTTTTCAATCAGTACTTCTGGTTTGTGGATATGCCCCATAGCAATATAGGAAAAATCCAGGGCAGCCATGGCGCCTTTGTCAAAGGGGATGTGATTGGCATCTCCCCCGTGGCCCAGCAGCACATGGATTCTTCCGTTGTTTGGTACCTTCAAATGATCCAGCCGATTTTCCGGAATATCTGTAGTGTGATAGCTGAAGCCATATACTTCCGTGTTAAGTTCTTCAAAATAAACGCTTTCCAGTTCTTCTCCCATGAGAAATGTTACATTAGGGGCCCACGTAAAATTGAGGTAGGCGGAGTTGCTTCGTATTCTGTCGTGATTGCCTGCAATCATCACAACCCGTACTTCAGGTATGGTGGAAAAAAGATAATTAACCTCTTTCAGATCACGCATCAGAGGCTGTCTGTGAAACAGATCTCCGGAAATAAACAGGCAGTCCGCTTCCAGATATTTGGCCTGCTTAATCACCCTGGCAAAGGTATCTTTAATGTCCTGGGAACGCTCTTTGCTCCAGGGTTTGTCGCTGTCAGGGCTCATCCCCCAGTGGACATCTGCGATATGTATGAATTTCATAAGATTTACCTCAAAATTCCTGATAAAATGCCACAAAGGGGGTGCTGCAAAGAATCCGGCCTGAAACGGACGGAAGCTGTTGCACCACTCCCTTATGAGAAAAACGGGAAGAATTCAGCTTCCCAATATACAATTAAAGTTCGCAGTTCTTTACCGTTCTTGGGAAAGGAATGACATCACGAATGTTGGACATTCCTGTCAAGTACATAACACATCGCTCAAATCCAAGACCAAATCCTGCGTGACGGGCAGAACCGTATCTGCGAAGATCCAGATAGAAATCATAATCCTCTTTTTTAAGTCCCAGCTCTTCCATTCTGGCTACCAGCTTGTCGTAGTCATCCTCTCTCTGGCTGCCGCCTATGATCTCGCCGATTCCTGGAACCAGGCAGTCTACAGCTGCTACGGTTTTATTATCAGGATTCATCTTCATGTAAAAGGCCTTAATCTCTTTTGGATAATCGGTAACAAATACCGGCCGTTTAAACAGCTGCTCTGTCAAATACCGTTCATGTTCTGTCTGAAGGTCACAGCCCCAGAATACTTTGTACTCAAACTGATCGTTGTGCTTCTCCAGAAGTTCTACAGCCTCAGTGTAGGTTACATGGGCAAACTGAGAGTTTAAAACGTTGTTGAGACGATCCAGAAGCCCCTTGTCAACAAACTGATTGAAGAAATTCATCTCCTCAGGGGCGTGTTCCAGAACAAAGCGGATAATATACTTCAGCATGGCCTCGGCAAGTTCCATATCATCATTTAAATCAGCGAAAGCCATCTCCGGTTCAATCATCCAGAATTCAGCCGCGTGGCGGGTAGTATTGGAATTTTCTGCCCGGAAAGTAGGACCA
>DXFU01000078.1 GCA_019114305.1 Candidatus Hungatella pullicola | reverse complement strand
CTATGAATATCCATGGATGGGTCACATAGTAGGTCTGGAAGGCAAGATTCAAGGGGAAAGGAAAAGACTGCTTCATATGGCCGGATATTAAAAGGGGAAGTGAACGAATTCTCCACATAGAAGAATAGTCAAATAAACAAAAAAGATAAATCAAAGAGAAAGTTGCCAACGATTACTTGACAGTAACTATTTTGGTGCAAAAACAATATGGTACTTGCATTCCTATTTTGTATGAGCTAAACTATTATTGTCCATTTTGGACCTCCCGTGCTTTTATATTTGTGGTTTGCAGACCTACTTTTATTCTAGCACAGGAGTACTTTTATCTAAAGATCTTTCCTCCCCCTGCATAGCAGGGGGGTTATTTTTAATGTGACACAACAAAAGTCACTGCTTCTCCCTTGACAGGATGGCAGTGACTTCAAGTCAGCAAAGATTCGCAAAAAGCCTTTCCGGCTCTCAGCAGGAGCTTTTTTTTGCTCTCAGATGGATGGTTCTGTCAAAGCAGCTAAAATCCGTACAATAAACGGTAAAACAGCTCTCCCCTGCATTTTCACTTCCCCGCATCCCGGAGGTAAATCTGTGGGCTCCAAAGCAGGGGCCTGCTTCAATTGCATACCGGCCTTTGGAAGCCGTAACCGTTCCCGATTTTGCCACAATAGAACTTCTTCCCTTTCCTTCAATGGAAAATGCTTCTGTCTCAACGCGGCAGCCGCAGTCAAAGATCATTTCCACCCTCAGCGGGGCTCTGTCTACCCCTGTATTAACAATGCGGACATCAATTCCTTCTTCCACCTCTTCAATCATCACATCAAAAATCATATCCGGTCCGTACAGTTTCTTTCTGTTTTCATTTCCCATCTTCCACCAGTCAGAGGTTGCGGGAGGTGTTTGAAACGGAAGATAATACCAGCCCTTCATAGTCTCATGAAGATGATATCCCCGTTCTGTTTTCTCCAAAGTCTTGGAAATGAAATTTCTGTGTTCGCAGAATCCCGCACCTATTTTTAAATTCATTGCAAAATCTCCTGATTGGAAATACAAAAATGACGGGCACTGATTCAAAATCGTGTAGGAATACTCTCCCTTTCTCCTTCTCACAATCTCCGATCCCTGATAAAACCGGTGGTAATCTGTTTCAATACCGCTTTCACAACATTCCAGGCCGATCAGTTCAGGATTCATCATAAAATGGATGAGACAATCCATAGTGGTCAGACCATGGCGTTTCACCGTATCCATAATGTAATTGGCCGCTCCGAGAAACATTTCATTTTCCGTCTTATATCCCATATACAGATATTCAAAATAATAATCCTTAAGATATACCTTCTTTCCCCTGTCCTGCCTAGTAGAATGATTAGTAAAAATACTGTCATCTGGATCTACGTAGGTAAGCATCATCTTCAGGTTTCGGATAACCGGATCGTAATATTTCTTATCCCCTGTAGCTGCAGCCAGCATAATCATAGCGTCATTATTCACTCGATTATAATTTCCTGCTGATCGTTCCGCATATTCCCCTTCCTCATTGCAATCACAGCCTTCCAACAGAATTTCATCCGCCTTCTGTTTGTAGATCTCTTGTCCAAAATACTTCCAGCACATCATCAGAGCGGAGGCAATTGCCCACCTGTGATTTGGGGTGTGAAACCCGCAGTGTGTAAGGGCAGCAGCCGCTTTTTTCAGGATTTCTTCTATCAGCTCCTTTATTTGATAATATCGATCTGCTTTTTCCCCTGATTCTTTTTCACACACTCTCTTTAAATACACATAATAGGGAAACAGCCGCTTCACACAGAAAGCAGTATCAGGACCGGAGTAAAAATTACAGCTGGGAAGATCAAAAAATCCTTCTTTTCTCTGAACCCTTTTCGTATACTCCAGCGCAAGACAAATTCGCTTGTAAATTTCTTCATTATTATACCACTTGCTTTCCTCATTCATATAGCAGGCTGTCATAGTAGTCAGACGGTAAATGGTAACTTTCGGTTCCGCATAACCATTCTGACCGAAAAAACCCCCATATTCCGGACATTCCTTGTCCATCTCCTGAATTTCAAGGGAACGGCCTACTCTTGCATCACTATCTTTGATCACCTGCAGATAATGTTCCTTCATATAATCTGCTTTTCTCCTGTATATTGGCAATGCCGCTCCATAGCTTATCAGCTACTTTACGGCATTTGCTTAAACTAATATTATTTTGTTGCTTGGAATACCCCAGTTATTTTTATTCATGAAGCCCTGTTAGATTGGTTGTCAGATTGTTAATGGCCTCATCTATTACCCCCTCTACATCCAATTCTCCGGCAATAGCTCTGTCCATAGGATCTCTCAAACCATTTTCCCAGCTTTCACCGCTGTGCTCCAGCGCCTGTACATCGCTGTCATATTGAGGCTGTCCAATGGAAGCTTCTATTTCCATCTGGAAAATTTCTATTCCATCTACCTTGTAGTCCACTTCTACATTTTTCTTTCCAGGAATATAATTTCCTTCCTGGCAATACAGGGCGTAATTTTCCGGTTCGTAAAACCATTTAATAAATGTCTTAGCTTCTTCTTCCACACCAGTTCCGTCAAAGGCATACAGATAGTTTCCTCCCAGACAGGTGGCCTTAGCTGTTTCATATGGCATCAAAACTGGCATCCATTCGAAATCTTTGATATTTTCAAGGTAATCCGTCATTACCCAGTTTCCCGCCAGATGGGCTGCCACCGTGCCAGTCTTAAACGCGTCCTGGGCATTTTCTGTTCCTACTCCCACAGATGCTCTAGAAATTCCGTCCTCCTCATAAAGACTCAGCAAGAATTCCAATCCTCTTCTTGTGGCATCGCTTCTGAAAATCACCTTAGTAGAGTCCTCAGGATCAAAATACTGCATACCGAACTGATACAAAACCGTGTTAATTCTTTGCTGAGAATGATCAATTACCAGACCCGTGGTCACCTTCTCACTTTTATCTACAACCGTCTGCACTGCCTCAATAAATTCATCCCAGGTCCATCGTTCTTCCTCTGTTGTGGGATAGGACACTCCTGCTTCATCAAAGGCCGTTTTATTAATCAGTAGTCCTACTGCAGTATCATTCACCGGAGTTGCCATAAATTTTCCATTTCTTGTACAGTTGCGGTTAAAATCTTCCTGTTTTAAGCCGATATCGTCAAGAGGCAGAACATAGTCAATATAATCATTAAAGTTAGCGTATTTTACAAGAGCCGGCAACTCTCCTACAGATGCCCGGTTCATAATCTGAGTTGGCATATCTGCATTGGCAATCTCATTAATTTCCACCTGGATTCCCTGATCTTTAAACTCTTCATTAAACTTCTCCACAACAGCCGCCATAGCTCCACCTTCCAGCGTGTCGTCACACAGAAGCATTTCCAAAGTTACTGTTTCTTGTCCGCCTTGTGCAGTACTGGTTCCACCTTCCGTATTTTCCGTACTGGTTTCTGCTCCCCCGTTGCAGCCCCAAAGAACTGCCGCAGCCGCTGCTGTCAGCACTGCAATCATAAGATTTGTTTTTTTCATTAGAACCTCCTCCTTATATCACTTATAAGTTTTCTTTTATTTTCATCCTTATAACAGGATTATTTTCTACCCCTTTACCCCAGAGGACATATTTGCGTTCATAATTTGTTTGTTAAACAGAATAAAAACAATCATAATAGGAAGCATTGATAAAACAGAGGATGCCAATAAAACGGTCCAGTTAACAGCTTCTGCTCCGGATAATGTCCTAAGGGCCAGCTGAAGAGTATATTTTTCCGGACTTCTCAAAGCCAGCAATGGCCAGATATAATCGTTCCATCTCCACTGAAAGCTGAATATGGCCAGTATAGCAATCTGAGATTTACAGATAGGAACCATAATCCTGGCAAATATTTTTCCCTCGTTTGCGCCGTCAATTCTGGCGGATTCGATTAGTTCATCGGGTACCGTAACAAAAAACTGCCTCATCAAAAACACACCGGTCATGGTTCCTACCGTAGGGATAATGCACCCCCACAAACTATCGTATAAGCCAAGACGATACAAAACGGTAAAGCTGGGTCTCATAATAACCTCTGTGGGCAGCATTGTTGTTCCCAAAAGGCACATAAACAAAATATTCTGCCATTTATAGTGGTACTTAGCCATAGAATACCCGCACATACAGCTCATAAGGATAGTAATTACAGTAGCCACCACAGTGATAAATGCAGTATTCCCAGTGTAGAGCAGCAAATCAAACTGTTCCATTGTACTTCTATAGTTATCTATAGTAGGATTTTCAGGAAAGAATGTAAGCGGATAAGTAAACAATTCCGAACCTGGTTTAAAGGAACTGATAACAAGCCAGATAATCGGAAAAATCCAAATCACGGCCAAACCAAAAATGGCAATATATTTTACAACATTTTTTACTTTTTTCATTCCAATCCCCTCCTTAGTCTTCCTGGCTTCTGCTGCTGACCTTTGTCTGAACAATGGATAATACCATGAGAATTACAAACAGCACCATAGAGGCTGCGCTGGCGTATCCTACCTGGGCCTTCTGGAACCCTGTCCTGTATATGTACTGAATCATATAGGTGGTAGCGGTTCCCGGTCCCCCATTGGTTAAGGTCTGTACCATAGCAAATACCTTGAAAGAATTAATTACGGAAAGAATAATGACCATAAAGGACAGTGGCTTCAGACAAGGAAGCGTAATATTCCTGAAAATCTGCCATTTATTAGCTCCGTCTAATTTTGCAGCCTCCTTTAAATCCTCCGGTATCTGTTTCAAACCGCCAATAAAAATCATCATATGTGTTCCGCAACCAGACCAGGTTCCCGCGATCACTGTTGTAATAAAAGCGGCTGTGGGATCCGAAGCCCAACCTATGGTCGGCAGACCGGCAGCGGTAAGCAAATAGTTAATAAGCCCGAAGTTCTCGCCAAAAATCCAGCGCCACGTAAGACCAACCATAATTGTAGACAAAAGAATAGGCCAATAAATGCAAATCCTTAAGATTGAAATTCCTTTAATACTTTCTGAAGAAAGAAGGATTCCAAATCCAAGAGAAACAACATATCCCAAAGGCACAGAACAAACGGTATATTTAACAGTCTGCCACAATACCCGGTAAAACTCCGGATCTTGAAACAGTCGAATGTAGTTATCAAGTCCCACAAAATCCATCCTTTTTAAACCGTTATAATTCGTAAGCGAGTACCAAATTCCTACAATTGCAGGGACAACAAAGAACACCAAAAAGAAGACTGCATTCGGCAGACAAAAACCTATCGCCCAAAGTTGTCTTTGATCCCACTTTTTCTTGCTGGTACTAAGCCCGCTTCCAACACCAATACTTTTTCCCATTTTTATCCTCCCTCTGCAATTTGTTTGTATATTTTTGCACTTTTTCTCGTTTTTATATATTTCAATTATATATTTTGCTCAATTTCTAATCTTTATTTAGTAATAGTATAGCAGTTATATCCTTAGCATATCTATATTTATTTTTGCTGTATAGATATTTTTTTATTGCACTTATTGTTAATAGACAAAATTTTTTTACTTTTACACCTATATTCACATAAATCTCACAAAGAAATTCTAAATAATTCTATTTCTTAAATAGAATTATTTTTTTACAAGAAAAACGCCATGAGAATTCATACTATCATTCTCACAGCGTTTTATAATTTGCAATTTTGTTATATTTTTTTAAGAAATCTCTCTTTTCTCTAATATTTTCTTATCTTATCCAGCTGCTTTTTCATCCTGCCTGGTATGGATTTTCTTAACTCCTCCCAAGTCATAAATATGTCCCGGCTTAGTTCTTTTCCATAAAATCTAATACTTGGCGCAAATCCATATTTCTCTCTAATATACTTTTCAGTCTGTTTCTGAAGTTTATCATCCGCTGTAATCTCATCAGCAAAAAAGTCCTGAATGAGGACTCCATCTGTACCGGCTTTCTCATTGCACGCTTCATACCAGTCCGGAACAACGAAAACCAGCCTGGGGTCTGAAAGACAGGCATGCTTCCCTGGCTGGGCATAAACCACCACATGAGTCCTATCCCTCACCTCAGGCTTTCCTGTATCCAGGTTGACCAGCTCTAAATATTTTCCGTGAAAGCTTCCTTCCGCCTGCAGCACCTGGCCGTTTTTTCCCACATATACCCATACATGCTCCAGATCATAAAGATGCTGAATATCGTAATCGTACCATATAGCATATTCCAGAACAAAACTTACCTTTTCCTTGTCTACCCCAATCTCTCTCTTGGGAAAAGAACTGCTCCTGGCCGTCTCTTCGAAGACTGTAATCCCCACCGCAGTAATTTCAAAAGGTTCCTTTTCATCAAACATTATGTAAGGCTTATAGCATTCAGCTGCCTCCATCATTTCTTCTCTGTTCATATTTTTCCTCGAATTTCTTATAACTGGTTGTTCAGCTTTTCCAGTAATGGAAGAAGTTCCTCCGGTTTGTGAATAATATAGTCCGCCTTTTCATCTGGATTTTTCGGCTCCATATCATATCTTGGAGACCAATCAAGAAGTATAGAAGTAATTCCAAATCTATTGGCGCCGGCAATATCTTTTTTCACATTATTTCCCACCATAACAATCCGCTTTTTATCTTCCTCCGTCAGACCATTTTTCTCCATGGCATCCTCAAACATCTCTCTGGCCGGCTTCTGTACTCCCACAATCTCTGAAATCGTTCTTGTCTTAAAAATATATCCCAAACCATTTTCTATATATACGTTCTCAAAGGATTTTTCCTCACCGTCTGCCACCATAGCAATCAGGTAGCCTCTCCTGTGAATTTCTGCCATCGTCTCCGCCGCCTGGGGAATCGTCTGCGCATGAATTACAATTCCATTTTCATCCCTTACCTCTGTTCCCTCATCAATAATCGTATCCCCGCTGTCCGTAAAAACAATCAGCTTCTTTTCCATAGCCTTCTCCTTTCTGTCCGCCGGATTTTATATATATGTCATTAGCATACCCTCTTTCTTCAAAACTGTCAATTTAACAGCAACGATTCCCATATACTCCCCCCTATCTTCTTTAAAAGAAGCATTTTTTACAGTTTTTAGCCAAACAGCAGCTGCTTTTATAATATTTCGGCAAAAACTTCACAGATTGGTTATGAAAACTATGATTTTGTTTTCTTCACTTCCTCATTTTTGTTTATTTTATAAATATTTCATTGCATTTTTTGCGTTTTAGTTGTAATATTTGATAAAGAGCGGAAGAAAATGCAGAAATTCTACTCCCCAAGTTACATTTTTGTTTCAAATTTCACAATGCTGCTTTGAAACCTCTTTTCTTAAATTTTATGGAGATGCCACATGAGTGCTACAAATGATTTACAGATTCTATACAAAAAACAATATAACATTAACATTAACGACATGGAAAACTCCATATATTATTATTTTGACTACGACGAGCGCTCCAAAAGCGTTAATATGGATTTTCAGCATTTTCATCATTTTTTTGAAATCAATATTCTGCTGAGCAACCACGCCACTTTTTTTATAGAAGGACTTCCCTATTCCATTCAGCCCAATGATTTTGTCCTTCTGGCGCCTTCTCTTCTTCACAAATCAGAATATCCGGCGCCCCACAATTCCAGCAACAAAAGGCTGGTCATTAATTTTTTGTACCCAGAAGACTTTTTTGGTCAGAAGGAAGCCTACGATGAGCTTTTAAAGCCATTTTACACACCAGTTCCTATTTACCGCTTTCCTGCGGAACATCAGAGGGTGCTGAATTCTATCCTAAACAGAATCTTTACTCTCTCCCAAAAAGAATCAAGCTCTGCAGTTATGCAGCTGGCTATTCACAGTCTGTTTACTGAGTTTCTGTACCTGTTCCGTCAGTTCTCAGATCAAAACACTTATGTTCAGGAGGTCCGGAACAACGATGCTTCCTCAAAAATTTTTGCTATAACCAATTACATTCACAACCATTACTCCGAAGAACTGACCTTAAATAATCTGGCCAAAACCTTTTATATCAGTCCTTACCATCTGTCCCATCAGTTTAAGAAAGTAACCGGATTTACTTTAACTCAATATATACAGATCACAAGAATCCGCAATATACAATACCTTTTAATTCATACCAACAGAAAAATCGCAGATCTGGCAGAGGACTGCGGATTTACCAGCTTTTCTCAGTTTAACCGTATTTTCCGAAAGTTGTGCGGCTACTCCCCTTCTGAGTGCAGAAAAAACGCCAAAATCAGTCTTCTTCCGCCAAACGTTGCAGAAACCAAAGAAAAAGAGCCGGGACAGTCTGCGGACTAATAATCCGGAATATTTCTCACAGCGCAAAAAGGGATTTTGGCCTTAATGATTAAAAGCTTAAGACAAAAATCCCTTTTTATATTACCCGGCCAGATCCTGTTCTTTGGCCATTCTTCTATTTCATTTTATATACCGGATCCGCCGGATATCCTCCTCTTATTTTCTGCATACCTCTCTGCACCGCATCTTTGGAGTTCTTCCAGTCAGCATCCTTATTAAGATAATCAAATTTCTCAATGAACCAGTCAATATCTGCAGAAACGCGTTCCATATTTTCTTCCATCACCTGGAAAATCATGGGAAAGAATTCCGCTTTTTCCTTATCATTTAAATATTTATCCGCTCCCTGACACAGATCGGCAAAATGATGAAGGCAGGTTCCTTTGCTGTTTTTCAATTTATCACGAAATGCAGCATCCTTTTTATACAAATGAAAAAAGGTTGCGATATAGCGGTCATAGACCTGATTGAACCGGTCACAGATATAACAGGTTTTTTCTTTTTCTGCCACCCATGCGCTGATGGAGTTGATCTCTTCCCCTTTCTTTCCTGTCAGCCTGTCTTTCCAGGAAGTTTTGCCAGGAGTAAACTTCTGAAATTCTTCCTTCATTTCTTTAATTGTTTTTTTATAGTAGGTTTTTAAAATCCAGCCGTTGCCCAGAGCATTGCCGTATTGAAACATCTTTTTCTGATGTTCTCTGCAAAATCCGGCTTTATCTGTGGCCTCTCTGGTATCGCTCTCCATGTAAGAAGCACAGGAGCCCAGTACAAAATCCATTAAGTCCTGCTCCATCTTTCTCTCCACAAAACAGAACGGACATTCATCTTTGGCATCCATAGCATCATTTAACGGAATTTCATATAATTTTTCTTTCATGTTCACTCTCCCTTTCCTCCCCACAATCTGAACCATCAGCAGCCTGTCATAATCCGAATAATCTCCTTATCCGTCTCCTTCATACCTTCTCTTCCCAGACGGCTTACGTTATGTATGGTATTCTCCACGCCTTTGGATACTATTCCCTCTCCCCCATAAAACTGCTGGCCATTAAGATACATGGAATATCCCATAATCCCCGCATCCACTGCCGCCGCTATCTTGGCCGCGCAGGATGGTTTGGCGCCGTCACAGATAATGCCGGATACAATCGCTACCGCGTTCACCAGAGTATGGGCAATTCCCGTAAAATCCGCTCCCAAAAGCCAGGCGATTCCGCAGCCTGCCCCACAGCCTGCGCTGACAGCCCCGCAGTAAGCAGACAGCCTGCCAATTCCTGTTTTCTGATGGATGGTAATAAGATTGGATAAAACCAATGCTCTTAAAAGTTCCTCCTCCTTTACCTCCAAAGCTCTGGCGTATTCAATAACAGGCAGAGATGCAGTAAGGCCCTGGTTACCGCTTCCTGAATTAATAATAACAGGCAGCTCACAGCCGCTCATTCTGGCATCGGAAGCTGCGGCAGCTGCGGCTTTTGCCCGTATTTTTATATCTTCTCCATATGTTTTTAATAAAATTTTTCCTATATTGGCTCCCCAGTTTCCCCTCAGCCCTTCCTCTGCTACCTTCGTATTATAGTCAATCTGTCTTTCAATGGTTTCCCTTATATCTTCCAGATCCACCGTTCCGGCAAAATCGCAGATTCCCTCCACGGTAAGAAGACTGCGGTCCGTGTGACTTTCCTGTTCTCCCCATTCTTCCTCCTGTTTCTGCCCCTGCTGCCAGATAGTCTCTCCATTTTTCTCCACGAGCACAATATTGGTATGAAATCCCCTAATCTGAACCTTTGCCCAATCACTGCCGGACTTTACTGTAACTGACATATCAAGGACAGAATCTGTTTCCATAGGGCGTGTTTCAATACGGCCCTCTTCCATATACTTCTTTATCTTGTTTTTTTCTTCTTCCCTTATCTGAGAAATAACCTCCAGCCCCCTAGAGGCGTCTCCTCCAATAATCCCTGCGGCAACAGCCGCCTCAATGCCCTTTAAACCGTTGGTATTGGGAACCACAACGCTTTTTACATTTTTGATAATATTTCCACTGGCCTCTACCAGGCAGCGGTCCGGAAGTTTTCCTAAAATTTCTCTTGCCTTTGCACTGCAGTAGGCTAAGGCGATGGGTTCCGTACAGCCCATGGCAGGAACCAGTTCTTCCTTTAATATCTGAATATAATTCCAATATCTTTTATCTGATTTGTTCATAATTTCCTCTTTTCTGCCGCACATAGAAATTTTACATGAAAAGAGGATGTATTTCAATCATCAATTCTATGGTTTTCTTTTTTTACATTCTGTTTCAAAACAAAGCAGAAATACAAAAGTTTTGCCGCCTTCTCTCTGGTTACCTCCAGATCCGGCTGAAACAATCGTCCATTTTTCAAACTGCCCCGGCGTATATGCTGTTCTGATCTCATAAGGCCCAGTCGGTAAACCGCTTCCACTTTGGTTTTTTCTTCTTTTGTAAGTTCTTCCATATCTTCAAGCTTTTCAAACGGCACCAGGGGATAATAGATAGTCGCCCCCAGGGGAATATTGGAGTCGTAATTAGGATCACCAGGACTGATTGATATATCATTGTAATCGGTCATATACGGCGGTTTATTTTTCTCCTCCAGACCAAACCGAAGAACATATCCATCATACAGCATAAAAGCTGCCCGCTTCCTGGTAAGAGGCCGGTCTTTCTCCCATGGGGTAAAACCTTCCGGCAGATTCCACAGCTGTTTAAGGGCCCGATAAAACTCCCCCTCCCCGCAAAGTTGCCAGGGATAGAAACAGCCTTTTTGGTCCTTGTGAAACACTCCAAGCCGTACCATTTTTTCAATTTGATTCCTGTAATAAGAACCAGGTCCCCGTTCTGTATCTGCACATACTTCAGGAAAAACCTGAGAAAAATCTCCTGTTTTCACCCCTTTCTTTACCTTGGGGGACAGCAGATCATAGAGCTTATCAATCTGAATCCACAGTCCTTCCATCTTCAGCCGGTATATTTCCTCAGCCGCCATACGGCAGTATTGTTTGCTCAGTCCTTCTTTATAATGGGTGCCGTCGGGATGGTTAAAAGGATTTCCATTGGCATAGCTTCCGCTGTTGGTTTTTCCCGGAGTCTCCCCTGGCTCCACAGCCATCACAAGAGCCTTTGCCGCAATTGGACCAATCTGGTTAAAGTACTCCACGCTTTTTGCGTTAAGGTCAATAACAGGAATATTAAGCTTCTTGCCTGTTTCTCTCATTATTTGAGGGAATCTGCGGTACATTTCTTCTGTACTTCCTCCGCCATAACGGATTTGTTCTCCATCTGGATCTACGCCGTCATTTCTGGCCCTCTCGTCATTGTGCCCTGACTGAAGAAAAACATAATCGCCTTTCCTTCCATTTCGCCAAAAAGAGGATCGGACCTATGGCCCGCTCCTCTTACAAGTATAACTCACTTAAATTATTTTGTCCGCTCTCAATTGTCTGATTATGACTGTTGCACTTTTCCACCAGATCAATTACTATTAAAACAAATTCAACCACAAAGGAGATTTGACATGTCATCTATTCTTGTTTCAAAGACAGCCCCCAACGCCTTCCCCACTCTGCAGGAAGCAATTTTGTCTGTTGACGACTGCCACACTGATACGGTTACCATCCATGTTGATTCCGGAATATACGAAGAGAAAGTATTTATACGCAAAGAGAATATAGAAATTATAGGTCGGGATCCGGAAACAACTATTTTCCGGTTTGGAGACGGAGCCAGAAAGCTGAGGGAAGACGGAGGCAACGAATACGGTACCTTCAACACTGCCGTGATCCTTCTGGCTGGAAAAGACATTACTATGAAAAATATTACCATTGAAAATACGGCCGGCCCGGGAGCTGCCGCCGGACAGGCTCTGGCCCTTTTCTGCGGAGCAGACAGAGCCAGCTTCTTCAACTGCCGCTTCATTGGCTATCAGGACACCATCTTTGCCGGAGAAGCTTCCGGACAGCGGGCAAAAAAGCTGATGCTCCCTGATTATTTCCTTAACTCCAAAGTATCAACCGATTATCCCCTACTTCGGAATTATTTTAAGGATTGTTACATCAGCGGCGATGTAGACTTTATTTTCGGTCCCAATGCCGTTTACTTTGATCACTGTACTATATTCTCCAGAAAACGCCTCAGTGAGGCCTGTTCCTATATTACGGCCGCCAGCACACCTCTTGGACAGGAATTCGGACTGGTATTCTCCCATTGCAGCCTGGAGGGGGATGACGAGAAAGAAACCGTCTATTTAGGAAGACCATGGAGAGATTACGCCAAAACTGCGTTCCTTCACTGTACCATGGGGCCCCACATTCATCCGGAAGGATGGCATAACTGGGGGAAGGCCAAGGCGGAAGCAAACTTAAACTATGTGGAATACGCCAACTGCGGCCCCGGCGCTGTCTCTTCCAAACGCGCTCCATTCAGCAAACAGCTGACCAATCCGGAACTGGAAGAATACTTTTCGCCGGAAAATGTGCTGGGCGGAGACGATGGCTGGATTCCAAAGCCATAGGCAAAACAAAAAGAGCCTGGGGGTCTAATCTCTACGAAGCAGATTCTCAGGCTCTTTTTACTGCCTCAGATGAGACAGATTATTATTTTTTATCATTTAAAATCAGTTTTCTCATAGCCTCTGCGGCAGCAGTTACCGCCAGCTCTGTGTCGTATACCTGCCTGTCTTCTAAACCCATTTCTCTTCTGGTCTGATTTGCCAGGACTAACAAAACAGAACCAACACGCACCCTGCGGACTCCTCCCACAATAAACAAAGCCGCGGATTCCATCTCAGAAGCAAGAGCCCCGCATTTTAACCATGCCTGCCATTTATTTTCCAGCTGGTAGGAAACCGGCATGGTCTCTGGGGAATGCTGCCCATAAAAATTATCTTTACACTGCACCACTCCCAGATGGGCCTTAACCCCCAGTTCATCGGCAGCCTGCTTCAATGCTTCCACCACATCATAATGGGCTACTGCAGGATATTCCACAGGAGCATATTCCCGGCTGGTGCCCTCCATACGGATAGCCCCGGTTGCAATAACCAGATCGCCTCCGCACACCTCCGGCTGCATCCCTCCAGAAGTCCCTACCCGTATAAATGTATCAGCTCCGCAGTGAATCAGCTCTTCCATGGCAATGGCGGCAGAAGGGCCTCCAATTCCTGTTGAGGTTACGCTGACCCTGACCCCTTCCATCTCCCCTGTATAAGTCACAAACTCCCTGTTTTCCGCCACCTTTCTGCTATTGTCAAAATGGCTGGCAATCTTCTCACATCTTCCAGGATCACCTGGGAGAATCACATAACGCCCTACATCTTCTGCTGACGTGTGAATATGAAATTCTTTTCCTTTTGAATAGACCAATGACATAGTATCCCCCGCTTTCCTGTAAATTTCTGATTTTATCTTACTTTAGTTTAAATTATTCGTCAATCAATTGCTTTCATTCCTATACCGGAAAACAAAAATAAAAAGCCGGCAGTCAAACCAGCTCCTTATTCTTTCTATATTTGTTGGGGGATACTCCCTTCATATGGCGGAATGCGTCTCCAAAATAGTTACTGTCATTGAAACCGCATTCAAAGGCAATATCTGTAATGGACAGTTTCGTCTCCAGCAGAAGGCGACAGGCGTTTTTAATCCGTATATTCACTATGTATTCCTTAAATCCAAAACCTGTTACCGTTTTAAATTTCTTAGACAGAAAGGAACGGCTGATATGGAAACGCCTGGCTGTTTCTTCCAGAGAAAGCCTCTTGTTATAATTTTCATACACATAGGTAGCAATCTCCTGAATCAGCTGATTGTCCGTGTCAAATTCTTTTATAACATTCTGCCCAAACCTGCGGCACCGGATAATAAACAGCAGCATTTCCAACAGCTCTGTCCGAACAAAGGCGGGAGACAATACATCCTGTCCCTGATATTCCATCAGCATATTATCCATCATTTTTTCAATATAATCTCTCCGGTTTTCCGGAATAGAAATAACTCCTGCGGTTAAAGATTCCTTCACAATCTCTTCTCCTGCCAGCTGCTTCAGCCAGTTAAGAATGGCCTCCTTACAGCACACTACAAATCTTTCACTGTATCCCTTTTCCGGATAGGTGCTTTTATGCAGTTCTCCTTCTGGAACAATAATCAGATCCCCTCTGTTCAGCTTATAAATATTATGTCCCACAAAAAAGGTACAGTCTCCGTTTATAAGATAAAAGATTTCACAATAAGAATGAACATGGGGATCCTGTTGTTTCTGGGTACTGTCTCTTTTTACTTTCGATATTTTAAAATCTGAATTCATATCACACAAAGAGGGCATATTCATCCACTCCCTTCTTCCTCACTGTCTTTGAGGCTTTCGCCTTTATGCTTGTCAAAACACTTTTTCTGTATTTTTACAAAATTTTGACTATATTTCCGTGGAATTCACAGTCTTTATCGTGCTATTGTTATTTAGCGTAAAGGATAGACAATCATTTGTCAAGAACGGATGCAGATATATGATTCCATATCCAACGGAATTCAGAAAGGAAGGATAAAAATATGGCAAAACAACTTAGCGCAGACCGAAGAAAAATGATTTTGGAGGGCAATTTAATCCATGCCATCCTGCTTCTGGCCATTCCAGTGATGATCAACAGCTTTATCCAATCTATGTATAATCTTACGGATACCTACTGGCTGGGAAAAATAGGCACTGATTTTCAGGCAGCTATTACTCTCGTATCTCCGGTTCAAAATATTCTTATTAATTTGGGAGCCGGAATTACCACAGCGGGTTCCATTCTTATTTCCCAATATCTGGGCGCAAAAGATGATCTTCAGGCAAACCAAATGGCAAACCACATCTGTCTTTGTTCTATTGCCTTTGCCTTCCTGTGCGCAGGTATGTGCTGGCTGTTTACTCCTGGTATTGTCAGCTGGCTGGGAGCCGACGGTCTTATCAGCGACTATGGTATCTCCTATCTGCGGATTGTAGTATTAGATCTTCCCTTTCTTTTTATGATAAATCTGTTTACCTCAGTAAAGCAGGCTCAGGGGGATACCTTAAAGCCCATGCTTCTCAATCTCTTAGGCGTTCTGATTAATATGGTTCTGGATCCTGTTTTTCTTATGGTATTCCATATGGGCATCTCCGGGGCTGCTTTGGCTACTCTTCTTGCAAAAGTTCCCGGAGCTGTCCTGGCCTTTATCGTCTTAAAACGTCCGGGACAGCTGATCCAGCTGAATTTAAAAGGTTTTCATTTTGAAAAAAGTAAATTGGCAGCCATTTTAAAAATAGGCCTTCCCACGGCCATTGGAGGAAGCACCATGCAGTTTGGATTTCTTTTAATGACCCGAAATGTCTTAGCTTACGGCAATGCGGCAACAACCGCCTACGGCATCGGCAATAAAATCAACAGCGTTATTACACTGCCCGCAAATGGTCTTGGCTCTGCCCTTTCCACCATTGTAGGACAGAATTACGGCGCCAACAATACAGCTCGAATCCGGAAATCTTACCAGATTTCCCTTGGAATCGGCGCAGTTTTTCTGTTTGTCTGCGGCATGATTCTGTCAAGAAACTTTGTGGCCGAACCTCTGGTTCGTTTCTTTACCTCTGATAAGGAGGTAATCCCTCTGGCTGTAGAATTTCTTTCTCTTATGGCCATGTGCTGCTGGACCAACGCCTTTTACAACGTTACCCAGGGACTTTTCCAGGGCTGCGGTCACACCTTTATTACTATGGCCGTAGACGCCTCGCGAATCTGGATTTTCCGTTTTCTCACTTTATGGTTCTGCTCCCACGTTCTCCACATGGGCGTAGAAAGCGTATGGTATTCCGTTGTTGTCAGCAACGCTACCTCAGCAGTGATTCTCTATGCTCTTTACTGGACCGGTATATGGCAGAAGCCAACTGTAGTTATCCATCAAACCAAGGAAAAAATATCATCTAAAAAAGGAACTGCAGCCAGTATCTCTTAATGGCTGCAGCTCCCGCTGCTTGTATTGGTCCTATAATCCTGAAACGAAACAGATGGAACTTTTTTATGTAACGTTTTCTGATTGTTATACTTTAAAGCGGTACCCAACTCCCCAAATTGTCTCAATATACTGCGGTTTCGCCGTGTTGAATTCGATCTTCTCCCTGATCTTTTTAATATGAACGGTTACTGTGGCAATATCTCCGATAGATTCCATATCCCAAATTTTACTGAACAGTTCTTCTTTGGTAAACACATGGTTGGGATTCTGGGCCAGAAAGGTGAGAAGGTCAAATTCTTTAGTAGTAAAATTTTTTTCCTCCCCATTCACCCATACTCGTCTGGCCGTTTTATCAATCTTAAGGCCCCGGATCTCAATAATCTCATTGGAAGGCGTTCCGCTTCCTATCAGTCTTTCGTATCTTGCCAGATGTGCCTTCACTCTGGCCACCATCTCACTGGGACTGAACGGTTTTGTAATATAGTCATCCGCCCCCAATCCCAATCCTCTTATCTTATCAATATCTTCTTTTTTGGCAGAAACCATGATAATAGGCGTATTCTTAACCTCTCTGACTCTCCGGCAGATTTCAAAGCCGTCTGTTCCAGGAAGCATTAAATCCAAAATCACCAGATCAAAATCCTGATGAAGAGCTTTTTCCAAACCTTCCGTACCATTATTTTCAATCTCAACCTCAAAGCCGCTCAGCTCCAGATAATCCTTTTCCAGCTCAGCAATGCTTTCCTCATCTTCTATAATCAGAATTCTGCTCATCCCTGTATAACCTCCTGGTATTTTCTAAGAACAAAGTGAATCTCTGTTCCAATTCCTTCTTTGCTGGTAGCCCAGATTCTCCCTCCGTGATCTTCCACAATCTTCTTTACAATGGAAAGGCCAATTCCGCTTCCGCCTTGAGAAGAATTTCTGGAGGAATCTGTACGGTAAAAACGGTCAAAAATGTTGGGCAGATCTTTGGGGGCAATTCCCTTTCCATTGTCCTCAATTTCCACTTGTATAAAATCCCCTACATCCTTAATTCGGATATTAATAATTCCATTTTTCTTATCAATGTATTTAACGGAATTACTGATAATGTTATTAATAACCCGGCGCATCTGTTCCGCATCGGCAATTACCATCACATCTTCATCTACATAATTGAAATACCCCAGCTCAATATTTCTGGCTTCCATCTCCAGCCCTACCTCATCCACACAATCTCTGAAGTAGCTGGCCACATTGATCTTAGAAAAGGTATAAGGTATTTTATTGGTATCTATTTTAGAATAAAAGGTAAGCTCATCAATAAGCTTATCCATATCATTGGCCTTGTTATATATCGTACGAATATATTTATCCAGCTTCTCCGGCGAAGATGCCACCCCGTCAATAATTCCCTCCACATAGCCTTTAATAGCAGTAATTGGAGTTTTCAGATCATGGGATATGTTGCTGATCAGTTCCTTGTTTTCCTTATCGTACTGAACCTTTTCTTCTGCCGACTCCTTTAACCGCAGTCTCATCTCCTCAAAGTCCTGGCACAACTGACCGATCTCATCATCGCTTTCCACTTCCAGGGCAAAGTCCAGATTTCCATCCCGTATCTTCTTGGTTGCTTCCTGAAGATGTCCCAGAGGACGCACTACGGATCCGTATACCCACATCATAAGAACCGCATCCGTAAATATCATAATCAATACAACGGCCAAAAGCATTTCCACCATCATAACCTTGACTTCCGGAAGAAATCCCTCTATATTGGAAACAATAAATACGCTTCCCCTTTCTTGATCCGGATACAAAAAGTTCATCTGTTTCACAAGATGCTGCGTATCTCCGTCCAAATAAATGGAACCGTCAATCTCTTCCTCCACCTCTTCATATTGGGGAAGCTGATTGTACAGCTCCTTGGTCACTTCAGAGTCGCCGTCAAACACAATATCTCCATCCTTGCGGACAATAAGATAAGCGTATTTTTTGGAAAGCCTGTCATTCACTCCCTGCAAATACTCCGGATCATTGAAAAGCTCCGGATTAGAGGACAAGGTCTTTTCTATTTCCTTCTGTTCTCCCTGAGTCATACGGTTAAAAATCTGGAGAGAATTGCCGGAAAGAAGATTTACCTGTTCTGTGAGGTTATAGGCCTTGCTGAAGGCATGCATCTGATAGGTGCCTAATCCCACAACAGCGGCGGAAATAAGAATCAGCGGAACAATGGCAATTATAACAAAGGCTATGACCAACCGGGTTCTTAATTTAAGCTTCATAGCTCGTCTCTCCTTTGCAGCCTGCATTTATTGCTATTATAACATACAAAAGAAAGGCCATTTATAAAACAATTATAAAATTTAACGCAGACTTTTGGTCAAAAAAAGCTTCGGATTTCCAAAAGCGGCATATACTGCCGCTCTGGGATCCCGAAGCTTTCTTCCTGCCGGACGCCGGCTATTTCAAGATGTATGCTATTTATTTAAATAAGCTTTTAAAAGTTCTACCTTATCCAGCTTCTCCCATGGGAGATCCAGATCATTTCTTCCAAAATGTCCGTAAGCAGCTGTCTGCTTGTAAATCGGACGGCGAAGATCCAGCATCTTAATAATGCCCGCTGGACGGAGATCGAAATTCTCGCGGATAATCTCCATCAGCTCTTCATCCTTCAATTTGCCTGTTCCAAAGGTATCCACAGCAACAGAAGTTGGATGAGCTACGCCAATGGCATAAGACAGCTGAATTTCGCACTTATCAGCCAATCCTGCCGCAACAATATTCTTAGCCACATAGCGGGCCGCATATGCTGCGGAACGGTCCACCTTTGTGCAGTCCTTGCCGGAAAAAGCGCCGCCGCCGTGACGGGCATAGCCGCCGTAGGTATCCACAATAATCTTTCTTCCTGTCAGTCCGCTGTCTCCATGAGGTCCTCCAATTACAAAACGGCCCGTAGGATTAATATAAAACTTGGTATTTTCATCTACCATATTCTCCGGAATAATGGGATCAAACACATACTTCTTAATATCCTTATGGATCTGCTCCTGGCTTACATTCTCGTCATGCTGGGTAGACAGCACCACAGCATCCAGGCGGAAGGGGGTTCCCTTTTCATCATACTCTACTGTAACCTGAGTCTTGCCGTCAGGACGAAGATAGGTAAGAGTCCCGTCTTTACGCACCTTACTCAGCTGACGAGCCAGTTTATGAGCCATGGCAATAGGATAAGGCATATACTCTTCAGTCTCATTGGAAGCATAGCCAAACATCATACCCTGATCTCCGGCGCCTATTGCGTCCAGTTCAGCATCAGACATCTTATTTTCTTTGGCCTCCAATGCTTTGTCAACGCCCATAGCAATATCGCCTGACTGTTCATCTAACGTTACCATAACGCCGCAGGTATCACAGTCAAAGCCATATTTTGCCCGGTCATAACCAATCTCTCTGATGGTCTCTCTCACTACCTTCTGAATATCCACATAAGCATGAGTAGTAATCTCACCCATAACCATAACAAGTCCGGTGGTACAGCAAGTCTCGCAGGCAACTCTGCTCATAGGATCCTGCTTTAACATTTCATCCAAAATGGCGTCTGAAATTTGATCACAGATTTTATCTGGATGTCCTTCTGTAACGGACTCAGATGTAAATAATATTCTTTCCATGTCTTTTCCTCCTGAAACAAAGGGGAATAACAAAAAGAAAAGTCCGCAGCAAATTGCGGACTTGATTCAAACTGTATCAAATCCTCTTATTGCTCGATTTCTCGCTCAGGTTGGCACCTTCCGCCCTCTCCTGCCTGTGCTGACCGCACATCATTCAGGCCGGGGTTGCCGTGACTTCACAGATCCTTTGTATCTCCATCACTCTGAATAAGGGATATTACGTACTTTTCAATTGTTATTCAGTTTATTTAAGATTGCAGAATCTATCTTACTCTATGAAAAACATGTTGTCAAGAAAAAAACACCTTATGTCATTGGAAACTCATCTATTTTTCTGCCTCTTTTTGAATTTAAAGGTAAAATTAGACGTGATCTATTTTGTTTTCTTTAAATAATCTTCTATTCCTCTATAAATTTCCAATTCTTTCTATTTTTTACTTGACAATAGTATAAAGAATGTTATTGTATAAATGATTGATGAATCAGAAACGTCAATGTTTATTAAAGGAAAGGGGAACTATATGGTACAAAAGACACAAAGCAACAGAAGCAGCGAACTATTTCAACTAAATGGGAACCCCAGCTTCGGTCTGGCTTTTCCTCAGGCCATGCAGCATGTACTGGCTATGCTGGTAGGTAATATCACTCCTCCCATGCTGATTGCGGGAACGCTTAACCTTCCTGCAGCGGAAGAAATCATGCTGACTCAGGCAGCCATGATTATAGGCGGCATTACTACGCTTTTACAGCTGTACCCAGTCCTGGGATTCGGTATGGGACTTCCCAGCGTTATGGGCGTTGCCTTCGCTTACATGCCTATTCTTACCATGATCGGCACCCAACACGGTATTGCCGCTATTTTTGGCTCACAGCTGGTGGCTGCCTTTCTCTCTATTTTTATTGGTATGTTCATGGGCAAAATCCGCAGATTCTTTCCTCCCATTGTCAGCGGTACTGTAGTACTGAGCATTGGACTGTCCCTCTATAAGACAGCCATCAATTATATGGGAGGCGGTTCCGCTGCTCAGGCTGACGGCACCTTTGGATCCGGTCAATTTTGGATTTTAGCCCTTGTTACACTGGCCGTAACACTGGCCTGCAGCCTTTTGGGCAAAGGTTATGTGAAGGTATCCGGCATGTTAATCGGAATCGGCGTAGGTTATGTTCTGGCGCTCATTATGGGCGGAACAATTGATTTCACCAGTGTAAAAGAAGCCGGTATCTTTTCTGTTCCTACGCCTTTTCATTTCGGACTGGAATTTTATCCTGATGCCATTCTGATGATGGTTCTCATGTACATTGTTCAAGCAGTGCAGACAATCGGCGATGTATCTTCTACCGCCATGGGAGGTTTCGGACGGGAAGCTACGGACAAAGAACTGGGCGGCGCCATTAAAGGTCAGAGCATCTGCGGTATGATCGGAGCCTGTATTGGCGGACTTCCTACCGACCCCTACAGCCAGAATGTAGGACTGATCTGCACCACCAAAGTAGTTGCCAAAAAAGTATTTCTCATTGTTGGAATCATCATGCTGGTTGCTGGCATCTGTCCAAAATTCAGTGCTCTGATGGCAACCATTCCTCAGCCTGTTCTGGGAGGAGCCACTGTCACCGTATTTGCGGCCATTACTATGTCGGGAATTCAGCTTCTGGGTGAGCAGCCATTAAATTACCGCAACAAAATGATCGTAGGTATTGCTCTGGCTCTTGGCATTGGAATTGAAAGTGTTCCTCAGATTCTTCAGTTCTGTCCTCAGCTGGTAAAGAACATTTTAGGAAGCCCCCTTATGGTTTCCTTCCTGGTTGTATTCCTTCTGAATATTATTATCCCAGAGGACAATCAGCCGGAATAAATTCTTCCCAGTTACGACGGCTCTGTGAAAAACAGAGCAGCTGCAGATTTGCTGATCTTTGACAAAGACGCCGGAAACTGCTGTTCCACAGCAATTCCCGGCGTCTTCCGTATTTTTAGGGGATGCCACTTATCCCACTTTTAATTTAAATTTCTTCAAATCTTTTTCGGAATCTACTTTCTCAATTACGGCTCCTAATCCCTGAAGCTTCTCCTCAAAGGATTCGTAGCCTCTCTGGATATATCCGATTTCATCTACCACGGTATATCCGTCTGCTGCCAAACCGGCGATCACCAAAGCTGCTCCGGCTCTCAGATCAGGCGCGCTGACATAAGCCCCTGTCAGCCTTTTTACTCCGTCAATTACAGCCACATTGCCTTCTACCTTCACATTAGCGCCCATACGGGACAGCTCGTCCACATAGCGGAAACGGTTTTCAAAAATACTTTCTGTAACCACACTTGTTCCCTGGGCCACAGCCAGTGTCACCGTCATCTGCGGCTGCATATCTGTAGGAAATCCCGGATATGGAAGAGTTTTAATATCCGTATGGTGCTGAAGAGACTTGCCTACCACGCGCACAGCATCATCGAACTCCACTACCTCACAGCCCATCTCCAGAAGTTTTGCGGAAATAGCCTCCAGATGTTTTGGAATTACGTTTTTCACCATTACATCTCCTCTTGTAATGGCAGCCGCACACATAAAAGTGCCTGCTTCAATCTGATCCGGAATAATGGAATACTCCGTGCCATGAAGCTTTCGCACACCTTTAATTCGGATGGTATCTGTACCTGCTCCCTTAATATTGGCACCCATACTGTTTAAGAAGTTTGCCACATCTACCACATGAGGCTCCTTTGCCACATTCTCCAGAATGGTCTGACCCTCTGCCAAAGTTGCAGCCATCATAATATTAATGGTAGCCCCAACAGAAACCACATCAAGATAGATATGACTGGCAACCAGATCAATGGCGTGAGCAATCACAGCCCCTCTCTCAATCTTTACATCAGCCCCCAGGGCACGAAAGCCTTTTAAATGCTGGTCAATTGGCCTGCTTCCAATATTGCAGCCACCAGGAAGAGGAACCTGGGCGCTTTTATACTTGCCCAGCATAGCTCCAATAAAATAGTAGGAAGCGCGAATTCTGCGGATGTATTCATCATCCACAGCCACTTCATGAATCTTGCTTCCGTTAATGCGCACAGTATGTCGGTCAATCCGTTCTACCTCCGCGCCAATCTCTTCTATCGCTTCCAGCAGCACGTTAATATCCCTTACATCCGGGAGATTATCAATCAGTACGTCCTCGTCCGTCATAATTGATGCGGCTAAAATTCCCAAAGCAGCATTTTTAGCACCGCTTATGGTCACCTCGCCCACCAACGGGTTGCCGCCCTTCATAACATATTGCTCCATTACACACCTCTAAATTTCATAATTTATTACAATTTTATTAACTTTCCCTTTTGTCTTTTATGATTATAACATATCTGGCGGATTTGTAAAGAGAACCTTCTTTCGGCATAGGAAGAAAGGTCCCTTCTTTCCACGCCTTCCATAAGATTTTGCTCCTAAAGAAGCAGCGTCAATCCATGTGTTCCGCATCCACCGGCCAAAGTTTTACGGCCCGGCAGTATGGGTTCTGCCGGGCCCGCAAAGATCCATTATAAAATTTTACAGGATAGATTCACAGAGCCTTCTTATTTACAAATGTCAGAATTTCATTGAAAATAGTCTCTTGAAGCTTATCGGATGCCTAACTTCTGTATCCCTGCGGATTCTGATGCTGCCATCTCCAGGCATCCTCACACATCTCATCAATTCCCCGTTCCGCCTTAAATCCCAGTTCCTTTTCTGCCAGGGAAGCATCTGCGTAACACTGGGCAATGTCTCCTGGACGGCGTTCCTTAATGACATAAGGAATCTTTTTGCCGCAGGCCTTGGAGAAAGCCTCTATCATCTGAAGAACGCTGTATCCCCGTCCAGTTCCCAGATTATAAATTCTTACATCAGGTTGCGAGGTATATATCTTTTCCAGAGCCTTCACGTGGCCTATGGCAAGATCTACCACATGAATATAATCTCTAACACCGGTTCCATCGGGAGTGTCATAATCGTTTCCAAAAACTCCCACCTCTTTCAGCCTTCCTACAGCTACCTGGGTGATATAAGGAGTGAGATTATTTGGAATTCCTGCCGGATCTTCTCCGATCAATCCGCTTTTATGAGCTCCTACAGGATTAAAGTACCTAAGAAGAATCACGCTCCACTGGGGATCGGCGCTGTGGAGATCTGTAAGGATTTGTTCCAGCATTGCCTTCGTCTGTCCATAGGGATTGGTTATCTTCCCTTTTGGGCATTCCTCTGTAATAGGCACAAAAGCAGGGTCGCCATATACGGTTGCTGAGGAACTGAAAATGATCTTTTTAACTCCATGGCGCCTCATGGCGTCGCAGAGTATCAGCGTACCCGTGATGTTGTTATGGTAATATTCCAAAGGCTTTGCTACAGATTCCCCTACCGCCTTCAAACCGGCAAAATGGATAACCCCATCGATTTTTTCTTTTTCAAAAATACTGTCTACTCCCTTTTCATCCAGAAGATCCGTCTCATAGAAGGTAAGACTTCTGCCAGTAATCTTCTCCACTCTCCTTAAAGCTTCCTCCGACGAATTAGACAAATTATCCATTACCGCCACTTCATAGCCCTGTTCCAAAAGCTGGACGCAGGTATGGCTGCCAATATATCCGGCACCTCCAGTTACCAGTATTTTCATAATTTTCCGCCTTTCTGATTTACTTATCTTCCCATAACCCTCTGTATTTTTCTACAATAGCTTCCATTTCCTTCCATTTTCTTTCCATATCAGCTACAAGGGCAAACTGAGTTCTGGCTCGGTCCAGGTTATGGTTTTCCCTGGTTGTTCTGAAATAGGTATCTCCCTGAAGAAAATCCGTAAGAAAGCGCATACCGCATTCATAAGTCATTAATTTTGCTCCCATAGGAAGCATGTCAACCTCTTCCCTTGTCAGTTTTCCCTGGCAGCCCTCTAAGAATCCCTTGGTATAGATTTCAAAAAGGGGAAGGGAAAGCCCGGAATGAGAGCAGTCCGGATCATCTTCTGCCGAGGTATTGGCTCCGAACCGAATGGAATCTCCAAAGTCAAAGATAGAGAGGCCAGGCATAATGGTATCCAAATCAATAATACAGATTCCCTCTCCAGTAGCGTCATCAATCATAATATTATTCAGCTTCGTATCATTGTGGGTAACCTTCAGGGGAAGCGTTCCGTTTTTCTGCATTTCTGCCGCAATGCCAGCTTCCCTTTCTCTGTCCAGCACAAACTGAATTTCAGCCTTCACTGCGCCAGCCCGGCCGCATATATCTTCCTCCACGGCCTTTTTAAAAGTCTCAAGTCTGACGGGAGTATTATGGAAATCCGGTATGGTTTCTGTCAGTTCCTCCGCTGGATAGTCAGCCAACAGCTGCTGAAATCTTCCAAAGGCCCGGCCGCTCTGATAAAAATCCTCCTGACTTCTTACCATATCATAGCTGGTGGCGTTCTCAATAAAAATATATGCTCTCCAGTAATTGCCCTGGCTGTCCCGGTACCATTCCCTGCCGTCTCTGCTCTTTACAATATTCAAGGTTTCTCTCATGGGATCCCCGCCTGCGGCAATAATCTTTTTTCTCAGGAAAGAAGTAACTCCTGAGATATTTTTCATCAAAGACTCTGGATCTGTAAAAATTTCGTGATTAATTCGCTGCAAAATATAAGATTGAGTTTTATTTCCTTGGCAGCATTCAATCTTAAAAGTATCATTAATATGTCCGCTGCCATACCTTGTCCATGAAACAGGTTCCCCTGTAAAAGCCATATTTTCTATTACTTCTTTAATTTTTGTGCACTGCGCGTCGCCCATCTTTACTACCTCCATAATTTTTCCGGATAAATCCCCTGGTTCTTCAGGTTCTGGATTGCCTCAACCACCATGGCCTTATCCTCTTTGTAAGTAACTCCATACCACCGATCGGTGCTTTGGAGAACTGTAACTTCTGCTTTTTCTTCTTTCAAAAGTTCATCCACCACAAATGGAAGGAAATACTCACATTTTTCCGGATTTTTCTTCAGTTCTCTGCTGAGGAAAGAAGCAAAGCGCTCTCTCAGTTCTTCCAGAATACTGGGAGTAAATCCCCACATATTCATGGAAACTATAGTATTCTCTCCCAAAGGAGTCCATGTTCTGTCATCCTCCTCCAGAAATTCAGCCTGGTCCCCATGCTTTTCAATCCTGGTTCTCTCATGGATATCCTTCAGCTTTCCGTTTTCATCTATTGTACAAACACCTCTGGCTACATGTCCATGTTCTGTCAATGTATTATACAGCTTGTATCCAACCATGGTATACTGATATTTTTCTGTATCTTTCACCTGAGCCAGCTGGTTGTAAATAGTTTGAAAGGCAGTTTTTCCATAATAATCATCCGCATTAATTACGGCAAAGGGGCCATCCACCACATCGCGGCAGCACAAAATAGCATGCCCGGTTCCCCATGGCTTCACCCGGCCTTCTGGAACAGCAAATCCTTCTGGAAGAGCATCCAGCTCCTGATACACATACTCCACTGACACATGTTCTGCCATCCTGCTGCCGATCTGTTCCTTAAATTCTTTCTCAATAGCCTTTTTTATAATAAAAACAACCTTCTCAAAGCCTGCCTCTAAGGCGTCATAAATCGAAAAGTCAATAATCTTGTTCCCATAGGTGTCTACCGGATCAATCTGCTTCAGGCCTCCGTATCGACTGCCCATTCCCGCTGCCATAATCACAAGTACTGGTTTTTTTTCCATTGCAATTTCCTCCTCCGATCTTATGCCTTCAGTATAATGAATCTTCGGCAAAATAGATTTGCACAATATTCTATTTTATTTGTACAATCATTGCTTTTTTCTAATCTTTCTCCGTGTTATACTATAAGCATAAATTTTTGTTCCGGAGGCATCACCTATGGCATATAAAAGCACGGTTCTGCGTTCCAGCATTACAGTGCGCAGAATTATTTCCATCCACTATTTTGAATATATGAGTAATTTTACTTTCCCTGGAGAAAGCCATAATTTTTGGGAGCTGGTATGTGTAGATAAAGGCGTTATCGACGTCATCGCGGACCAGCGTCAGATTCCAATGAGACGAGGCAATCTTCTTTTTCACAAGCCAGGAGAATACCACAATATTCTCACCAACGGAATTATTGCTCCCAATTTGGTTGTCATTGGGTTTGAATGCCGCTCCCCGGCTCTCATGTCTCTGGCCGGTCAGCTGCTTACTGTTCAGGAAAATGAAAAAGCTCTTCTAGCGAAAATCATTATAGAAGCCAGGAATTCTTTTGAGGGGCGGCTGGATGATCCCTACCAAGAAGAACTTCACCGGCTTCCCGCCTCCCGTTCCTTCGGTTCAGAGCAGCTTATTGGAAATTACATGGAAGAACTGCTGATCCACCTCTGCCGACGATACAGCTCCGGTACCAGCCGCCTCCTTCTGCCGACACAGGCACCGACCGCTGATGGGGGAGAGCTGTATACCCGTACCATACGCTACATGGAAGACCATTTAAGTGACCATTTAACTATAGATACTATATGCCATGATGTTTTGGCCGGCAGGTCACAGCTGCAGAAACTTTTTCGGCAAATTCACGGTTGCGGAGTCATACAGTACTTTTCCTCCATGAAAATATCCGCAGCAAAGCAGCTGATACGGAATAATCACCTGAATTTCACCGAAATCTCTGACCGTTTGGGATATACATCTATACATTACTTTTCCAGGCAATTTAAAAAGATTACAGGCATGACTCCCTCCGAATATGCCGCCTCCATTCAGCGGCTTTCAGAAAAGGATCGGCCTTTATCGTAGAAAAAGCGCCGGTAAGGACAACGGCAGCCGGATTTTTCCATTAATGAAAAATCCGGCACTTCTCGTCCTTACCGGCGCCACTTTTTTGCACAGCAGGATGTGGGGCAGCCCGGCCGGGCACGTAAATGTTTATTCTTTTATCACTCCACAGACAAAATCATTTCCCAGAGAAGTGAAGTAAGCATTTCCGTCATTCAGCCCCATCTTCTCACTTTCCTGTGTTACGGGGTTAAATATGGTTACATTATACTGATCGTATCCCGACAGAATCACATATCCTCCATCACCTGTATAGGCAATTACCGGGCAGCCCCGGCCGATAAAATATAAAACCTGGCTAAGAGTACAGCCGCCCCCATCCAGAACCAGAAGACTATCCCTTCCTGTTCCCTGCTCTCCTTCCATCTGGCGTAAAAGCTCAGCTGCCATGGTTTCCGGACTGCTGATATTCTTTACTGACGGCCGATTCACTCTGTCCCATATAATTCCCCAGTCATCCGTTACCACCACTCCCATTCTGTCATATGCCAGAGTCAGAGCATCGGTAAATTCTCTGCTGCTGCCCAGATAATGGCCCGCCCCATAGGCATGGAACAGAATTTCATCCTCCTGCCCTGCTCTTCCTTTTAATTCCATAACCTGCGCCGTCTCATAAGCCACCTTTTTAGGCACAGAGACCTTAACCTCCTCATTTCTGATTGACTGGTTAACCTGCACATAATATACGGTCTGCTTTTCTCCGGAATAAGAGCTGCTGATTCCCTGCTTTTGTCCATCCCCCAGATCCTCATTGCAGACAATTGTATCCTGTCTTATGGTCTCAAAGGTATGATCTGCTGTTTTTCTGATCTGAGTCAGATGAATTCTGCTTCCCTCAACCTGCACGCCTGTAATATAGGTATCGGCAATCTCATATTCCTTCACCAGAGTTCCATTCTCATCCATAATTTCAATACGATACATGGGGTAATCTTCCACTCGTCCGTTCTCAATCCATTCCTCCCCATCGTAGGAAATGCCATAAATAAAATCGTCTCCTACAAATCCCAGAGGACGATACAGACTTCCCTCCTGTCCTCCGATCTCCCTTTTTCTTCCTGTATCCAGATCCATCAAATGAAGCACAGAAGAGCCCTCTTCATGGGAATCCTCCTGCCAGGCCAAATGTCTTCCTGTGCCGCTGACCGCAAAGGTCCCATCGGAAAGAGAGTCTGCCAGTACCATATACTCATTGCTGCTTAAATCAATGCCAAAAACCGATTGGTCAAGCATCATATAAAGCATCCCATTGTCCCCTAAATGACATAAACGATCCAGGTCCGTTTTCATCCTCTCAAAGGACATTTGTACCGGAATAAATAATTTTTCCTGAATTCCATTGTCCTCACTGCTGTACTGATACATGGCAATGCCTACATTGCCCTCACGAATACCTCGGTTCATATATCCATAAACCAGGAAACTTACATCCCCCTGATCACTGACAGATAAAATCTTAATATCATGCTGATTATAGCTGCTTCTCAAGCCGTCATCCTTTCCGCTTCGGAAGGAAAATACCTTAACTGCCTGGCTGTCCGTCTGATTGTATATCCAAAGCTCCCGGTTGGTGACAAATGCAACACATTTTCCCTCTGTGCTTTCCAGAGCCTCCACCTCATCTTCTCTGGTGATCCCCAGCATAATCTTCTGTCCGGAAAATGCTTCCTTTCTTCCAGAAAATATCTGACTCATATTCCGTTCAAATTCCATCAGATAGATTCGCTTACTGTCCCATCGCAAAGTGAAATTATCCTCTGCCTCATACAATTCCTGAAGACCATTGTCATCTGTAATAGAAACCAGATATTCCAGCTGAATGCTGCCCATAATTCCATCCAGATCCTTCAGCCTGACTTGAATTTCCCCCTCCAGATTAGCCGGAAGACCTCCCCAAGTCAGCTGTGAAAAGCTGGAGTGGATATTTACCTGTCCCAATGATACATTTTCCTGGGCCGGATCTGTTTCCAAATAAGTGGTTAATTCTCTCGCCTGATCATAATCAAAGGTTTTTGTAGTAAAATTCAGGGCGAAATCTATCATATCTGCCCCATAATCATTCTCAGTCCATAAAATCCTGGTATAATACTGTACGCTCTCACCATCTTCCATATTTACCGTAAGAATCAACAGATATTCCTGATCAGCAGTAAGCAGGTTCTGAATAGGCAAAATTGCCTGAACACTGCCTTCCTCTTCTGTCCGCTCTGTTACGGTGGTGCGTTCTACAAGACGGTCAAGATCCAAAGTTCTCACTTCATAGGTAATTTCCTGGACAGGTGATGCATTATTGACAATCCGAATATTTAAAGCGCGGTCCTGAGGGAGCACTGTTAACGTCTCCCTGGAAGCAGCTTGTCCCATATCCTGGGTATAGCCGTGAAGAAGATTCATTTCTCTTCCGCAGACTGTGGTATAAACTACGGGAAGAAAAGGCTCATCCATAGACGTATAAACGGTTGTATCTATAGTTTCCGGTGTTTTCTGATTCCATATAAAATATCCTGCTGTGGCCGCTACAAATACAACCAGCAGGATTCCTGCTTTTTTCCATAATTTCATATTCTAACTTCCTTTTGTACATCCACTCAAGTTACAACTCACTAGAAACATCCGCCCTTCCATAGGCGGCATCGCTTCAGATATTCCAAAAAAAGGCCCGTCTTATTTTCTGCGGCATCTCCCCGCCGGTCCCATGATGGTTTACTATCTTATTTTATAAAATAACCGGATAAATCACAACTTAATATTTCTAAAATTTCTCATATAGAATACGACAGAATTCGTTTTTTAGTATTCCCTTTCCCATCTTTTCCCATACCAGTATCTTTTCCTGCCAAACCCTGGTTACGATTCTTCTGTCATTTTTCTGTTCCAGAAACAGAGAAAAACCAGGGTATACCTCTCAGAAAGCACACCCTGGTTTTCTCAGATTGCCTTTTTTCCGTCAGGCTCTATATTCTCCCTTCTGGTCAGCACAATCCATTTCTGCAGCGCCTGTTGTGAAGTTCATTTAACAGAAGTATTTTCACTATATCATCCAGCCAGCTGCCAGACCCTGCCCAATTTCCAGGCCTTTGAGGCGGACGAACAGGACGTGGGCCAAACGGTGGACGTGGGCCTTGAGGCGGGCGCGGGCCGGAACCTGGCGGCGGACCCTGAGGCGGACGCGGGCCGGAACCTGACGGCGGACCCTGAGGCGGACGCGGGCCGGAACCTGGCGGCGGACCCTGAGGCGGGCGCGGGCCGGAACCTGGCGGCGGACCCTGAGGCGGGCGCGGGCCGGAACCTGGCGGCGGACCCTGAGGCGGACGCGGACCGGAACCTGGCGGCGGACCCTGAGGCGGGCGCGAAATGGGATTCATCTGATGGCAGCCCGGGCATCTGCCTCCTCGGAGAGACTGAATATCAATTCTGGAAATGTTCTCCTTTTCTTCCTCAGGCCTTATATTTTCCTGTTCTATTTGTCCCTCACAGGCGGGAAAAGGAACAACCGCACTTTTGCTGCTGTCTTTTACCTCCTGCGTCTCCACCTGAGCCGCTTCGCATACTCCGGACTGCTCTCCTATGTTCACAGGTACCTGTTCCTGCAGCTCAGACTGAGCCATCCGTCTCTCATCCTCGTTGGACATCCTTCCACCTTCTTTCCTGATTCTTTGGCAGATAGAATCACACATCTGATTCACCATTACTCTATCCGGAAATTCATCATAGATAGGGCTGTTTTTATAGTCCATTCGATCACACTCTTCAGCCACATATCTCTGAAGCTTCTTAACATGTACCGGATACATGCCCTGCAGATACTCCAGATCTCTCAGGATAAAATCTCTCTGCGTCTTGGCCGATTCCCGCTGAGCACTTCGGTCTCCATAAAGCATATAAGGTGCCTTGGCCTGACCTACCGTTTTATACGGATTTTCCCATTGCTCCTGCACAGCTGCCATCACTCCCTGCTATTTGTTATACACAACCATTCTATGCGCCTTTACCTGAAAGGTTCCTTCCGTTTTCATTTTAAAGAGAAGTAACAAAAAGCATATTTTTCT
>DXFU01000077.1 GCA_019114305.1 Candidatus Hungatella pullicola | reverse complement strand
GATATTAAAAGGGGAAGTGAACGAATTCTCCACATAGAAGAATAGTCATATAAACAAAAAAGATAAATCAAAGAGAAAGTTGCCAACGATTACTTGACAGTAACGTTCCCTTGTTTTTTTCTTGGAAGTACTTGAATTTTTTCTGTAAAAATGGTATATTATTAAAAGTACTTAAAAACTTTGCAGATATAGTTCATCGGTAGAACATCAGCTTCCCAAGCTGAGGAGGCGGGTTCGATTCCCGTTATCTGCTTTTGTTCGTTTCGGTAAAAAACAGAGGGATTCTCCGCTTTGGAAGAATCCCTCTATTTTTATGTTTTCCCTACCTTCCATAATAGGAACATAGGAGAACTTGTCATTGACTGACATCTTATGAAACCGTTAAAGAAATAAGCCCGCCTGCAGACGGGCTTACAGATGATTTTCTGTTATTTTAATACCGTAAAAGCTTACAGTAATGTCTTGATATATTCAGCAATCTTCTCATCCTTGCAGTTCTTGAAGAACAGTTCACTGAACTTTTCGCCCTGGAAGGTTCCCTTAACCAGTTCTGGATCCAGGGATTTGAAAATCTCTACCAGATCCTGATTGTAAGTATGCTTCTTAACCTCATCAAGAATTTTCTTATTTCTCTGCTCTGGAACGGCTCTCTCTCTTGGATAACCCTGTCCGCTTGGCTCACAGAACAGTTTTTCAAAAATGTATTCCAGATTCAGATCTCCGCCCCAGCCAAATCCTTTGGCAAATGGAATGGCGATAGCGTTGCCGTCGTTGATCTGAGCAAATGTATATGCGTCAAGAGCGTCCTCCACATGTCCGCAGATCACTCCTGGGAATGAATTGCACGCAAGCATTGCTCCTTCTCCTGTACCGCATCCTGTAATTACATAGTCTGCTGCCTTGCTGTTTAAAAGAGCTGCAGCCAAAATACCCACCTGAACATATGTAAGCTGGCATGCATCATCTGCAGTATACATTCCATAGTTGTCAACCTCAAATCCATACTGATCGGCAACCTTTTTTAATGCATTATAGATAACGCCGTTCTTTGCTGCCTGGCTGTTTTCGTTAATTAATGCAATTCTCATTTTAATATCCTCCATTCGTAATATGCAGTTTTTCCTGCTCTCTTCAGTATACACAGCCCTTTCCTTTATGTCAAGCCAGGGGATTTTTCTGCCGCATGTCTTTTCTAATCTGCAACAGAAAAGCCATGTTCCTTCACTACAGGAATCCGCTTGATTTCGCAGTCTGTAATGGAGATAAATCTTCCCGACTGAAGTCTGCGAAACAGATGGTTCATCTGCTCCTCTGTACCCTGAATCTCCATCTCCACCCTTCCGTCATAAAGATTGCGCACCCAGCCTGTAATTCCCAGTTCTCTTGCCAGATAACAGGCAGTATACCGGAATCCAACGCCTTGTACTCTTCCACTGACATAAATGTGTTTTCTGACAATCTCATCCGCTTTCATACAGTCCAGCCTCCTTATTTCTTCCATTGAATTTAGTCTGTCATAATTCCCTTTCCTTAAAAATATTCTATAATATTTTCAAGGAAAGGGTTGATTTTTTTTATATGTGCTGTTATACTAACAAAGGTTTGTGAAAAACAGATCAGGCTTCCATAGCGCAGTTGGTAGCGCAACGCATTCGTAATGCGTGGGTCGCCGGTTCGAGTCCGGCTGGGAGCTTTTCTATATTTATTTACTATTCCAAAGCCATCCAAAAGGAGAGGCTTTTATTTTTTGCTTCTTACTGCAAAATCCATTGGCCGGTCAGCTGTTTCTATGACAGAACCTCTTTACAAATCAATCTGGCTATGATAAACTAACAACGTTTTGAGTAAGATAAATGGCCGCAGCTGCAAGACCGAAAGGCTGCAGATGAGGAAAGTCCGGGCTTCACAGGGCAGGATGCCAGATAACGTCTGGCGGAGGCGACTCCAGGGACAGTGCAACAGAAATATACCGCTGCTTTGCAGTAAGGGTGGAAAGGTGGTGTAAGAGACCACCGCTTTCCTGGTAACAGGAAGGGTCCATGTAAACCCCATCCGAAGCAAGACCGAACAGAGAGCTTAAGGCGGCCCGTCTGCTCTCGGGTAGGTCGCTTGAGCCTGTCGGCGACGGCAGGCCTAGATAGATGGCCATTCACGACATAACCCGGCTTATCGTCTTGCTCAAACTGAAACAGCTGCCGTTTCAGCCATATGGCTGGCGGCGGCTGTTTTCTTTACAAAATTTCTTCCCAAAGGGCGGCCACTCGGCTACACTTTAAAACAGCTGCCGCCGATGAATTCCCGGACAATGGAATTGCTTGGTATTTCTTCACTGTTAATCCCCAAAAAATAATCCAAAAATTTCAGCAGTCTTTTTGCCTCAATATACTCCTGACAATCCCTGGGAATTCCGAAAAGCAAAGGCTCAGCATACTGTTTCAGTACAGCCAGTTCATAAACTGTGGTGGAATTGAACATTACATCCGCGGACTCCTGGAACGGAAAGATATACTGCTCTTCCCCTCTTCGAACTGCCGGCCACATCTCAATGGTCTGTCTGGCCGAAGTTCCTCTGGTTCTGGCATCTCTTACCATCCTTCGAATCAGCCTGCAGTCAGTTGTGGGGATTCGGTTGTGTTCATCCACATTCAGCTGGGTCAGCGCGCTTACGTAAATTCTGAACTTGCTGTCAGTCGGCAGAGCATAAGAAAGCTTATCATTCAGGCAGTGAATTCCCTCGATGACCAGAATATCTTCCTTCCCCAGCTTAAGGAAATCCCCTTTATACTCTCTCTTGCCGATCTTAAAATTATATCTTGGCATTTCCACAGTTTTTCCTGCCAAAAGCTCTGTCATATCCCGGTTAAACCGCTCCACATCCAAAGCTTCCAAAGTTTCATAATTATAGCTGCCGTCAGGATTTTTAGGCGAATCCGTCCGATTAACAAAATAATCATCAACGGCTATCGGATGAGGAACCAATCCCTGAGCCCTTAACTGAATGGATAACCTGTGAGAAAATGTAGTCTTCCCGGAAGAAGAAGGGCCGGCGATCATAACGAATTTCTTATCCCTTCTTTCTCCTACAGACGCTGCTATTTCCGCTATTTTCTTTTCCTGAAGAGCCTCCTGAATAAGAATCAGCTGGTTAATATTTCCCATGGATATCTGTTCATTCAGCTCACCCACATGGGAAACCTGCAGCTGCTTTCCCCAACGCACGCTTTCCTTCAGAACCTGGAAAAGCTTCCGGCTCTTCTCTTCCTGGAAAACCGGAATTTCTTTTGGATTTTCTTTCTGAGGCAGAAGGAGAATAAACCCTTCATCATAAAGAATCAGATCAAAGTACTTTAAATATCCGGTATCCGGTACCATATAACCATAGTAATAATCTTCAAATCCGTTAAGGCTGTATAAATTCACCCTGGACACCCTGCGGTAACGAAACAGTCTTGCCTTGTCATACATTCTGCTTTTATGGAACAGCTCCACTGCTTCATCTGTATTGACGCTGCGTTTTTCTATGGGAATTCTCTGTTTTACATATTCTTTCATTTTTGCCTTTACCTGATCAATCAGCTGCTGGTTGAGGCAAAAATCCCCTTCCGGCTTCATGTAATATCCTTTTCCCAGTGAAAAATCCACAGTAACTTCCTGAATCCGGTCAGCTCCTACCACATCATAGAAGGCTTTCATTAAAAGAAATGTGGCGCTTCTCTGATAGGTCTGGATTCCAGGCTGATCCAATCCTGTTAGAAAAGTCAGAACACAGTCTTTTTTTACCTTCTTTTTAAGCTCTCTAAGCTTTCCGTTAATGCTGACTAAAAGAATGTCATTGTCATACAGATGCTGGTAAGCTCTGGCAATCTCCAGAAAGGGAGTTCCTACAGGATATTCTTTCACTTCTTCCCCAATGGTAACCAATGCCATAAGAATTCCTCCTTATAAAATGTCAGCCGGAAATTTTACCGGCGCTTTCAGAATCTCCAATTCCTGATTGTATATCTTTCCCAAATAATCTGCCATGAAATCCACAAAAATATGTTCCAGACCATAATGTCCCGCGTCAATGACCGCCAGATTTCTGGCTGCTGCGTCAATTCCCTGGTGGTGGCCCATATCACCGGTAATCAAAACCTGTGCCCCTGTTTTCAGCGCCCACTCAACAGCACTTCCTCCTGCTCCCGGAGAAACTGCCGCCAGATTCACCGGGCCCACTGCCTCTTCCCCGTAAACCACTGTAAAAGGAAGTCCAAATGCTTTCTTTACCAGCATCGCCACCTCTTTCACTGACATGGCCTGTGTAAAACGGCCCACCTTTCCAATTCCATATTCCTGCTTATTTTCCCCGCTGCCGTCAAAAGAATATTCCCCCTCGGGCATAAGTACCTTCTGCTCTGTCAGACCCAGACGATCAGCAGCCAAATCTGCCATACAGCCAGGAGCGCTGTCAAAGTTTGTATGCATAGCGTAATAAGAGATATCATTTTTTATTAAAGTCATAATGCGTCTGGCAATAAAATCCTGATCATTTAACTTTTTAAGAGGTTTGAAAATAAGAGGATGATGAGTTAAAAGAAGATCCGCCTGCTCCCTCACTGCCTGTTCTACTATTTCATCTGTAGCATCCAGGGCTATCATTACTTTCTTTACCTCTTTGTCCATTCTTCCTGTCAAAAGGCCTACATTATCCCACTCACAGGCGCATGAGGCCGGAGCCAGCTGCTCCAATGTCTGAATCAAATCACTGCATTTCATGTTGTGCCTCCTTATTTTGTCTCAACGCTTCTTCCAGTTCCTCTTTTCTGCGCACAGCGCTGTCTTTCGTTTTGTCTTTCAGCTCCTTTTGAATCTGGAGCAGTTTTCCCTCTTCGTTCTTCAGGTATTCCCGAAGCACCTGGTTTTTCTCTTCAATCAAAAGGCGTCCGTAGGTATAATAGATGTCCTTTTCATAATTCATATGTCTTCCGTCTCTGGCAGCAGCCATAACTGTATAGTATTTTCCCTCTTCCTTTATCATAGCCTCCCGAAAAATAAAAAAGCCCTGCTCCTCCAGATACCGGCGCACTTTATCAAGCTCCGACTGGGGGGACAGGACAAAGCAGCGGATGGAATCCCAGAGAAAACGCCCCTCCTTAAGGATATGAAGAATCAGTTCTCCTCCCATTCCTGCTATTACTGCGCAGTCAGCCTCTCCCGGCCTCAGGGATGTTAAGCCGTCAGAAAGCCGTGTCTGTATCCGATTTTCCAGTCCGGCTTCCATGATATGTGCTCTGGCTCTCTGAAGCGGTCCCTCTCTTACATCCATGGCCACAGCGTTTTCAATAACTCCTTTCTGGGCAAGCCATATGGGAACATAACCATGATCCGTTCCAATGTCAGCAAGGCTGCTTCCTTCAGGAACAAAGGAAGCAACCAATTCAAGTCTCTTTGATAGTCTCATATATAAACTCCAATATTCTTAATCATCCAAATAATCTTTCAGCTTTTTGCTCCTGCTGGGATGGCGCAGCTTGCGGAGAGCCTTTGCCTCAATCTGACGAATTCTCTCTCTGGTAACTTTAAACTCCCTTCCCACCTCTTCCAGTGTTCTTGGACGTCCGTCATCCAGTCCAAACCGAAGTCTGAGAACCTTTTGTTCCCTTTCTGTAAGAGTATCCAGAACCTCCATCAACTGTTCATGAAGCATGGCAAACGTCGCTGCATCCGCAGGCACGGCCACTTGGTCATCCTGAATGAAATCTCCCAGATGGCTGTCCTCCTCCTCTCCAATAGGAGTCTCCAAAGAAACCGGCTCCTGAGAAACCTTCATAATCTCTCTCACCCGGTCAACAGGCATGTCCACCCTTTTTGCAATCTCCTCCGGGAGAGGTTCTCTGCCCAGCTCCTGGAGAAGCTGTCTCGACACTCTTACCAGTCGGTTGATTGTTTCAACCATATGAACCGGAATCCGGATCGTTCTGGCCTGGTCCGCTATAGCTCGTGTAATCGCCTGACGAATCCACCAGGTAGCATAGGTGCTGAATTTATAGCCTTTACGATAATCAAATTTTTCAACTGCCTTGATTAACCCAAGATTTCCTTCCTGAATCAGATCAAGGAACTGCATCCCCCTCCCCACATATCGTTTTGCAATGCTGACAACCAGTCGAAGATTAGCCTCTGTCAATTTCTGCTTGGCTTCCTCATCTCCCAGCTCAATTTTTTTAGCCAGTTCAATTTCATCCTCACTGTTTAGGAGAGGAACCTTACCAATTTCCTTCAGATACATACGAACAGGATCCTCTGTGCCCACGCCTTCCGGAACGGAAAGATCAATATTTTCCATATCAATCTCTTCTTCTCCCTCCAGCTCTTCCTCAATGAACAGATCAGGATCCAGCTCCGTCTCTTCATTGAGTCTGAGAACATCAACCTTATTAGACTCCAAATAATCATAGATCTGGTCAATCTGGTCCGCGTTCAGCTGATCTTCTTTAAAAAAGTCCAGGATCTCCTTGTCCTCCAGCACATTTTTTCTGCCTTTAGCCAATACCAGCAGCTGTCCCAGTTTTTCCTCAAACTGAGCCTGCTGGCTGGCTCTCTCTGCTTCCTGTGTTTTTGCTGCTTCCAGTTTCTCTGATGTCTTCTTAGTATTCTCACCCATGTTCTTCCATCCTTCCACCAACTGCATATAGTTTTCGTCTCAATCCAGTGAAATATGCAGATCCTTTAGTGCCGCCTGCTGTCTAATTATATTCTGAAGCTCCTCAATCCCCGTCGCCCGTCTGCTGGCATAATCCAGACTGTTTTTCTTTACCTTCATAATTGTCTCTGAAAATGCTTTTTTCTGTTCCTCATTGTCCAGCGATTCCTGAAGACTTGCGTGAAAAAGGCCTGCAACCTGACGGTACTGCTCCTCATCGTCTATAAAGTGATTCAAAATCTTTGCGGGATTCAGTTTACCCTCCTTATGTCCGTCAAATACCATTTGAGCGACCTGATGGTACAATTCCTCTATAAAATCATCAGGAGATACGATACCCTCAATTTTATCAAACAACTGAGGATTCTCTATGAGCCATGTAAGAAGAAGCCTCTGAGATCGCTTTACGCCATCATCCTTTTCTGTCCGTTTCAGACTTTTTTCTCCTTCTGTCTGACGGCTGACAAAAGACGTACCCATACTTGCCCCCAGACGATTTACCAGCCGCCGTAAATCCTCTTTATTCATGTAAAACTCTCTGGAAACTGCCTCCAGATAATTTTCCCGTTCCAGCGCCTCCGGAAATTCCAACAGCTTCTCTGCTGTTTTTCGGCAGAACTCCGTCTTCTGTTCCGGATCCCCCATATCATAGTCCTGTCTCATAACATCAATCTCAAAGAGGAAACTATTTCTGGCCTGGTCAATTCTCTCCCGAAAAGCCTCAGCACCCAGATTTTTAATAAACTCATCCGGATCTTTGTAGGGCTTCATATTCAGCACCTTAACAGACAGGCCTGCTTCTTTGAGAATGGGAATGGCTCTTAGCGCCGCTTTCATTCCGGCGCCGTCACTGTCATAAGTAAGAACCACCCGGTCTGTATAACGTTTCAAAAGCGCGGCATGCTGAGGAGTAAAAGCCGTTCCCAGAGATGCCACCGCATTGGTGAATCCAGCCTGATGCATGGCAATTACATCCATATACCCTTCACAGATAAGCATATATTTCTCCCTGGATAATCTGGCGTAATTCAGGCCGTACAAATTTCTGCTTTTATCAAACAATCGGGTTTCCGGCGAATTGAGATATTTAGGCTCCCCGCTTCCCATTACTCTTCCGCCAAAACCAATAACCCGGTTATTCACATCCATAATAGGAAAAATTACCCGGTTCCAGAACTTGTCCCTTCCCCCTCTTTCATCAATAGATACCAGTCCTGTCTCCTTCAGAAAATCATCTTCATATCCTCTGGCTTTAAGAAAGCGGTACAAATCATCACTGGTTTTATTGGCAAATCCCAGCCCAAAATGGCGTATGGTATCATCCTCCAGCTTTCTCTCTCTCAAATACCGATATCCCAATTGTCCCTGGGGATGAGTCAGCTGATAGTAAAAATAATTGGCCGCCAGCTTATTCACCTCCAGGAGAGCGGATTTTAAATCCTCCTGCTCCCTGGCTTCCTTAGAGTACTCCTGTTTAGGAAGAGTTATTCCAGCCCGATCCGCCAAAACCTTCATGGCCTCAGTAAAAGAATAATTCTCATAGTCCATCACAAAAGTGATAACATTTCCGCCTGCCCCGCATCCGAAACAATAGTACATCTGTTTTGACGCGGAGACTGAGAAGGAAGGTGATTTCTCATTGTGAAACGGGCACAGTCCAAAATAATTGCTGCCTTTTTTCTGCAGCTTTATATAGCCTGATATAACATCTACGATGTCATTCTTCATCCGGACTTCCTCTATCACATCTTCTGAATATCGCATGAAGCCTTCTCTCCTTCCTCAAGTAAACTATTATGTATTTCATCATACCGTTTTCCATGCCTTAGGCACAAACAGCTCCACAAATTTGTCAATGGCAAAGCTGTCGCTCATCCCGGCGATGTAATCACACACTGCCCTTTCTCTGCTCTCACCCCGCATGCTGGTGAGAGTCAGGTACTCCTCCGGCAGCCGGTCAGGTCTTTCCATATAGTAATGAAACAGCATAATAATCATATGCTGAGCCTTCCCTTCCTCCGCCTTTGGAATCTCACTGTGGTAAACATTCTGAAACATCCAGGCCCTCAATCCTTTCATAGCCGTCTCCATATGCGGAGACATAATAATTTCCGGCCTATTCAGGCTGTTGACAATAATATCGTGAATCAAAGAATTCAGCCTTTCTCTTACGCTTCTGCCCAAAACAGAAGTATATTCTTCCGGCAGATCATCTTCGGTAAACATCCCGGCTCGGATGGCATCATCAATATCATGGTTTATATAGGCGATTTTATCAGAAAGACGAACGATCTTCCCCTCTAAGGTAGATGGACTGCCGCTGGTTCTGTGATTAAGAATTCCATCTCTCACTTCCCAGGTTAAATTAAGTCCTTTTCCATTTTTCTCTAAAACCTCCACTACCCGGACGCTTTGCTTGTAATGGGAAAAACCATGGGTACATATCTTGTCCAGAACCGCTTCTCCCGAATGACCGAAAGGGGTATGCCCAAGATCGTGTCCAAGAGCAATGGCCTCTGTCAGACTTTCATTCATCCGAAGGGCTTTGGCGATTGTTCTGGCAATCTGAGCCACTTCAAGAGTATGGGTAAGCCTGGTACGGTAATGATCTCCCTCCGGTGCCAGAAACACCTGGGTCTTATGCTTCATTCGGCGGAACGCTTTGCTGTGAAGAATGCGGTCTCTGTCCCTCTGATAGGCGGGCCGTATATCACATGGCTCCTCCCATCTGTCTCTTCCCCTGGTATTGATGCTTAAGGACGCATAAGGGCTTAAATATTCCCGCTCCCACTGTTCTGTCATTTCCCTGATATTCATGCCGGCCTCCTTTCCCAATGCCTGACGACAGATACCCAAAGTTATGTTACATTATACCATATTTTCAGTATTTTTAATACCCTGTATTAAAAGTTTCATAATCCTAAATGGGCAGACTGTCTTTCAAACACAAAATGCCATAGCCAATCTGGGGATTGGGATATTGTTCCAATCCAGGAATTTTAGCCGCTCCCCGAATCAGATATGCCTTAATTTTCTCTCCGTAGAGAAAGGGATCCATCCCTCTGACAATCCCCCACTCCATCATCAGCGCAGCGCTTCCCGTCACCATAGGCGCCGCAAAGGAAGTACCTGTCACGGAAGTATATCCTCCTCCCGCCAGAGGAGCAATAATATTGACTCCGGGAGCTGCCAAATCCGGCTTAACCTGATTGGTTCTCCTGGTATACCCTCTGCCGGAAAAATCCCCATAAGTCATATTCTCATCATCCACGGCGCTGACCGAAATAACCTGACTGGCCGTGGATGGTATCGTCAGAGTAATATCCGGAGAAGGACGGAGAAAACCAGTGGAACTATTCAGCACCTGGGAAGAAGGAAGCCATAAATCATACTCCCCCACCACGATTTTTTCCGGAATAAGAACAAAGGTCCAAATACCGCTATCCACATAATTCCTTATAGGAATAAAGTCCATATAAATCTCCTGAGCCACACTGTAAGGACTGGGCTCTCCATAATAAATAAGAATCTGGGTATTCCTGTAAATCATGGACTGGCTTGCAGGAATCGTTTTTAACGGCCCAAGACGTTCCCCGGAAGGAGCTGTAATGATAATCTGAAAGGTGTCGGCGTAGGACTTCCAAAGCTGAACGCTGAAACTGGTCTGATATTCCCCAACGCTCAATTCAATCCGTTCCTCCTGCCCGGCTGTGAGAATCCCTCCCCCATGGCCTGCCTCCGCTCCTTCATTGCCTGTACCGGCTACAATGACATTTTTTCCGTAATGGGATATATCATTTAAAAAAGTTTCCAGCAGGCTGGTTCCATCATGGGAGCCATAGGTATTTCCAAAGCTTAAGTTGACTGCTACAGGCATTCCAAGTCTTACTCCCTCTGTAACAGCATAGTTAACCGCCCGCATCAGCTCTGTAGTTCTGGGAAATCCATCTGGCCTAGAGCTTCCCAGACGAACGACAAGAAGACTGCTTTCATAGGCAATTCCTCTGTAGCGTCCGTTGCTTCCCCTGCCGTTTCCCGCTGCAATTCCCGCCACTGCCGTTCCGTGGCCGCTTAAATCAACGGAAGGAACCAATGTTCTGGCTCCTTCTCTGCCCCCCGCGGCAAGAGCCTCATTGATTTCCTCCTGTGAAAAAATGCGCCCCAGAGACTGATCCCAGAGACTTAAAATCCTGGTGCTTCCGTCCTCCCAGCGAAAATCATCAAGAAAATAATCAATTCCCGAATCCACCACTGCCACCAGAACGCCTCTGCCCGTAAGAAAAGGCTCCCCCTGCTGAACCGGAGTAATACAGGAGGCTGCCTTTGCCTGATTAATGGCAAAGAACAGCCTCTTCGGTTTTTCAATATATTCAATCTGAGGCAAACGGCTTAAAAAATCAATAAGAGATTCCGGAACAGTAAGAATAGCGTATTCATTGATCATTTCCTCAACCTCTATTCCCTGTTCCCTCAAAGGCTCCAGGTCCCCGGAATATTTCACAATCAATTCCCATGTCCTGTCCTGCGGATTGTAACCTTCTCCCAGATTTTCTGATTTCTCTTTTTCCTCATCGGTCGATTCCAACGCCAGATTAAGCAGGTTCTCCAGTTTTTGGTTCTCCATAAACTGCTCCAACGTTTTTTATTATTCTACGCCGCCCTGCATCAAATCATTCCCCTTGAGAGTGAAACTCTTTGATTTCAACGCCCTGGAAAAAAAATTTCAATATCTCTTCATAGACTCTGCCTTCTTTCGCCATAGACTGGGCTCCGTTCTGACTCATGCCTACTCCATGGCCGTATCCTCCGCCATAAATGCGGAAGGTAGTGATATTATTCTCATCCACACCCTCATTTTCTATGGCTATATAAGCGCTGGGCAGAGACTGAATGTTTTTCATCAAAGATCCGTCATTTCTGGTTACAGTCATATAGGAATTCCCCAGATTAGATCTGATTTGTCCCTCTCCCTCAATGGTAGTTACTCCGTCAGATCCTTCAATTCTGATTTTCTTGGCAATCCCTCCTACTCCTCTCTCAATTACCGATATATTTAATATGGTTCCCACAGCTGTAATCTCCTCCTCCAGCTGGCGGTTGGTTACTGTAGTTTCCCACCGGTACATAGGATAATCCATGTCATAGGAAGGATAATCCTTATTTTTTATAAAAGCCTCAAAATCCTTGTTTGTGGACAGATTGAGAACTCCTCTGTCTGCCTGAAGAAGACAGCCATCCAGATAAGGATATCTGGCAGGATCACTTCCCCATATACTTCCGTCTGTAGTATGGCCGCAGGAAGTTGAAAAATACAGCGCCTCAATAGGAGTATCGTTATAATAGATTATTTTTCCGTAAGTTTCCCATACCGCCTCTTCCGTCTTAGCTCCAGCCTCAAGATTATTGTAAACCTGGAATCGGGTACTGTCATCTACGTGAGCTCCATACTGCCTGTACGTTTCGCTTTGAATCTGCTGATAGGCATAAGTTCGGGCGCAGACGGCCTGAGCCTTCAAAGCTTCTTTTTCATAGCTGTCCGGCATTTCGCTGGGAACCACTTTCACCAGATAATCTTCCAGATAAAGCTCATTGATAATAAGCAGTCCTTCCGATTCCTTTTTGATCTCTATACTTCCATCGTAAGTGGGCGTTCCCAAAGACCGGGTAATGGAATTTACGGAAATACCATATTGACCATTAACAGGTGTAAATATCAGTCTTCCTTCTTCCAGCCTTTTATCGGTAGGATTAATAATTACCTCTGCTCCGGCAGGAATTTCTGTCTTTTCTTCACCGTAATGAACAAACATTCCTCCTTCAGAAGAAAGCGTTACAGACGGGTGGAAAATGGACTGAAAATTATTATTCATCAAAAGAACTCGTATGGTTCCAGCGTCAAAGGCTCTTACAATCAGCGCGGCACAAATCTTTCCGTCCGCCACTACAAACTCCTGGTTGTCATACCCCACCAAAATATCAGACAGCTGCTTTTCTTCAAATTCACCGTACAGCTTATATACTTTAAAATCCGGGTCCAGAGGAATGGAACCGTAATTTTCTATTTCAATGGAGTCCTCTGTAACAGAGAGCGTCTTTCCCGCAATCTGTTCCTTTTTCAAGGTTACCTTCTCAAGCTTTCCCTCTTTCAGGGAAAGATCTGCTATTTGATTAGCCAGATCCTCTGCCTCTCCCAGAGAATCCTCCAGAGGAAATGTCCGTATTACAGTTCCCAAATGGGCCTGAAACATCCCGTCTTCTCCTGCTACCAGCCACACATTCTTATATGTAACGGAGTCGTCAAGAACAGAACACAGGGCAATCATCTCGCCCCCTTTAACCAGAACCTTTAACTTTCGGTCAATATAAGAATCCAGTCCTATCCCTTCAAACAGATACTCTCCTTGGCTGGTGTAAGCAGTCCATGCAGAGGCGGAAGGAATATTATCCGGAGTTCCGTACAGATACAGTTCTTTTTCTTCAATCAATCCTTCCAGATCCAGAACCGCTCTCAGCTGGCGGTAAATTTCCCACCAACTGTCAGCAGGAATCCGGTCATTTTTTTTATGCCGGACGCCTACGGCAATGGTTTCCTGGGGAGCCAATTTTTCTGCCAGGCTCTGGGCTTCCTGATAAGTGAGATATCCCTCTGCCAAAGCTGCCCCGGAGATATTCTCTTCCCAAGACAAATATCCATTTTCCCAGAGATAGACCATATATTTTGCATACCATACATCTCCCTCTTCTCCCTGAAAATATTTGTCTCCCGCCTTATCAAAGGCTTCCTGGCAGCCTTTCCGGTCAGTCAGAAGCAGAGCTGCCGCCTTGTAGGCCTCCCCTCGGGAGATTCCTTCTCTCTCCGGTTCACCAATGAGAATGATAATAATAAGGACAAGGATAAGAATGGGAATTCCTATAAGAAATTTTGAGATTTTCTTTTTATTCATAGGCCTCTCTTACCTCTTATATGTTTTTCTCTCTTCATCAATTTCCGTAAGTTCAACATAATCGTCAGTATTCAGAGAAAGCTCTTTTTTCTCCAAAGAACGGTTGACAAGAGAAGAAACCCCGCTGTACACCACGGCAAATACGGGAACAGCAATAATCATTCCTACAAAGCCGTATAATCCGCCAAACAGCAAGATGGAAAACAGAACCCAAAAACTGGGAAGACCAGTAGAATCTCCAAGAATCTTAGGTCCAAGAATATTGCCGTCAAACTGCTGAAGAATAAAGATAAAAATAAGGAAATACAGACACTTGATCGGGCTGACCAAAAGGATCAAAAAGCCGCTGGGTATCGCCCCGATAAACGGACCAAAAAAAGGGATTACATTGGTAACTCCAACAATTACGCTGATGAGAAGCACGTAAGGCATTCCGATAACGGCGTCCATAACGCTCATAACAATAAAGCAGAGAATACCGATAATCAGAGAATCCAAAAGTTTTCCTGTAATAAAGCCTCCAAAAACCTTATGGACAAACCGAATCTGTCCAATCAGGCGATTGGCGTTTTTCAGGTTTAAAATACTGTAAATGATTTTCTTACCCTGTCCGGTTAAAGTCTCTTTTATATTAAGAAGATATACCATAACAATCAGGCCGATCAAAAGATTCTTCAACACATTTACCACACTTAAAAGACCGCTGGACAGCCCGCTGATTAATTTGGATGCGTTGGGAACCAGGTAAGTCGTCAGCCAATTTTCCAGCTGTACGGACAGTTGGTCATAAATAGGTATCACAGTTTGCTCCAGCTGCGGATTATCTGACAGCAGCTTGGTCAGCCAGAGAGCCAGATTGTTCATATTCTCTTCAAAAGAAGCCTGCAGTCCAAGAATACTGGAGTAAATCTGAGGAATCACCATCCAGAACAATCCCGCAACAATGACAACTAATACAAAAAGGCTGATGGCTGTAGCCCCTGTTTTGGCAATTGCCATCTGTCTTTTTTCTGACTTTACTTTCTTACTCAGAGATTTTAATATCCATGTCTTAGAACGATTGTATATTGGCAGCATTAAATAGGCCAGCACCCCTCCGTAAATGATCGGCATCAATATACCGGTGATTTCCGCCGCCTGTTCTTTCACTATCTGAAAATGGGACAGAAAAAAGGCAAAAGCAATGCTGCATATTACAACTCCCAGAGCCGTTAATCCCCAGCATAGAAAATTTCTTAACTTCGTTTCTTTCATTCTTTTCTCCTATTGCATATTTATTTCAGTGTCTTCCTATACCTTAACACATTATCATTAAAAGATAAAGCAGCGATTTCTCGCTGCTTTTTTTCTTTTGTATACCCGAAATGCCGGTTCTTACTAATTGACGCCTAGCTGTGCTAGGTGGGCAACCTCACTCAGGCTTCTGCCTTCCACTCAATACGGAGGCCTGACATCCACCTGAAAATATTGGAATCCCGTAGGTCATAATGTAGGTTCAAAAAAGGTAAGAGTGTCGAACATTCCAGGAATACAATTCAGTCTGTTTTCTATGTGATATAGTATACAACACTTTTTTTCATTTTTCAAGTTCCTTTTCCTGTCAGCTTTCTGACAAAACTTCTGACCGGAAAAGCCGGAATTCAGGCCATCTCACGGCTTTCATCTTCTCTGTGCAGCTGATATACCTGGTATTCCCTGTCAAAAATATATCCCAGTTTTTCAGCCAAGCCTACAGACTGAAGATTGGCCGCATCCCAGTCGGGATAAACGCCTTTCTCCATACAGGTCAGAATAAACCGGGCACTGCAGGCCAGGGCCAACCCTTTTCTTCTGTACTCCTTCCGAGTCTCCACCTGAATTTCCATGGAACCGTCACTGGCACCGTAAGCGGAACAGCCGGAAACAAGCTTTCTTCCATCTAAGGCCACAAATCCCAGACCTCTTTTTTCAAATTCCTCCGGAGATTCAAAATTGGAACAGAAATCCCTGCTCCAGTCCTCCTTCAGCGCCTGAAGATACAGACTTTTGTCAATAGCCTTAATTCGGATTCCCTCAGGAATATCAGAAGCATAGGTTTTTAAAGTCTCATCGCAGAAATTGTTTCTGTCCTTCCTCATGGCATATCTGGACAGCTGTCTGTACTGCCCTGGAAAGTTTTCCTCCAGCCACAGCTCCCAAAGAGAATCCGAAGGAAAGATAAAGGCCTCCTGACATTCCATGTACAGCTGGGTCCGTAAATCCATAGACTGCTGTCCCTTAGGAGTAATACCGAACAAATAGACAAAATCTCCCAGCAAAATCAGACAAAAGGATGGGTTCTTCAGTTCCGGAACCCATACACGGCCCATACCGCCTTCCACGGCAGCCCAGGCAAGTACCTGGTCCGAACCTGCACACAGTTCATGCAAAGCCTGTCTTTTTTCTCTTCCCAGTTCTATCATATTGCTCCTCCTCCCTGGATATTCGCAATTTTGAAGTTTTCTAAGAGACATTAGTATAACACACTAGAACAAATTCCGCAAATCAAAAACAGACTCTACCAGATAGTCCGCTCCGGCTTCCTCAAGCTCCTTACGGCTTCCATAGCCGTAAAGGACGCCTACACTCTCAATTCCCACCTGTCTGGCTCCAAGGATGTCATGTTTTCGGTCTCCGATCATAACTGCTTTGGATAAATCCGTAATATTGTTTTCTTCCAGAACATATCGGATCACATCTGCCTTTTCCACTCGGGTCTCGGCCAAATCTGCTCCGCCGGCAAAAGTAAAATATCCATCCAAGGAAAAGTGTTCCAAAATTTTCCTGACGAAAATCTCCGGCTTGGAAGAGGCTACATATAACTTTTTCCCCGATGCCTTAAGGCTTTCAAGAACCTGTCCGATTCCGGAATAAGCCTCATTTTCGTAGATGCCTCTGTCTGAAAAATACTCCCGAAATTTGTATATAGCTTCCTGCGCCTCTTCCTCATCCATCCCGTAATATTCCATAAAGCTGTCTCTGAGAGGGGGACCGATAAAGCAGCACAGATTATCCAGATTCTCCTCCTCAATATCAAAAGCTTTCAGAGCATGGCGGACTGATTTTGTAATGCCCTCTTTTGGATCGGTCAAAGTTCCGTCCAAATCAAACAGCAGGTATTTCTTATCCACGGCTACCTCCTCTTCTTTGAAGCAGGGCAAGCTGACCTTCCCTGCGCCTGGGGAAATTATAATAGGGAGCACGGAATTCACCGTACTCCCCCTGTATTCAAAAAATCAAAGCTCTTATTCTGCCTTTGGACCTGCATCCGCAATGTTTTTAGGCATATTCGGATACTTCTTGGCAAAGTTATCAGCAAACATTTTTGCCAGCTTCTTAGCCTGAGCATCGTAAGCGTCTTTATCCTCCCAAGTATCTCTCGGGTTCATAATCTCAGAAGGAACTCCAGGACATGTCTGAGGAACATCCAGGTTAAAGGTCTCGTCATGCTTATATTCTACATGGTCAAAGTCACCATTTAACGCAGCTGTTACCATGGCACGTGTATATTTCAGTTTCATACGGCTTCCCAGTTTTCCCTCACCAGATGCAGGACCGCCTGTCCAGCCTGTATTTACCAGATATACTTTTGTATTGTATTTTTCGATACGCTCACCTAACATATTTGCGTATACGGAAGGATCCATAGGCATAAACGGCTCGCCAAACAGCGTGGAGAAGGTTGGCTGCGGCTCTGTAACGCCTCTTTCTGTACCAGCCAGCTTGGAGGTAAATCCAGTTACAAAGTGGTACATAGCCGCATTTTCATCCAGTCTGCTGATTGGAGGAAGCACGCCGAAAGCATCTGCTGTCAGGAAAATAACCACCTTCGGAATTCCGCCTACACCTGGAATCTGAGCGTTGGAAATATAATCAACAGGATAGCCTACGCGAGTATTTTCTGTCAGACTTCCGTCATAGAAATCAAATTCTCTTGTGTTGTCATCCATAACAACATTTTCTACTACGCTGCCGAAACGAATAGCATTGTAAATCTCAGGCTCACCCTCTGGATCCAGATTAATACACTTAGCGTAGCAGCCGCCTTCAAAGTTAAAAATACCATGATCGGACCAGCCATGCTCGTCATCACCGATGAGACGGCGGTTGGGATCTGCGGAAAGAGTTGTCTTTCCTGTACCGGACAAGCCAAAGAATACTGCTGTATCATGGGTCTCAGGATCCATGTTGGCAGAGCAGTGCATTGGCAGAACTCCCATCTCAGGCATAATATAGTTCATAACAGAGAACACGCTCTTCTTAATCTCACCGGAATACTGAGAACCGCAGATCAGTACCATATTGGCTTCATAATCTACAAGAATAGCAGCTTCAGAATGAACGCCGTCGATTTCAGGAATACACTTAAAGCCTGGAGCGGCAATAATTGTAAAATCTGCCTCGCCGTAATTGGCAAGTTCTTCTTCTGTTGGACGAATTAATAACTGATGGATAAACAGGTTCTGACTTGCCAATTCATTGACAATACGGAATTTCTTAGTACATGCAGGATCAGCTCCAGCCATACCATCGAAAATAAAGATTTCACGATTCTGAAGATATGCAACCATTTTAGCTTTAATGGCATCGAATTTTTCCTTTTCAATAGGACGATTTACTTTACCCCAAGCAATCTTATTATGTACAGCAGGTGTATCTACAATAAACTTATCCTCAGGAGAACGTCCTGTATACTTTCCTGTTTTAATAACTAATGCGCCTGTATTGCTTAATTTCCCCTCACCCCTGCGGAGAGCCGCCTCTGTCAACTGTGCCGGAGTTAAGTTACGATAAACCGCAGTCGGGTTAATAATTCCTAACTTTTCTAATCCGAATGTTTCCATGTTAATTTACCTCCTGTAAGAAATATAAGTTCCTATTTATTTTACCCCGAAACTTGGTCTTATTATCTCACTTTGATAAATAAAAGTCAATATTTTCTGTTGCAAAATCACAAATTTTTCTATATATTTAGAATGAATATAATAAGAAATAGATAATGTGTATACAGTATCTAAAGGAGGACGTTTATGATTCACATTTCACTTGACGGAACCGGCGACTTTACCAGTATTCAAGCAGCCTTAGATTCTCTGCCGGCAGACAATACAGAACCTCAGACTCTGTATATCCACAATGGGGTTTACAAAGAGAGAATCACCTTAAAGGTTCCGTATGTTACCTTTTTAGGAGAGGATCCGGAGAAAACCATTCTCACCTATGATCTCTATGCTAAAATGATTATGGAAGACGGTTCCAAAAGAGGAACCTTCCGCTCCTACTCTTTCCTCATTGATACCCACGACTTTACTGCCCGGAATATTACATTTGAAAACAGCTCCGGAGAAGGCAGTGCTGTGGGCCAGGCTCTGGCTATGTACGCGGATGGAGACAGGCTCTTCTTTGACAGCTGCCGGTTCCTTGGCGGACAGGATACTCTTTTTACAGGCCCTCTTCCTCCAAAGGAAATAGAAGTCAACGGCTTTATCGGACCGAAGCAGCATGATCCAAGAATTAACGGACGCCACTACTATAAAAACTGCTATATAGAAGGAGATATTGATTTTATTTTTGGAAGCGCCACTGCTTATTTTGAAAACTGCACTCTTTTCTCCAAATATACAGGAAAGGAAATCAGCAGCTATGTCACTGCCGCTTCTACGCCGGAAGGCCAGGAATACGGCTATGTTATGAACCAATGCCAGTTCCTTAGCAACTGTCCAAAGGGCAACGCTTATCTGGGACGGCCCTGGAGAGAGTTCGCCAAAACAGTTTTAATCAACTGCTACATAGATGAACACATTCGTCCGGAAGGATGGCACGACTGGAACAAGCCAGGCGCTCATGACACCACATTTTATGGAGAATACGGAAGCTACGGTCCAGGAGCTGACATGGAGCAGAGACCGGAATGGATTCACAGGCTGACAGAAACAGATCTTCCTCACTACACCAAAGAAGCCGTTCTCTCCGGCGAAGACGGCTGGAATCCCGGCCAGTAATAAATGAAAAATACCGCGGTTTTCTTGCCGCGGTATTTTTATAGGTTTTATTCGGTTTCTCTGATTTTTACTACAACTTTCTTAACAAATCCTGGCTCTCCGGCTGCAGCCTTTGGCTTATGGCCATCCCATGGATTGAAAATCATATATTCACCACTGCCAACAACCATGTTCTGACCTGGATTGGAGTTGTCATAGAAGATAACATCCTTATCTGGATTATATTCTGTCTTTGCTGTTAAATTCTCAACAGGAGCATAGCTCATACATTCAGCACCTTTTACAATGTACTGAATGTCTGTATAGTTATGATGAGACTCAAACTTAGCCTCTTCCCACGGAATTGTTGTATATTCCTGTACATTGGCATATACATCCTTTCCGTCAATCTCATACTTGCCCACTTCCAGCTTCTCCAGATCATTGTTCTTCAAAAACTCTACTGCTTTGGCATATCTGTCGCCTTTCCCCAGGCTTTTGTAGAAATCAAGATTTTTTGCTGTGTCAAATATCATAGCTCAACTCTCCTTTATGTATAATAATTTGTCCTTATTATACACCAAAGGCAGAATGTTCCACAATATTTTTCCTGTTTTTATTTAAAAAATTCATGATTTCCGTGCTGGAACAAATAAGTAAGGTTGGAATCAAACCATCTGACCGCAGATCCTCTGGAACCATTCCGATACATAAAATACAGCGCTCCATCAGAGTAATCCTCTCCGGCCAATGCCCGGTCTACACACTCCCTGGTGCTGTCTGTAACTTTCACGGAATTAATTGTTCCGTTGGATACCGGCGAAAACTGTGAGGGCGCATAAACCACTCCCCTTACTGTGTCCGGAAAACGATCACTTCTGACTCTGTTTAAAATAACATTGGCAACTAAAATCTTGCCCTTGTCATCGCAGATGCCGGCCTCGGCCTGAACAATCTTTAAAAGCACCTGATAATCCTCATCAGAAACTGTCATCGCTCTGGCAGCTCTTGCTTCCTCTTCCCGTCTTCTGGCTTCTTCCTCTGCTTTTCTTGCCTCTTCCTCCACGGCAATCTGTTTATTGATTCTGTCAATCTCTTCCTTTGCGTTCTGTTTCGCCTCTTGTCTTTGCCATACATCTTTAACAAGGAGACTACCGGCTACTTTCTGTCCCTGCTGCTGTACTTCTGTCAGTCTGACTTGTATTTTTGCTTCCGTAACAGATTCCTCTTCAGTGTCATCATCAGTTTCGCTTTCTTCTGCATTGGTTTCCGCCAATACGGTCAAAGCATTTTTTCCGCCGCTTCCAAATCCTGCTGAAGTAAAGGCCACCACTGTTATGACAGTGGCTCCTGCCATAAAAACAGCGGAGGAACGGTACATCTGTTTTGTCACCTTAACTGACCGAACTGCTATACTGTGGAAAAACTGATAAATCTGCTGAAGAATCAAGTGTAGTGTAAGCATACATACTCCTCTTTCTTTCTCACTTGATCTTACAGTGGCAGCTGTTTTCAGCCGCCGTTTCCGTGTGACGTTGGTCATTATAGCTGAGGCGCGTAACAGAAGTCAATGGCATCTTAACATATTTGTGATAATTTTTTTATATTTTTAATATTTTGTTTTTTATATTGTAATTTATTGCCTAGTTTTTCTGAGATTTTTTCTTATTTTTTTTGCACTTTTATTTGTATCACTTTTTAAGTTGTTACATTTATGTTAAATTTTCTAAAGAAAAAATTCGACAGATTTTTGCCTTTTTTAGTTATGTAAACCAAAATCAAGTAATAGAAACAAATTGACCGTCCACAAAATTAATCAGGTCCTGTGGGGAAATAATGATCTGATGCCCCCTTAATCCGGCGCTGATGGCGATAGACGGATACAAAAGAGCACTTTTTTCGACAAAAGTGGGGAAATGTTTTTTCATGCCAATAGGAGAGCAGCCCCCTCTGATATAGCCCGTTACCTGTAAAAGATCCTTCATAGGTATCATCTCCACTTTTTTGTCTCCTGCTGCCTTTGCCGTCTTTTTTAGATCCAGCTCTCTGTCAACCGGGATACAGCAAACCAGATATCCTGTCTTTTCTCCTTTCAGTACCAAAGTTTTGTATACACTGTCATGATCCACACCCATCATATCTGCTGCATGGCTTCCTGACAAATCTGACTCGTCCACCGGATACTCCTTTGTTTCGTAAGGTATCTTAGCCTTATCTAAAAGCCGCATGGCATTTGTTTTTACCATATTATTGCTGTCCTCTCTTTCACCTTTCGTTTTTGCCGTATAAAACCCAAGGATCAGGTTTTTTAACGCAAAAATGGCTGCAAAGAGTCTAAAAAGGCCCTTACGGCCTCTTTAGACTCTTTGCAGCAGCTGTATCCTTTTATCCGTTTTTCTTATTAATATAAGGAATCAATCCGCCGGCAGATATAATCTCCTGCATAAAAGGCGGGAAAGCCTGTCCCTGGAAGGTCTGTCCCGTAGTAAGATCTGTAATTTTGCCGCTGTCGAAATCAATTGCCACCTGATCTCCCTTCTGAATAGCCTCAGCCGCTTCCTTACATTCTATAATAGGAAGTCCAATATTAATCGCATTCCGGTAAAAAATCCTTGCGAAGGTTTCAGCAATTACGCAGCTGACGCCCGCGCACTTAATGACAAGGGGAGCATGTTCTCTGGAAGAGCCGCAGCCAAAATTTTTGTTAGCTACAATAATATCTCCCGGCTTTACCTTGGAGACAAACTCCTTATCAATATCCTCCATACAGTGCTTTGCCAACTCGTTGCCATCTGTAATATTCAAATATCTGGCCGGAATAATTACATCTGTATCTACATTGTCTCCATATTTAAATACTGTTCCCTGCGCCTTCATAGATTTCTGCCCTCCTATAATCCAAGTTCTTCTGGTGAAGAAATTTTTCCCGTCACTGCACTGGCTGCCGCAACCGCGGGACTGGCCAGATATACTTCTGAATCCACATGTCCCATACGGCCCACAAAGTTTCTGTTGGTAGTGGAAATGCATCTCTCTCCCGCTGCCAGAATTCCCATATATCCTCCAAGGCAGGGACCGCAGGTAGGCGTGCTGACAATGGCTCCTGCCTGGATAAAGATCTCCAAAAGTCCTTCTTTCATGGCCTGAAGATAAATCTCCTGTGTTGCCGGAATAATGATACAGCGCACATTCTTTGCCACTTTGCGGCCTTTCATTATCTCAGCAGCAACTCTCATATCGTCCAGGCGCCCGTTGGTGCAGGAACCAATCACAGCCTGGTCTATCTGAATCTCACCAAAACTTCCAATCGTTTTTGTATTTTCAGGAAGGTGGGGGAATGCAACTGTGGGCTCCAGCGCTGACAAATCAATGGTATAAACTGCCTCATACTCCGCATCCTCGTCTGCCTCATAGATCTTAAATTCCCGCTTGGAGTGCTCCTTCATATACTCAATGGAACGTTCATCTACTGGGAAAATGCCATTTTTTCCACCGGCCTCAATGGCCATATTACAGATGGTAAATCGGTCATCCATAGAGAGATTCTTCACTCCGTCTCCAGTAAATTCCATGGATTTGTAAAGAGCGCCGTCTACTCCAATCATACCGATAATATGAAGAATCACATCCTTGCCGCTGACCCACTTTTTCGGTTTGCCGGTGAGAACAAATTTCAATGCAGGCGGAACCTTAAACCACGCTTTTCCTGTTACCATTCCTGCCGCCATGTCCGTGCTTCCTACTCCAGTAGAAAAAGCTCCCAAGGCTCCGTAAGTACAGGTGTGGGAATCCGCGCCGATTACCGCATCCCCTGCCACCACCAGACCTTTCTCCGGAAGAAGAGCATGCTCAATTCCCATCTGTCCAACATCAAAGTAATTGCTGATCTCATGGGCAGAAGCAAAATCACGGCAGCATTTGCAGTTTTCCGCTGATTTAATATCCTTATTCGGAATAAAGTGGTCCATAACCAGAGCTATCTTATCCTTATCAAAAACAGCCTTCTGCTGAAGCTTTTCCATCTCCTTTATTGCCACCGGAGAGGTAATATCATTTCCAAGAACCAGGTCCAGATCTGCCTCTATTAATTGTCCTGCCTTTACTTCCGGCAGTCCCGCATGAGCTGCTAATATCTTCTGGGTCATTGTCATTCCCATAGTCTGAATCCTCCTTCAATCTGACTCCTTTTACTGCTTTACATTCTAACACAATTTTTGCTATAATAGAAATACATAATATGAATATTTAATATAAAAGATAGTTATGGCAAAAACAGAAAAGAGGTGGAGTATGGAGCAGAATCTTTCCCATTACAAAATATTTTATGAAGTAGCCAAGGCCGGGAACATTTCAAAGGCTGCAAAAGAACTTTTTATCAGTCAGCCTGCTATTAGCAAATCCATCAGCAAGCTGGAAGATGGCCTTGGCGTCACTTTATTTGTCCGCAGCTCCAGAGGGGTGCAGCTGACAGAAGAAGGACGGCTTCTGTTTCACTATGCAGAATCCGCTTTTAATTCCTTAAATTTTGGAGAGCATGAGCTGAAACGAATCAAAGAGTTCCACATCGGCCATTTGAGAATCGGCGTCAGCAATACCCTGTGCAAATATGTTCTTCTACCGCGACTGAAAGGATTTATTGAAAAATATCCCCACATAAAGATTACCATTGAAAGCCAGTCCTCTACATATACATTAAAAATGCTGGAACAGCAGAGGATTGATCTGGGACTGATTGCCAGGCCCTCTCATAAGACCGGCTTATTCTTTTCACCTGTTATGGAAATTGAGGATGTCTTTATCTCTACAAGATCCTATCTGGATAACCTTTATCTGAGAGAAGGAAAAGACACAGATATTTTCCAGACTGGCAACATTCTTCTTCTGGATAGAAACAACCTGAGCAGAAAGTACATAGACAGCTATCTGACAGAGCATCAAATTAGCCCAAACCAGGTTTTAGAAGTGACTACTATGGATCTGCTTATAGAACTGACCAAAATCGGACTGGGTATTGGCTGCGCCATCCGGGAGTTTATCCAGGAGGAGTTAAACTCAGGACAGCTGGTTCCCATCTCTCTTCCCGAGCCCATACGGAAACGGACCGTAGGATTGGCATATAATTCCCCTTCCGCTTCCACTGCTCTCCAGAATTTCCTTGAGTATATACAGGAAACGGAATCTTAATGCTATAAATTATACCATTCAATCGAGTAGGGGAGATTTTCTCTCCCCTCTCACACCACCGTACATGCCGTCCGGCATACGGCGGTTCAACATAACTTCAAGGCATGACGCTTATTGTAATAGTCAAGACAGCTTATAAGCCCTGCTTT
>DXFU01000076.1 GCA_019114305.1 Candidatus Hungatella pullicola | reverse complement strand
TTTAGGTAGTCATGAACTACTTGTTTTTTAAATTCCTCATTGTATTTTTTAGCCATAAAGGTTTCCTCCTTGTTCGTTTTTTATTATAACTTATCCGAACAAGATGTTACAACTTTAGTATACCACTACACGGCGGAATCCACATGAACCCGTCCGCACTGAATCACGGACTCCGGGAAATTTTCATACACCGCCTGCCGGCCTTCCACAAGATTCCGGGTATACAGGAAACGAAAGGTTCTTGTCTTTATATCCACTTCCCACAGCTGATATTCTGTCTGGCGCGCAACAAAGCGCAGCCACTGCTGCTTCTCATCAAGCTGCCCCTTCAGCTGCTCAATGCCGTCCATATTATGGGAGATTTCCAGCACAACAGGCCCCTGACCGTAAGAAGTGATACATATCATCCGGAACGCACAGGCGATCCATTTTTTCCCACTTCTGGAAATCCTGTACATCCCTTCTACAGGCTGCTGGCCCTTCGCGGCTTCATAAACCTTTTGCTCGTATTCCGCCAGATCTGCGGGATGAATATGCACCTTACAATTCTCTGCCTTCTCCCCCTCCAGATTTAATCTTCTCAGAAAACCAGGGCTTATGTAAAGGGGCTTTATAGTCTCCCCAACCTTCAGTAGCCGCACACCTTCGTCAATATAATTCAGCATCAGCTGGGTGGAAAGACCGGCTGAGGTCTGGGGCAGATAATTCTTCTCCTCGCTCAGAGCTGTGCAAATATAAAAGTTTCTGTTTTTCTCCTTCCTTGCCAAAGAAAGGGCATATTCTGCCATTCGGAAAGCATGGGAGAAGGAATCTCCTCCAGCCTGAAACAGATATACGCCTATGTAGCTGGTCAGATTCTCCGCAGGAATATCCTCTGCTGCAAACCACAATGTCTGACTTAACGTTTCCGCCTTGTCCCAGATGGTTCTCTCCGTAAGACGTCCTGTAAGGAATGCGGCAAATCGATTTTCCCCCAGGTACCCTACAGTATCCTTAATCCAGAAAAATCTGGACAATACATTTGCAGCCCGATCTGCAATCCCATCTGGAATAAGATTTTCTATGTTTTCTGATTGTCCTGTCCTTTCAACCGAAAGCAGAAAAAGAGCACAGATTTGGAAATCTTCCAATTTATTCATACATTCTTTCATCTGCCTGATTGTCTCTTCTCGATTCAGCATATTGCATCAAGCTCCTTTACTGTAGGTCTCATTCTCTCAACCTTATTTCCATGACAGCCCTTCATTGTCACATTTATACCGATTTTAACACAAAACATATAGGCTTATTATACCACTTTCGACAGAATTATCAATTAAAGCCATTTATTTTCATTTAAAAAATGTTTTAATTGGATATTTTGTTTTTTTGTCAATCAATTTACTCTGTCATATTATTTTTCTCAAAAATCAAGAGTAATCTTTTGCTTATCCATAAACCAATTTTCCATTCTTTCGCTGCACCGCATTTGCTCCATTGGTTTTTAGACCGCAGAGCAGCCGGCAGGAAATAAAATAAGCCCGCCGCCAGACGAGCTTATGCACCAAAAAACAGTTTTAATCAGTCTTTTTTATCTTTCCTTCTGTTCCCTTCCCGCTTCAGAAGCAAGTATTTTTCCGCTATTGGTATTACCTCTGCTTCCTCTTCCCTCTTCTCTGCATTTCAGACACTCGTCATCTATTTCATACACAGAATTTCCATCTATAATCAAACGGCTTCTCATACTTTCGGTTCCTCCTGATATCAGGTTCTTTCTTAATGAACTCTGGTTTCTGTAATACTAATATATGCAGAGGCATATATTGTCAACAAGAAAAGTGAGGTATTTTCCCATGAACAATCAACAACAATATCAACCCTCTGAGCTGGATTCCCTGATCGGAGACAGCCATCTCCAGATGATGAAGGCCGCCCTCCCATACATGCATGCGTCAGAGCAGCGTTTTTTTTCCTTTTTTATTAAATTCAACGAGCTTAGAAGAACTATAAATCTTTTTGAAGACCAGGAAATAGCAGCCATGGGCATAGGTTCAGCAGGAGACAGCAGAAATTCCTCTTCCCCTATTGACATGCTTAATACGATTAAGCCTTTTGGAACTCCAAAAGAACAGGACTTTATTGATCTCGTAGCTAATTTCTTCCAAGGCTTCCGTCTCGCCAGCCGTTCGGCTGATCCTGTACCTGACACCACCATCCGGGATACCAATCCCACTCAGTCAAAACAGGCCTCTCAGCCTTCCAGCTCGCCCTTTGGAAAAATGTCCTTGGAACATTTAAAAAGCTTTATGCCGCCGGAACAACAGTCACGGCTGGAAACCGTACAGATGATGATGTCTGCCATGCACCAAGGAGGCGACGCCTCTCTACATAATTCTCAGAAAGGAACTATGCCCTCATGAACAATAACTGGAAACAGGATCCCCGTTTAAATTCTATGGATCCCAACAAAATCGCTCTTCTCAGTGAATTCGCAAAAAAAGTGGAGACGGCCCCAAAAAATCAGCTGATTCAAACCCTTCTTGCCCTGAACCTGGAAGCCAGGGAAAAGAATGTCTCCTTTTCTGACCAGGAAACGGAACTTCTTCTGTCTATTTTAAGCGCCGGCATGAGTCCGGCAGAAAGGAAGCGAATGGACACGTTAAAAATGATTTCCAAAAGCCTTATATCCAGAAGTTCCTAAAATTCCTTCCCACCAAGTATTATTTTATCAAAGCAAATCAGGGATGCCTCTTCTTTAAGAAATGGCATCCCTGATTTATTGTTTATTTACGAGGCAAAAACAAGCTTTTCCGCCTATTTGCACACAATATTAATAATACGGCCTGGAACGTAGATTTCCTTCACAATGGTTCCGGTAATTTTATCCGGGATCAAAGCTTTTCCTGCCTCAATTGCCTCTTCCTTAGATACATCAGCCGGAAGCTTTACAACCGCTCTGGTCTTTCCGTTTACCTGAACTGCAATCTCAATCTCATCTTCCTTCATAGCTTCCTCATCATACTCCGGCCATTGAGCATGGAATACCGTATCGGTTCCGCCCAGCTGCTGCCACAGTTCTTCTCCGATATGAGGAGCGAAGGGAGCGATTAAAACTACAAATGTTTTAAGAGTCTCTTTATCAATTCCGCCGGTCTTCTTGGCCAGATCAATGAATTTGTTGTTGTACTCCATAAATCCGGAAATAACAGTATTCAGGCTGAACTGATTAAATCTCTGTTCAATATCATAAACCATCTTATGGCGAAGGCGGATCATTTCCTTGGTAGGCTCAATGTCCTTGCCGCAGCTGTCTGTTACCAGATTCCAAAAACGGTTCAGGAAACGGCTTACCCCTTCAATACCTCTGTCATCCCACTCTGCGTCTAACTCCGGCGGTCCCACAAACAGCTCATACATTCTTAATGAATCACAGCCGTAGTCTCTTACCAAATCATCAGGAGATACTACATTTCCTTTTGACTTACTCATCTTAATACCGTTCTTTCCGGTAATCATTCCCTGATTAAATAATTTGGTAAATGGCTCGTCAAAGTCAATGACACCAATATCGCAAAGGAACTTTGTATAGAAACGAGAATACAGAAGGTGAAGCACCGCATGTTCTACACCGCCAATATACATATCTACCGGAAGGTATTTATCTGCCTTTTCTCTGGATACCAGTTCTTTGTCGTTGTGGCTGTCTACATAACGAAGGAAATACCAGGAAGAGCCGGCCCACTGAGGCATAGTATTGGTCTCTCTTTTAGCAGGAGCACCGCATACCGGACAAGTAGTATTCACCCACCAGTCGATGGCTGCCAAAGGAGATTCTCCCGTACCTGTAGGCTGATAGCTTTCCACCTCTGGAAGAGTAAGAGGAAGCTGGTCCTCAGGAACAGGCACATTGCCGCAGTGAGGACAGTGAATAATGGGAATCGGTTCACCCCAGTATCTCTGTCTGGAGAATACCCAGTCTCTCAGCTTGTAATTTACAGTTTTCTTTCCAAGACCTCTGGCCTCAATCATAGCAGGCGCTTCTTTCTTCAGCACAGCGGACTCCATCCCATTCCATTCCCCGGAATTAATCATAACGCCGCTGGCTTCTGTATAAGCCTCTGTCATATTTTCAATTTCTTTTCCATCCTTGGCAATAACCTGAATAATAGGAATATTAAATTTTTTGGCAAACTCAAAGTCTCTGTCATCATGGGCAGGCACACACATAATGGCGCCGGTTCCATAATCGGCCAGAACATAATCAGAAAGCCAGATGGGAACCTTTGCCCCGTTTAACGGATTAATGGCATAGCTTCCTGTAAACACACCTGTTTTTTCTTTGTCCTGAAGACGATCCACATTAGACTTCATAGAAGCATCGTAGATGTACTTCTCAACAGCTTCTTTGTTCTCCTCAGTAGCAAGGGCGGCTGCCAGCTTATGCTCTGGCGCCAGAACCATAAAGGTTGCTCCGTAAAGAGTATCCGGTCTTGTAGTGTAAACAGTAATCTTCTCTTCTCTTCCGTCTACCTGGAAATCAACCTCCGCACCGTAAGATTTTCCGATCCAGTCAGTCTGCATCTTTTTAACCTTCTCAGGCCAATCCAGCTTATCCAGATCATTTAACAGTCTGTCTGCATAGGCCGTGATCTTTAACATCCACTGGCGAAGATTCTTTTTCGTAACAGGGGTGCCGCAGCGCTCGCAGCAGCCATTGACAACTTCCTCGTTGGCCAAGCCTGTTTTGCAGGAAGGGCACCAGTTAATAGGGAATTCTTTCTCGTAAGCCAGTCCCTTCTTAAACATCTGAACAAAAATCCACTGCGTCCATTTGTAGAAGCTGGGATCTGTAGTATTTACTTCCATATCCCAATCATAAATCGCTGCAATTTCATTGATCTGACGTTTAATATTAGCCACATTTTCCGCAGTTGATTTAGCCGGATGAACTCCCATTTTAATGGCATAGTTCTCAGCCGGAAGTCCGAATGCATCCCAGCCCATAGGATGGATTACATAATGGCCCTTTAACATCTGATATCTGCTCCACACATCAGAGATTACATAACCTCTCCAATGTCCTACATGAAGACCGCTTCCTGATGGATAAGGAAACATATCCAGACAATAGTATTTGGGTTTCTTGCCATCGTTGACATTAATAGGATGTTTCTTCCAGTTTTCACGCCATTTTTTCTCTATGGCGCTGTGATTGTATGGTGCTGCCATAACTGTTTTTCCTCCTGCTTCTTATTGCATCTGTTTTCTGAACGTTTGCTTAGTCTTGTAAGATAAGTGGACCTGTCTTGGTGGAATTCAGGCGAGATCTTTTTACGGAAAGCTTCCCCATGGAATAGTGACATAGGGAACGGAGTTTCCCAAAAATAAAAAAGCGCCCCTCGTCTGTCTTCTGACAGGCGTAGAGACGCGGATAATTCCTCGCGGTACCACTCTACTTCATACAGTTGTATGCACTCATGCGGGCACATTCTCATGCCCTCCTGGTGTAACGGTCAGGACACCGGCAATACCTACACAAAAGCAAACTTTCTTCAGTACGCTACTCCGAGGCCAGTTCCTCACCTTTCCCCATCTGCCTCTCACCAGCCGGCAGCTCTCTGGATGGTTCCCAATGACTACTACTCCTCATCACAGTATTTTTGCTGAATAAAAATGTATCATAATTGGAAAAGAGTGTCAACCCATAATTGAAAAATCATATCTTTTCTGTTTTTTACAGACACTTGCCCTATCCCATAAGGAAAAGGATCATAGATGTAAGAAAAAACAGCACCATCCCCGGATTCCACAAAAGCACCTTCAGTCTGCTTCCTGCCGGAACAGGAGTGCGCCCCAATGCGAAAACAAATTTCGGTCTCAGGGCAAAAAACAGACAAGGACCAAGAACCAGAACTCCCAATATAACCCCGCCATAAACAGCAGTGAGCAGCTGGCTTTCTGCGATTTGAAGAGCCAGAACAGATCCTATAAAATTAATGATTCCGTGAAGAATTATGGTATATCTCACCTTTCCCGTTCTGAGATAAATATAGGCAAAAATTGCTCCCAGTGCGAATGCGTAAAAAAACTGATAAAAATTTCCATGACTCAGTCCGAAAACCAGTCCGGAAGCCAATATTGCAGTCTTATCTCCATACTGTCTGACCCGGTTCAGAAGAATCCTGCGGTATAAAATTTCTTCCCCTATGGGAGCCATGACCACAGTCGTTAAAAACAAAGAGCCCATATCCATATTATGAACCATCTCTTCTACCGGGTTAACTGTCTGAACCCCAAAAATAAACTGTGCAAGATTCATCAGCCCAAGACCAATGAAATTACCGATATACATAGCCGCAAGACAGATTACAAAGGCCGCCCCCATTTTTGCCGGGCCGAAGGCTTCCGGTTCCTCCTGCCTGCAGACAGGCAGATCTCTCATAATCAGCCAGAACAAAAGTCCTCCCACCCCATAGATCAATGCATTAACTCCTGTCATGCAAAGATCCATAGAAGGTGACGGAAGATTAAGAATCATAGACGCAGCCATCATCACAGACACAGTCACAGAGACCAAAATGGAAAATATTACAAAGGTCATCCCTGCCAATCCCAGTCTGGAAAATACTTTTCTAGCTTTTTCCTTATTACCCATTAATTTCTCCTTCCTGAAACTTTTGCAGGCGGATACCAGCAGCATAAAACAAATAAGGAGCGCCGCAAAAGAAATTACGGCGCCCCATTTTATCTAACTGCGGCTTCAGAAACAAAACATGGAATCTATGCTTCTCCGTTGTCCACCTTAGAAGCTCTTGCTTCCACTTCCTTTTTCTGCACATCCCCGGGAGCCTGTTCATAACGGGAGAATTCGTATTCAAAGGTTCCCATGCCGCCGGTCATAGATCTTAAATCTGTATTATAACCGTACAGCTCGGACATTGGGATGTCCGCCTCAATCACCTGTTTTCCATTATGGTTTGAATTCATGCCCAGAACTCTTCCTCTTCGTCTGTTCAGATCTCCCATAATATCTCCTGTAAATTTATCCGGAACAGTTACCTTCAGAGAAGCAATCGGCTCCAGAAGAACAGGGCTGGCCTCCATAAATCCTTTCTTAAAAGCAAGGGTAGCTGCCATCTTAAATGCAAGCTCAGAGGAATCAACCGGATGGTAGGAGCCGTCTGTCAATGTGGCTTTAATTCCAACAACCGGATAAGCAGCTAACGGTCCCTTCTGTACGCACTCCGCAATTCCTTTCTCTACTGCCGGGAAGTAATTCTTTGGAACAGCTCCTCCAAATACGCACTCATCAAAAATATATGGTGTTTCCAGATCTCCGGAAGGTTCAAAAATCATCTTTACATCGCCATACTGTCCATGTCCCCCGGACTGCTTTTTATATTTGCCCTGAACTTCCACTTTCTTGCGGATGGTTTCCCGGAAAGCAAATTTCGGCTTGCTCAGTTCAATATCAACTTTATAACGGTTCAAAAGCTTGCTGACCACAACTTCCAACTGCTGATCGCCGATTCCGTACAAAAGTGACTGACGGTTTTCCGTATCGTTTACTGCTTTTAATGTCCAGTCCTCTTCCATCAGCTTTGACAATGCACTGGATACCTTGTCCTCATCGCCCTTTGTCTTTGTTTTATATCTCATATAAGTGTATGGAGTGGAAATTTCTGGCTTATGGTAAACAATCGGTGCGGAACGAAGGGCAATGGTGTCTCCTGTCTGGGTTACGGTAAGTTTTGATACAGCGCCGATATCGCCGGCTTTCAGTTGGGGAACCTCTATAGCCTCTTTGCCTCTAAGGACGTAGATCTTGCCTACTTTCTCCTCTGTATCCTTATTCACATTATAAATATTCACATCCGGTTTTAATGTTCCGGTACAAATCTTCATCAGAGAGTATTTTCCAATAAAAGGATCTACAATGGTCTTAAACACTCTGGCAGAAAGGGATACATCATCATTATACTTAGCTGTAAAGCGCTCTCCTGTGGATACATCTACGCCGATGCACTCATAATGATCCGGTGATGGGAAATACTTGTCAATGGCCTGGAGAACCATCTTTGCGCCCTGGGCATTAATTCCAGAACCAAGCATAACAGGAACAATATTGCCCTCGATTACATGCTCTCTCAGAGCCGCAGAAATCTCTGCCTGGGTAAACTCATCTCCTGAGAAATATCTTTCCATATACTCCTCGCTGGTCTCAGCCACAGCCTCCATAAGAGCTTCCCGGGCAATTCCCAGGTTTTTCTGAGAATAATCAGGAATGTCACATTCCACATAATCACTGTTTACTGTAAACCGGCGGCCTGCCATCTTAACCACATTGACAAAACCTACAAACTTTTCATTTTCACGGATTGGAAGATGGAAAGGAGCAATCTTTCTTCCGAATTCCTTCTCCAGCTTAAGCAGAAGCTCTCTGAAGCTGGCATGATCATCATCCATATTGGTAACAAAGAAAAGTCTTGGAAGCTTGTACTTTTCACACAGCTCCCAGGCTTTATATGTACCAACTTCGATGCCTGCCTTACAGTTTACAACAATAACGGCTGCATCTGCAACGCTGATTGCCTCCTCCACTTCACCTACAAAATCAAAATATCCAGGGGTATCCAGAAGGTTGATCTTAATAGGACCTTCCTCCCCCTCATACTCCAGTGGAATCAGAGAGGTAGAAATGGAAAACTGTCTCTTAATCTCTTCCTTATCGTAATCGCTGATGGTATTTCCGTCAGTGACCTTTCCCATTCTGGATACAGCGCCTGTAATCAGCGCCATGGCCTCTGCCAGCGTGGTTTTACCAGCGCCGCCATGGCCCAGCAATACAACATTGCGGATTTGTTTCGTTCCATACACGTTCATAAAGATTCCTCCTGTTCGCAATTTAGGTCTATGAGGATATTTTACTAAAAAAGTCGCAAAATTGCAAGTAAAACAAACAATTTGCACAAATATTTTGCAATCCTCTTTCTCTTTTTTGCTTTAAAGTGCAAAAGCATTGACATTTCTCTCCTCTTCTATTACAATTGGAAAAAACAACAGACAAGACAACAGAAAGGAATCCGCACAATATGATTATTATTATGAAACCAGACGCTTCTGAGGAGGCTGTAGGAAAGATCAAATCTATGATTGAGTCACGGGGACTGACAGCCCATCTTTCCCGTGGAGATCAGGTTACCATTGTAGGCGTAGTTGGAGATAAAACAAAGCTTCAGGGAACTAATATTGAGATGGCTGAAGGAGTGGACAAGATCCTTCCTGTAACCGAATCCTACAAAGTAGTCAACAAAAAATTCCATCCGGAAGACTCCACCATACAGGTGAGAAATACTCCCATCGGACCTGGACATCTGGTTATGATGGCAGGACCCTGCGCCATTGAAAACCACGACATGCTTCTTCAGACAGCCGAAGCGGTAAAAAAGGCCGGTGCTGCCTTCCTAAGAGGCGGAGCCTATAAACCAAGAACTTCGCCATATGCTTTCCAGGGTCTGGAAGAGGAGGGCCTCCGCTACATGAAAGAAGCCAGAGAAGCCACTGGCCTTAACGTAATCTGCGAGGTAACTAGTCTGAAGGCTCTGGAGACCGCAGTAAAATATGTGGATATGCTCCAGATTGGCGCCCGTAATATGCAGAATTTTGAACTTTTAAAAGAGGCGGGCCGTTCTGGCGTTCCAGTTATGCTGAAAAGGGGATTGTGCGCAACCATTGATGAATGGCTGAACGCCGCTGAGTATATTGCTTCCGAGGGCAACACCAATATTGTGCTGTGTGAAAGAGGCATCCGCACCTATGAGACTGCAACCAGAAATACTCTTGACATCAGTGCGGTCCCTGTTCTCCGTTCCAGAACCCATCTGCCGGTTATTATTGACCCAAGCCACGCCACTGGCGTAAGAAGCTATATTGAACCTATTTCCAAGGCCGCAGTTGCCGTAGGAGCAGACGGACTGATTGTGGAAGTTCATCCCTGTCCTTCCTGCGCTCTTTCCGATGGCCCTCAGTCTCTCACATTTGAGCAGTTTGATCATCTGGTGCGGGAGCTGAAGCCTTACGCAGCACTGGCCGGAAGGGAGTTTGTATGACCGATTCCATAATCGCTTTTATCGGCTTGGGGTTAATCGGAGGCTCCATTGCCCGAAGAATTAAAAAGGAAAAACCTGAAACCACTGTCATGGCCTATATGAGAACCACAACAAAGCTTAAGCAGGCCAAGACGGACGGTGTGGTTGACATTATTTTGGACGGAATTGATGAATCTCTTTCCCAGTGCGATTTCATTTTTTTATGTACGCCTGTAGAATACAACGCAGCTTACCTTTCCCAAATCAAACCTTTTTTGAAACCGGGAGCCATTGTTACTGACGTTGGAAGCACCAAGACAGATATCCATCAGGCGGTCATCCGTCTTGAAATGGAGAATTCCTTTATAGGCGGGCATCCCATGGCTGGCTCAGAAAAGACCGGGTATGAAAATTCCACAGACCACCTTTTAGAAAATGCCTACTATATCATTACTCCTACCAGGCAGTCTGCTCAGTCTCAGATTGATCGGCTGGTAGATATGGCCCGTTTAATCGGTTCCATTCCCATTGTACTGGATTATGAGCATCATGATTTTATCACTGCCGCTATCAGCCATCTGCCCCATATTGTAGCCTCCAGCCTGGTGAATCTGGTTCGAGATCAGGACAACGACCAGGGCATGATGAAACGTTTGGCTGCAGGCGGGTTTAAAGACATTACCCGTATCGCTTCCGCCTCTCCGGAAATGTGGGAACAGATCTGCATGACCAACAGCCAAAATCTTATTTCCATACTTGAGGCATACATATCTGCTCTCACAGAGACCTTAAACCATCTGAAAAACAAAGACGGCAACTATATATATCAGCTTTTTGACAGCTCCAGAACTTACCGGAATTCCATTTCCGATATAAGCCGGGGCTCTGTGGCCCCTGAGTACTCCTTTACTGTAGACATGGCTGACGAGGTAGGCGCCATCTCTACCCTCTCAGTGATACTGGCGGCAAAGGGGATCAGCATCAAAAATATCGGCATTAATCATAACCGGGAGCACGGAGAAGGAACACTGCGTATTGTCTTTTATGACAAAGTCTCCATGGATTCAGCATGGAATCAGTTGGAGCGCTATCATTACGAACTAATATCTGATAAATGAATCGAGGAATTATATGAAAATCGGAAAAGTCAACTGCTTAAAAGGAGAAGTATCCATACCGGGAGATAAATCTATCTCCCACCGGAGCATTATGTTTGGCTCTATTGCAAAGGGTATAACGGAAATCACCCATTTTCTTCAGGGCGCAGACTGTCTGTCTACTATCTCCTGCTTTCAAAAAATGGGTGTGGAAATCGAGAATCGGGGAGAAACCGTCCTTGTTCACGGTAAGGGACTGCGGGGCCTGAAAAAGCCGGAAACAATTCTTGACTGCGGCAACAGCGGAACCACCACACGGCTGATCTCTGGCATTCTGGCTGCTCAGAACTTTAATGTTACTCTAACAGGAGATGCCTCCATTCAAAGGCGGCCTATGAACCGGATCATAGATCCCCTGACTCAAATGGGCGCGCAAATTAAAAGTCTGGCCGGCAATGGCTGCGCTCCTCTTTCCATTACAGGAAGTCCTCTTCACGGAATCCACTATATGTCTCCGGTAGCATCTGCCCAGGTAAAATCTGCTGTTCTCCTGGCGGGCCTTTATGCTGAGGGAGAAACAGCAGTCACAGAACCTGCCCTGTCAAGAAATCACACGGAATTGATGTTAAAAGGCTTCGGCGCCGATGTCTCCTCTCAGAAAACTACCGCTTCCATTCGACCGGCAAAAGAGCTTTACGGTCAAAAAATCAAAGTACCTGGCGATATTTCCTCGGCGGCCTATTTTTTGGCAGCTGGACTCATGGTTCCCGGCTCTGAAATTCTTATTCGAAATGTAGGCATCAATCCTACCAGAGCCGGAATTCTCACTGTATGCAAAAAAATGGGCGCCGATGTAAGCCTTTTAAATCAATGCTTTGCCTCCGGAGAACCAGTGGCAGATCTTCTGGTCCGCTTTGGCCCCCTTCACGGGACCACAATTGAGGGAGAAATCATTCCTGCCCTCATAGATGAACTTCCCATAATTGCTGCCATGGCCTGCGCAGCGGAAGGAGAAACCATTATCCGGGATGCAGCAGAACTGAAGGTAAAGGAATCCAACCGAATCGAAGTAATGGTCAGAAACCTGTCTGCTATGGGCGCTGATGTCACTGAGACAGAAGACGGTATGGTTATCCATGGAGGACGGCCCCTCCATGGCGCTGTCATAGACAGCTGCTTAGACCACCGCATCGCCATGACCTTTGCCATAGCCGCTTTACAGGCAGAAGGGGAAACAGAAATCTTAGGAGCGGACTGTGTTAATATATCCTACCCAGAATTCTATTCTGACCTGAACTCTCTCAGTCAGTAAAATATTCTGACAAAACTTTTTAAAATTTCCAGTTGACAAAACTGTCTTCATGGATTAAGATAAGGTCAAACAAAAAACCGTTGAGAAAGAAGAGTAAGCTTTCCTGTAATATTCCAGAGAGTCGCCGTTGGTGGAAGTGCGATATAGGAGGGATTGACGAATGGACTTTCGAGGGCGGCCCTGAACAGTTACTAAGTATGGGCCGACGGCATCCACAACCGTTATAAAAGTGGCATATATGTTGGTATATGAAAGAGCGGGCTGGTAACAGCTAATTTGAGTGGCACCGCGGATGGATACATTCGTCTCAAATACGTGATAAACGTATTTGGGACTTTTTTATTGCCTGGAATAAAATTCCAATGCATCAAAAGCCCTCCAAGCTTGTTCTTTCTGCTGATCATTTTAATTTTAGGAGGAAATAATTATGAAAAAGACATTGAAAACTCTGGCTCTGACAATGACCGCACTCTCCCTTCTTACCGGCTGCTCCGCCCCCACAGCAGAAACGCAATCCGGCTCTGCTGAAAGCTCATCAGCCAGTATTCAGACCGCTGAAGGAGACACTTCCTATATTATCGGCATTGGCCAGTACGCGGAACACGGCTCTCTGGACAACTGCAGAGAAGGGTTTCTCCAGGGGCTGGCAGAGGCCGGGATTGTAGAAGGTGAAAATCTTACTGTTATCTATGAAAATTCTCAGGCAGACAACAGTACCGCCAATCAGATCATAGACAACTTTATCTCACAAGATGCAGACCTTATCTGCGCCATCGCCACTCCTATGGCTCAGGCTGCTTACAGCGGAGCCAGAAAGGAGAATATCCCTGTTATCTATACCGCAGTCACAGATCCTGTAGCCGCAGCCTTAGCGGACGAGTCAGGCGCTCCTGTAGGTGAAATTACTGGAACCAGCGATAAACTTCCTGTAAGAGAACAGCTGGAAATGATCCGTGCTCTTCTCCCTGATGCGAAATCCATTGGAATTCTTTACAGTACAGGTGAAGTAAATTCTGAAAGCACTCTGGCAGAATACAAGGAACTGGCTCCTGAGTACGGCTTTGAGATTGTAGAAGGACCTGTAACCTCTACCGCTGATATTCCTCTGGCCGCAGACAACATTCTGGAAAAGGCAGACTGCTTAAGCAACCTGACAGACAACACCGTTGTCAATTCCCTCCCTGTTATTCTTGACAAAGCAGCCAAGAAAAATATTCCTGTATTCGGCAGCGAAATCGAACAGGTAAAAATCGGCTGTCTCGCTTCCATGGGGCTTGATTATATAAAGCTTGGCCAGCAGACCGGTCAGATGGCTGCAAAAATCTTAAAAGGAGAAGCAAAGGCCAGCGAGATGAATTATGAGATCATAGAAGAAGCTTCTTTCTATGCCAATGCCGCGGTAGCTGACACACTGGGAATTACCATTCCGGAAGACATGACTGCCTCTGCCGCTGAAATTTTTACAGAAATCACACAGTAAAGAAAGAGAGGAACTATCAGCAATGTCTATTATACTTGGATTCCTGGAAGAAGGCCTGGTCTATGCTATTATGGCTCTTGGCGTGTATATTACCTACAAAATTCTGGATTTTCCAGACCTGTCCGTAGACGGTACGTTTCCTTTGGGGGGCGCAGTAGGCGTCACTTTGATTCTGGCAGGAGTAAACCCCGTTCTTACTTTATTTGCCGCCTTTTTGGCAGGGGCCGCTGCCGGATGCGCTACAGGTTTTATCCACGTAAAGCTGAAGGTTCGTGATCTGCTTTCCGGTATTATTGTTATGACGGCTCTGTACTCTGTTAACTTAAGAATTACCGGGAAATCCAATGTGCCTATCTTCAATTGCCAGACCATTTTTGAAAACGATTTTCTGGCTTCCCTGATTCCTGAATCTGTAAGCAGCTTTACCGTACTTATCATTTTGGTCATTATTGTAGCTATTGTAAAAATTTTACTGGATCTGTATCTGAAAACCCGCTCCGGTTATCTTTTACAGGCTGTGGGGGATAATGAATCTCTGGTTACTGCACTGGCCAAGGACAAAGGGCTTGTGAAAATTATCGGGCTGGCCCTGGCTAATGGTCTGGCCGCCTTGGCAGGCGCTGTATACTGTCAGAAAAATGGAAACTTTGCCATTGAAATGGGTACAGGAACCATGGTAATCGGACTGGCTAATGTTATTATAGGAACCAAGCTTTTCCAGAAAGTCGGCATCCTGAAATCTACAACAGCAGTTATTATCGGTTCTATTATTTACAGAGGCTGCGTTTCTCTGGCCATCTCCCTTGGCATGAAAGCATCAGATCTGAAACTGATTACCGCCGCCCTGCTTCTGGTTATTCTGGTTATCAGCAATGGAAAGGAAAAGAAGGTGAAAGTACATGCTTGAGATAAAAGAAATTCATAAATACTACAATCAGGGAACCATCAACGAAATGTGCCTTTTTAGCGGCTTCAGCCTTTCCATTAAAGACAGGCAATTTGTATCTGTGGTGGGAAGCAATGGCTCCGGAAAAACTTCTCTTCTGAATATTATCTGCGGAAGTATTCCTCTGGACAGCGGCCATATTTACATCGGCGGCAAGGATATTACTTCTATGCCGGAATTTAAGCGGCAGAAACGGATTGGACGCGTCTTTCAGAACCCTGCCATGGGAACCTGCCCCAATATGACTATTCTGGAGAATATGGCGCTGGCAGATAATAAAGGAAAACCCTTCAATCTTCTGCCTGGAACCAATCGTCAAAGAATCCCTTATTACAAAGATCTGCTTCATTCCCTTGGACTTGGGCTGGAAGAAAAGCTTCAGGTAAAGGTTGGGTCTTTATCCGGAGGACAGAGACAGGCAATGGCCCTTCTCATGTCCACTATGACTCCTATTGAATTTCTCATTCTGGATGAACACACTGCCGCTCTGGATCCAAAAACAGCTGAAGTAATCATGGAGCTTACCGACCAGATTGTAAAAGAAAAACAGCTGACCACCATTATGGTTACCCATAATCTCCGCTATGCCGTGGAATATGGAGACAGACTTGTGATGATGCATCAGGGAAAGGCTGTTATTGATGTGGAAGGGGAAGAAAAAGCATCTCTTCAGGTAGAAGATATTCTGGATAAGTTTAATGAGATCAGCATAGAATGCGGCAATTAACAAGTTCATACAAAATCAGCCAAAAGGGCTCCGCCGTAATCCAAATCTTACAGCGGAGCCCTTTCTAATTTATTCTGACTCTGTTTTTCGCTCTGCCAGGGACAGAAGACGTATGACACAGAAACCTGCTGCCAGCATAAGCAGACAAATGAAAAACTCCATGCCGCTTGCAGGAATGCCCGGAAATACCTGACACATAGAGCCAAGTACAAAACCAAGAATCAACAGGTAAGTAAACTGAGGATGACGTTCCATGGCACGCTCTAAGATTCTGGTAGTCAAAACAATGCCCAGAATCAACCCCAAACCAAGGGGAACCAAAAACGGCAGATACAGCTGGCTAATAGCTCTCATAGTCTCATCATACAACCCCAAAAGCAAAAGTACATAGGAAACGCTGATTCCCGGAAGAACCAAAGCAGTTGCCGCGAGAAATCCTGCCAGGAGAAGCAAGCAAAAACTTAAAATCCCTGCGTTCATCTCAGACTGAAGCCCTCCTTCCGGAAGGAGGGAAAAAGCCATAACCAAAATCAGACCCAGACCTGCATACAAAAAAATTCTCCAGGAAAAAGATTTGATTTTTGCCTCTCTGAAAATCAAAGGCACGCCTCCCGCAACAGCGCCCAAAAAAAAGTAAAGCATGGGCATAGGATATCGTTCAATTAAACTAAGCAGCGGTCTGGCAAAGAGAAGCATTCCCGTTCCGCCGCCCAAAGAAAAAATAACCAGAAAAAGGAAATTACCCTTTTTGTCTTTTGTAAAAGAGCTGACGGAAGACACCAGTCTGCTGTAAATTCCAAGAATCATAGCCATAGATCCGCCGCTTACTCCTGGAACCAGCATGGTACCTCCTATTATCATGCCTTTTAAAAATGATTCCAATTTATTCTGTTTCATTTATTTTCCACCTGTCTTCTTTCCCTGTTTTTCAAAGGTTCCCTTAACTACAGCTTCTCCTTCTCTCACCATAACCTGTCCTTTGGCAATGACAGTATGGAGACTGAAATCTTTTTCCCGAAGCAGGCATATATCTCCATGATAGTCTGGAAGAATATGCCCTTTCTTTTTCAGCTTTAAAATTCTGGCAGGGTTAGAGGTAACGGCTCTCAGCGCAATTTCCAGAGGAATGTCTTCCCGGGTTACGCACTCCTTTACCTCCTTCAAAAGGCAGGAAGCCTTTCCAACTCCAATTCCCTGGAATTCTCCTCTGCTGTTAAACACAGGAAGGCTGCCCTGGCCGTCTGAAGAAACAGTAAAGTTATCCTTGGATACACCTGCCTCCAAAAGCCGGCGGATTCCTTTGCAGACCCGCACTTCATCACAGATGGATTCCCAATAATCAATCTCTTCATTGCCGGTAAAGTCAATGACTCCGCCTTCTTTGGCAAACTCCATACAGGATTGGAACAAAGCTTCGTTCCTGTTTACATGAGTAGGAAGAAATTGAGTAAAGGGGATTTCTGTCTCCTTTACCGTTCTCCAGATCAAATCCATCAGACGTGGGCTGTCTCCCAGATGGATATTTACAACTCCCGCCTTTCCTGACAGCATTCCGCCAACCCGGACGTCTGAAACAATCCTTACAAATTCCTCATAGGTAGGCTGAGAAGACCGATGATCAGAAATAGCGATCTCTCCTGCTCCGATCACCTTATCCAAAAGCATAATATCCTTCATCAGACTTCCTGTTAGGGTATGAACCGGAACCTGGTAGGAGCCGGTATACACATAAGTTGTGATTCCTTCTTCCTCCAAACCGTGGGCCTTGGCCAAAAGAGCCGCCATATCCCTGGTAACTCCATCCGTTCCGATGCATCCTACCACAGTGGTAATACCATTTAAAGTCAGATCCGTCAGCATAGCCTCAGGAGTTCTGGTCATAAAACCGCCCTCTCCGCCGCCGCCCATAATATGTTCATGGCTGTCAACAAATCCGGGAACAGCCAACAATCCGGTTCCGTCTATCTCTTCTACAGAAATGGTTCCGGAAAACTCTGCTTTTATATTTTCTTCTACTGCCGCAATTTTATCTCCCAGAATTAAAATATCCTTTTTACCCGCATATTCCGGCTGATAAACTGCAGCATTGCGAATTAAAACAATCATTTATTTATACCTCCACTAATAGAAGAAAGCGCTTTACTGCAGATTAATGGCTACTGCCACGGCTATGGCCACCGTACCCATAAGGAAGAAAAATCCCTGCATTTTAATCTGGAATTTTGCCCATTTGCCCCAATCAATACCGGCAACCCCCAAAACACCAATAAGGCTGGCAGATACAGGGGTAAAGGCATCCACAAAACCAGCGCCCATCTGGAAGGCCAGAACTGCAATCTGTCTGGAAACCCCTACCAGATCTGCCAAAGGAGCCATAATCGGCATAGTCAAAGCGGCCTGTCCGGAATTGGATGTGACAACCAGATTAAAGCAGCTCTGGAACAGGTACATAAATTCCGCTCCTATAAATTCCGGAACATCGTGAAGGGCTGTGCCCAAACCATACAGGATAGTATTTAGAGTAGAATAGGTGTCAGGCTCAGAACCGCCTAAAACAAGCAGAATTCCCTTTGCCATACCTACTACAACAGCCGTACCGGCCAAATCTGCCACTCCCTGCTGGAAAGCGGATGCCATCCCATTGATTGTCATTCCATTTAATTTAAAAATTATAGCAATAATACCTGCCACTAATCCCATAACGAAAAACTGGGAAGCGATTTCAGGAATGTAGTATCCCTTCTGGGTAACGCCCCAGATAATCCAGATCAGTACAGCCAACATTTCTAAAAGAATCAGCTTATGACCAAGATTAAATTCTCTGTTCTCTTTGGCAGTGGCGCTTAAGCGGTCGCGGAAATGCTGATCTTCCCCGTACACAACAGAACGGGACGGATTTTTACGCACTCTCTCCGCATAAACCATCATGTAAGCGGCAGACAACGCTGTAACAGCAACCCACAAAACCAAGCGGAACCCGGCGCCTGACAGGACAGGAACTCCTGCAATTCCCTGGGCTACTGCCACAGAGAAGGGACTCATCCAGGAAACCGCATTTCCCACCTGGGAAGCAACATAAGTAACAACAATCGCCACAATAGAGTCATATCCCAAAGCAATTACAAAAGGCACCATAATCATGGCAAAAGGAATACACTCTTCTGCCATTCCAAAGGTAGCTCCGCCCAGGGAGAAAAGAATAAACAAAAGCGGAAGAGCCAATCTCTCCAGGCCTTTGCTCTTCTGAATAAAAGCATAAATCCCCGCGTCAATAACCCCTGTCTTCATAATAATACCGAAAGAACCGCCTACCACTAAAATCAGAGCGCAGATTCCCACCGCTGATCCAGAACGATCTCCGGAAACAAGCCCCTCAAACACATAATTTAGAAAGCCAAACTCTCCAAAATCATCGGTCCCCCATATTCCCGCAGTTTTATGAAGCTTTCTGCTGGTGTCATATACCGACTCACCGTACTGGCTGTAAAGTACATCATCTGTAAGGCCCAGTTCATCTAATTCCTCTTGGCTCCATTCAGAAATGTCAGTGGTAAGAAAAGCTTCCAAGGCCTCCGGATCCACAGCCAATTCCTCCATCTGAGCCTGATTCTGGCTTAAATCTGTCAGTTCCCGTTCCAGTGCTTCCATATCCAGAGGGTAGCTGTAGCGGAAAGTATCCGCCATAAGGACTGTTCGTGTTTTTATTTCACCATTGGCATCTGTATACTCAATGGTATGGGTGCTGAACTTTCCCGCCGGAATCAGAAAGGTCAGCACCCAGCATACAACTACTGCAAAAAAGATGATGGCATAAGTATGAGGCGTCTTCATCTTGGTGAAGTCTCTTTTCAACTTCCCTTTTTCTGTTTTAGAAAACATAACAATTTCTCCTTTTCCTTCCTTTCTCCAGCTATAATACCAAAAATTTTGAAAAAGGGAAATACTTTAAATGTATAAAAATTCAGCTGGAAATCTTTTTCTCTTTTTCTGCCGTATAAAATTTGTCCAATCCGGCCATCATTTTCATACAACCAAGTTCCATGAATTATTAAAAATGCGGAGGTTCGGAAACATGCCTGTATACAAAGTTGAGATCTGCGGCGTTAACACATCAAAACTCCCTTTGTTAACCAGTGAGGAGAAGGAAAGTCTGTTCCAGCGGATTCTGGATGGAGATCAGGAGGCCAGGGAGCAATACATCAAAGGAAACCTAAGACTGGTTCTCAGCGTGATCCAGCGGTTTTCGGGCAGCAATGAAAATGTGGATGATCTGTTCCAAATCGGCTGCATAGGGTTAATCAAAGCCATTGACAATTTTGATATTACTCAGAATGTAAAATTTTCCACCTATGCGGTTCCCATGATTTTAGGAGAAATTCGGAGATATTTAAGAGACAACAATTCCATTCGAGTCAGCCGCTCTTTAAGAGACACAGCCTATAAGGCAATTTATGCCAAGGAAAGCCTGATGAAAAAGAACCTAAAAGAACCAACTCTCATGGAAATCGCAGAAGAAATCGGCGTCAGTAAAGAAGCGGTCACTTACGCTCTGGATGCCATTCAAAGTCCTGTAAGTTTATATGAACCTGTCTATTCCGATGGGAAAGATCCTCTCTATGTTATGGATCAAATCAGCGATAAAAAGAATCTGGAAGAAAACTGGGTAGAGGATTTATCTCTCAGCGAAGCAATGAAGCGCCTTCCAGAACGGGAACGGCATATTATTGATATGCGCTTTTTTGAAGGGAAAACACAAACTGAGGTAGCGGAGGAAATCCATATCAGTCAGGCCCAGGTATCCCGTCTGGAAAAGAACGCTTTAAAGTCCATGAAAAATTATCTAAGCTGACAGACCTTAAAAAGCGGGGAGAGGAGACGCTTTGCACCCCTCCCCTCTCTCCCGGTTTTATCTTCCAGCTTTCTCTGAAAAACCATAGCATAAACTTATTTCATCTCTCCTGTCACATCTTTTGGGATCACAAACTCAACGGCGCCCATATATCCTGGAGCCACGGTGTACTCATCAAAAACGATAACCAGTTCTCCCTGCTCATTAAAGCAGAAACTTTCATTTCCAGTAATTCCCTGGAAGGTATCTGTCAGCTGGTCGCCTGTCCCATAAAAATACATTTTTGACTCATCTGCTGCCATCTGAGCAACCATCTGCTCCTTAATATTATCGCTGATAGCCGCAAATTTTTCCTCCGGATTCTCAAAAAGGTCTTCCAGGATCAGTTCCTCTCCTGTCCTCTTGTCAATCGTAAAAATTTTTACATACTGGGCTCCGCTTCCCATAACGGCAGTTGTACTGATCTTAAGAGACAGATATTTTTCATTATCAGTAACTACACTATAGGTGGAATCCAGGGAATAATGTCCCTCTCCTTCCTGATCCCCCTGAATCTGAGCCTCATACTGGGCAATCAATTCATTGGCATACTCCTCAATAGACTTATTAACAGTAAGATCAGCTCCGTTTTCTGTCCTTATTTCAGGCACCTGAATATTTGCCTGATGCTTATCCTGCTGATCTCTATAGGTACGAAGAGTCACGACCTCCGCAATCTGTCCTAAAAATGGAACCTTCTCCATAGCCGCCGCCACTGTAGAGGAAGCGTTCACCCCAATCACAAAAACTGCCGCCGCCGCCGCCGCTGCCAATCCTGTTCTTTTCACTGCAATCACCACTCTCCTTTGTCTTTTGTCTTTTTTCCCTTTCTCAATTCCCGCCAATATTCTGTTTCTGGCCTCTTTTGACACAGGAATCTGGTTATATTCTTCTTTCAGCCTATCAAGCCTTCTTTTTTCTTCCATCACCGCCGCTCCTTTCCGTCTGCGTTATGGAATTCCAATTCCACCCTCAGCTTCTTAAAAGCCCTGTAAAGGCGGGCCTTGACTGTATTTACGTTCATATTCAATATTTCTCCAATTTCAGACAGTTTAAGCTCTTCAAAGATCTTCAATTTTACAATGGTTTTATCCGGTTCCTCCAGGGATTGTAAAAGCTCCATTGGATCATCCAGATTATAGTCTCCCTGAACTTTTGGATCTGCCTTATCAATTCCTATGGTCTCCTTTTTTCTTTTTCTCAGCATATCCAGACAGGTATTAATTACGATCCTGTAAATCCAAGTGCCCAGATAGCTTTTCTCCTTTACTTTGCCGCACTCTCTGATTACTTTCAAAGCGCTTTCCTGAACAGCGTCCAGAGCATCTGCTTCATTTCCCATATAGCTGTATGCCAGCCGATAGTATTTTTCATAGCCTTCCAGCAGAATCTTTTCTGCCTCTTTTTCTATTATATCTTTCAAAGGAGCGCCTCCTTTCTCTCTGCATTCTATCAGTTAGACGATGATAGAGGGGAAAAAGTTTCAGGAAAAGAAAAAAATAACCTCAGACAGACAAAATATCCATCTGAGGCTGTGACCCTCTTTTATTCAAACCTTACAATTTCTTTCTTCAGCCGTTTCATAATCTTTTTTTCCAGCCGCGATATATAGGACTGGGAGATTCCCATAAGGTCGGCCACCTCTTTCTGGGTCATTTCCTCTCCTTCCTCCCCCTCTTCTCCCGACAATCCGAAGCGCAGCTTCACAATTTGTCTTTCTCTGGGACTTAAACGGCTGATGGCAGTATTTAAAAGCTTTTTCTCCACCTCATCCTCCAGGTCCCGGTAGATTACATCTTCATCTGTTCCTAGAATATCTGACAGAAGCAGTTCATTTCCATCCCAGTCAACATTTAAAGGCTCATCAATAGACACTTCCAGCTTCGTTTTATTATTTCTTCTTAAATACATAAGAATCTCATTTTCGATACATCTGGATGCATAAGTAGCCAGCTTAATATTCTTCTTGGGATTGAAGGTATTAATGGCCTTTATCAATCCTATGGTTCCAATGGAAATCAGATCTTCCACTCCCACGCTGGTATTGTCAAATTTTTTTGCAATATAAACCACCAGTCTGAGATTATGTTCAATCAGCTGGGATTTTGCCATTTCATCCTCCTCTCCTCCCAAAAGTCCTATCATCTCCGCCTCTTTTTCACTGTCCAGGGGAGCTGGAAGAATATCGGCCCCTCCTATGTAATGAATTTCACCCTGCTTCGGAAGCATCAGGGTGCGGAAGGTTGGAACCGTTTTCAGCTGAAAACGGTTTGGTACGGAAACTTTTATTATCATTTCAGACAGCTTCTCCTTTCCACATTATGGAATCTGTTCTCCATTTAAGAGCATTTCATATTCTCTGTTTCCACACAAAGGCTGACGGCAGACGCCGATAAGTGGGTGTTCAATTCTTGTTGATTCCCTGTTCTCCTGACTGACCTCCATAGAATCCAGCTCAATTCCAGGCAGAATCCCTCTCTCCCTTCCTACGCTTCCAAAAGGAATGTAGGTTACGGCTGGGACTGACACACAGATTTCTTTCACCGCCTCATAGGTAACCACGTGAACCGGTCGGCGGCTTACAGGTTCAAACAGCCGGTTTCCTGTGTCCAGAAGGGCTGTTACCTTTTTTTCACGTCCTCTGTAAAAAAGCGTCACCTGATACAGGCAGTTTTTCCGCTTTTTTCTGTTCCACAGCATACGAAGGCCTGCCGACAGCCCAAGGTAGCTTCCTGTTCCCAGAAGAATCAAAGCAGTCAGAGACCACCTGGCGAATGCCTCTCCCAAAAGCGCCATAAATATATAGGTACCTGCCCTTGTATGATATAACAGAAGCTGAAAACAGCCTGCCATGACAAAGGCGATTATATAAAGAGCTCCCAGACATAAAAAAAACTCCTTTCCCCTTTTTCTTCCAAAGGCCGCTGTTACCATCAGCACGCTGATTCCTCCATAAGTAACCGCAGCCTCCGCTAAAGGGGGGAAAATGGGAAAGGCCGATACGAAAACGGCCCAAATGGCTCCCAGGGCAGAGCCGAAAGCGATTTTTTTCCAGGATCTGGGGTATTTCATCAGCTTCCCCGTAAGGGAAAGTATTAACCCATCCATAAAAAAGTTAATAAGAAACAGAACATCCGCATACAGGTCTATGGTAATAATCAATCTCACCTCCTGTCTGCAGTCTTATTATACCTGCCCTTTCCTTCAGAATTTGTCAAATTAAAGGAGAGACTTCCCTTTTTTTATCGTCTTTTTCCTTCCAATTTCTACAAAGAATTCCTTCAGACAAAGACAGAGCCTTCCCTGTAAAGTTGGGGAATAAAGCAAACAACGCCCCCGTGCTGAAAAGCTTAAAACCTAAGCTTCCATACGCGGCAGGCGCTGTTTGTTTCTGTCATCCTATTTTATTGATTATTTTGTTTCAAGTTGAACCAGGCGTTCCTTTACCTGCTCCATCATTTGAGTATATTTCTCAAGCTTGGCTTTCTCCTCGTCTATCTTTGCCTGAGGAGCTTTGCTTACAAATTTTTCATTGCTCAGCATGCCGTTTACCCTGGCCAGCTCGCCTGTCAAACGCTGCTCTTCTTTTCTTAAGCGCTCCAATTCCTTCTCAATATCAACCAGCTCCGCAAATGGCATATAGATAACTGCCTGAGGAATCACGGCAGAAACTGCATCCTCGCCGATACCTGCTTTATCCTTCTGAATTTCAACCTGGCTGGCATATCCCAGAGTGGCAAAGAATACCTTGCTGCGGGAGAATATATCCAGAATCTCCTGATTCTCGGAAACAACAAATACTTTAGCCTTTTTGCTTGGGGGCACATTCATAGATGTGCGCACAGTGCGGATTCCGCGAACTGCTTCCTTAATGGTCTCCACCGCTTTCTCTTCCTGAGCAAAGTTCCAGTCTTCTCTGTATACCGGCCAGGAAGAAATCATTATAGATTCCTCTTCTTCCTGAAGGTTGCAGAAAATCTCTTCAGTAATAAACGGCATATAAGGATGAAGAAGTTTCAGTGACTGAATCAGTACTGTTTTAAGAGTCCATATAGCTGCCGGCTTTGTCTCATCTTCCTCACTCCACAGCCTCGGCTTCACCATCTCAATGTACCAGTCGCAGAACTCCTCCCAGATAAAATCATAAACCTTCTGAAGGGCAATTCCCAGTTCAAATTTATCCAGATTCTCGGTCACATCTCTGGCAAGAGTATTTACCTTTGACAGAATCCACTTATCTGCCATTGTAAGATTTTCCAGCTGAACCTGGCCTTCCCCTGCCTTCTCCAGGTTCATCATAATAAACCGGGAAGCGTTCCATACTTTGTTGGCAAAATTGCGGCTGTTTTCCACTCTCTCCCAGTAGAAGCGCATGTCATTTCCCGGTGCGTTGCCTGTAATCAAAGTCATTCTTAAGGCATCAGCTCCGTACTTGTCAATAACCTCCAAAGGATCGATTCCATTGCCCAGGGACTTGCTCATCTTCCGCCCCTGAGAATCTCTTACCAGTCCATGGAAAAGAACGGTGTGGAAAGGAGCCTTGCCCATCTGCTCATAACCGGAAAAAATCATTCGGATTACCCAGAAGAAAATAATGTCGTATCCTGTAACCAAAACATCTGTAGGATAGAAGTACTTTAAGTCCTCTGTCTCTTCCGGCCAGCCCAAAGTGGAAAATGGCCACAAAGCAGAAGAAAACCAAGTATCCAAGGTATCCTCATCCTGCTTAAATTGGGTACCTTTGCATTTTGGACAGCTGCAGGGGGCTTCCGGTGCAACTACAACCTCCCCGCAGTTCTGACAGTAATAGGCAGGAATTCTGTGTCCCCACCACAGCTGTCTGGAAATACACCAGTCTCTGATGTTATCCGTCCAGTTGAAATAGGTTTTTTCCATTCTCTTTGGAAGAAGACGGATCTCTCCGTTTTTCACTGCCTCTACAGCCGGCTTAATCAGCTCATCCATGCGGACAAACCACTGCTGCTTTACCATAGGCTCTACTGTGGTGCTGCACCGATCATGGATACCTACCGCATGGGTATGAGGCTCTACCTTAACCAGAAGTCCCAGTTCCTTTAAGTCCTCTACAATGGCCTTTCTGGCCTCATAGCGCTCCATACCGTTGTACTTGCTTCCCGGAAGATTAATGGTTGCGTCATCGTTCATAATATTTATTTCCGGAAGATCATGACGCTTCCCGACCTCAAAGTCGTTGGGATCATGGGCAGGAGTGATCTTCACGCAGCCGGTTCCAAATTCCATATCAACATAGGAATCCGCCACTACAGGGATCTGACGGCCTGTAAGAGGAAGCTCAAGCATTTTGCCAACCAGATCCTTATATCTGTCATCATCAGGATTTACGGCTACCGCAGTATCTCCCAGAAGAGTCTCCGGTCTTGTGGTAGCAATCTCCACATATCGTCCCTGCTCTCCTGCAATGGGATAATTAATATGCCAGAAAAATCCGTTCTGATCCTCATGCTCCACCTCAGCGTCTGAAATAGAAGTCTGGCAGACAGGACACCAGTTTACAATTCTGGAACCTTTATAAATGTATCCTTTGTTGTAAAGCTTAATAAAGACATCCTGAACCGCTTTGGAACAGCCTTCATCCATAGTAAAGCGCTCTCTGTCCCAATCAGCAGAAGATCCCATCTTATGAAGCTGATTAATAATCCTTCCTCCATATTCCCTGCGCCAGTCCCAGCATTTTTCCAGGAAACCTTCTCTTCCAAGGTCTTCCTTGTCAATACCCTGCTTTTTCAGACTTTCAATGACCTTTACCTCTGTGGCAATAGCCGCATGGTCTGTTCCCGGCTGCCAGAGTGCCTCATATCCCTGCATCCTTTTATAGCGAATGAGTATGTCCTGCATGGTATTGTCCAGCGCATGCCCCATATGAAGCTGGCCTGTAATATTTGGCGGAGGCATTACAATGGTAAATGGTTTTTTGTCCGGATTTGGTTTTGCGTGAAAATACTTTTTATCCAGCCACTTTTGATACAGCTTTCCTTCAATTTCAGAAGGATTATAAGTTTTCTCTAACTCTTTCATGGTTGTCTCCTTTATAGTACTTTGGCAGGCAGTTTTTACAAAAAGAATAACGTTTACAATGTAAGAAGTGTCTTTATCCCACAGGGAATAGGGTTTTCTGTGAAATAAAAAGCCCTCTGCATCCAACTGGATGCAAAGGGCGAACAATCTTTCCGCGGTACCACCTTTGTTATATGAAATACTTCATATATCTCTCGGCCTGTAACGCAGCCACGCGTGAACGCTTACCGGCATTTCCTGCCTTCCGCATCCCGGTTCCAAAGTTACCTTCCGCACACACTTCCTTAACCGTCTTCCAGCCGATGAACGGTACTCTCTGTCAGGGTTATGAGCGTACTCCTCTTTTTCCTTACCTTTTTGTATTTGTAATGTAATATATCTTTTTTTCTCTTTTTTGTCAAGAACTAATTCTGTCTCTTTTTTCTTATAATTTCCTTGTTCTTCCATATCAGCGGCTCAACACATAATAGACCGTGTCCACTCCCTCTCCCCGATCATCCTTTAATAAGGTCTGACATGAAAATCCCAGCTCCTTTAAAATGTGAAGCTGAGCCTTATTGGTAGACCAGGTTCTCAAGGTTACAGCCGCTCCGGGAAATCTTTCCGCGATCTCGTTCACGGCTCTGGCGTATAAAAGCTTGGAAAGACCTGCTCCCCTGCTGTCATGGCCAACACACAAGGTGGTCAGGTAACAGCAGTTGGGAAACTCTTTCAGTATGGGGCAGTTAAAAGAATCCTGATAAGAGAGAAATCCCGCCACTTTCTCCTCCTGCACTGCAAGCAGCATATGCTGTTTTATCAGCTGTTTCAGGTAGATGGCAACGCCCCGTTCCTTTTCTTCCATGCTCCAGTCTGTCTGGGAAGTGCTGGTTCTTTCCGAAATGGGAGGAACAAACTCCTGATCACATTCTCTTAGAATGTGCTCTATCTGCTTTTGCTGATCTTCTGTTAATCTGTCTGTAGATATAATCCTAAAATCCCTCATTCCGTCCCTCCCGGCTGTATGTTTCATTGGCACAAAGCCTTTAAAAATCTTCCCTTAATCAACCACAAAACTGTGGGCGGTTGCCACCTTAAGCCAATTATCGGTCTCCATGTCCGTCTTTTACCACAATTTCATCCTTAAATCATACCTCTGTATTCCTGCTTCCAACGGCGTACCAGCTCCCCCGCTTTTTCCAGGCGCTTATCTGGCTCCCGACAGAATATTTCTCCCAGCTGAAGAACCTTCGGGGCATTCTCTGCCCGGTTCTCCGCCTCCTTTACGTCCTTGACGCACTGCTCTTTCATCTCCTCCGTAATCAGACTGCGGGTCCGATCACCCACAGGCATGGACGGGTTCCAGCTGGTTAAATAACAGATTTTCTTTAAAACCCGGTCATCTTTCACCAGGTTTAAAGACTTTTCATAAGCGTGACATGCCTTTTCCCCCAGAAAAAGACATGCGTAGGCGCTTCCCAAATTGTGATACAAGCCGGCCACAAAACGGTCATCCATTCCCTTCTCCCTGGGTTTCTCCAGAAGTCTTTCGTACTCTTCCGCAGCTCTCCCATACTGTCCTTTTGTAAACAGATAATCGCCTTTTGCCTTGGCAAACTGCGGAGGAGTCAGTTTTCTGTAGGCAGCCACCTGCTGGCGAAACCTATTGATTTCTACCGCGGTATAGTAATCACACTCTTTCAGAATCATAAAAAGAAGTTCATCTGGATCCTCGTCACTTTTCTTCCAATTCTCCAGTTTCTGGGAAAAAAACACCTGATCCAGCTCCTCCCGAATAAACTGAATCAGATGATCATCTACAAAGTCGTTCATTACCAGAAGGGGATTGTTATAAATCACATAACACAATTCCTGAGAAGAATATAGATGGACTCCCAGATCTTCAAAATAAAAAGGATGTTTCACCGGCTCCTGCCGGCAGAGAATTACACTCATATCCGAACCTCACGTCTGACCACGGTTCCCGAGGAAGGAAACAGCTCTCCAAATCCCTTGTCCCTCAGTACTACCGCCATGGTTTTCTCATCTAAAAATCCTACATTTAAGCCCACTCTGGTAGTTCTGTCCGGTCTATCAGGAAAGCCTTCCAGAGGAATCCTCACTACTTTTCGCTGCTTAGGATCCATAGGCGTTACAATAAATTCTACATAATCCTGGCCGTCTAAAATCAGATCCACAGTGCTTTTAGACTCATACCAGCTGTCCCCTGCCGCCGCCACTACCAGCTGACTTTCCCTCTCCTTATAAAGCACTTTCATAGAGATGGTGGAATGGAGTCTTCCGGAACAGATGCACACAAAAGAGCTGGCGCTTCTTTCCTGAAGCAGATCTCCTCCCCTAAAAGCCGCTCCTCTGGCAAACAATTCCTGCTCCACAAACACCTTCCTTCTGGGACAGATCAGCTTCATAAAGTTTCCTGCCCAGTCCTGACGCTCGAACCCCTTTCCAGTAAGGAAGATAGTGGAAAACAGCTTTCTGTCCAGAAGTCTTTCTCCGCAGGAACACATAATCTTATCTGCCAGCTTCATCCCGGAAGCGTTATCCAGCACATCCAGATTAAAACTCTCCTCCAGCGCCTCCTCTTCGGCGATTACCGTCATTTTTTTTAAGCCTCTCTGTACCTTCAGTTCATGGTAGAAAAGACCGTCCTCTGACAAATCAAAGGCGGCCACCTGGTTGTTCCAGATCTCCTTTTTCTGATTCAGCACATAATAGACAAAGCTTTCCGTATGGCTTACAATGTGAACTCTGTCTCTTGGAATATTAAGATAATCCGCACAGTACATCAGCCCATCCAAAAGCTTCGCATCCATTTTCTGGAGGGTTATGACCAACTGCCTCACATCCTCTCTGAAATACTCTTTCTTGGGAATTTCAAGAATTTTTTTTAGAAATATTTTCAGCAGCTCAAGCGCCTCGTATTTGGTTCCTCCTAAAGTGGCAGTCCCTTCTTTTGCGGTCAGCTTCAAAAGCTTGTCCACAATAATCCCTTCCCCGGCCAGAGTGTAAGCGTAAGCCTCCTCGCCTACATACCAGGAATCGGCCTCCTCCTTCTTCCGGCAGACAACCGTAGGAACACTCCACGATTTTTCCCGGTCATGGCAGCAGATTCTGGTATAGGAATCACATAAATCCAATCCTATAATCAGTCCGTCCATTGACAGCTCCCTTCTTTATATCAATGAAAATAATTCTTCAGCCGCAGCTGTCTTTTTCAAATACTCTTCCATCCGTTTTCTCAGTCCTTCTTCATCTTTAAGGCTGAGGGAAAGGCTCATTTCATTGAGGCAGGCAAATCGGCTTCCTGCGGTTTTTGCCGATGCCGGGCTATCGCAGCCTACGCTTCCTTCTTCCTTAAGCACCCACTTGCCCTTTTCTTCCTCACTGATCCGATATTCCATAATCTCTCCCTCAAACAGGATCTTCTGCTTTACAAAAATCCCCTGATAGGTTCTCTGAATATCCTCGCTGTGAAATTCCTCCTCATCAGGAAGGATCCTGATCTGAAGGTCAATACGGGCGTCTCTGCCAGTAGAATACTGAATCATGGCCTTGTCCATAATCTCCTGAGGGAGAGGAATCCATGCAGAAAGTTTCTTGAAATAAGGGAAAACCATCCCTTCCTCTATGAGCATAGAAATCATATCCCCGCACAGCTTTTTCTGATCTTCGTTCAGTTCTGACAGAGTTGAATAATATCTGGTAAGGGCAAGAAGATAAACCGTTGGAACACTTCCCTTATCCTGAGCCGAATCCAACGCTCTTTCTAGATAAGTAAATACCTTGTCCTCCGGCACCTTATCCTCCATAAAATACTCTGTACTTTTTATAGTAAAATATGCCCTGACAATATTTTCGCTGGTCTTTTTTCTGTTCATATACAGATCAAATACCCGGTCAATTTTCTCACTGCATCCGGAAAACATCATCTGAGCCACCAATCGTTCTTCCAGGTCATAGGTCTCCACATGCTCAGAAACCCCCTGAAGAAGAAGGCGGTACATCTGGTCTGTGGAACCGTTAAAATATTCACACAGATAGTCAAGAATCACTCCGTCACATTTTTCCTGAAGGAATATATCATAGGAAAGATGAAGCAGCAGATCATCCTGATCAAACAGCTTGTCCAAAATCATCTTTCCGCACAGCTTTAACAAGCTGCCGGCAGGAAGTCCTTCATAGCCATATTCCCGTATAAGCTCAAAGGCTTCTTCCATATAGCCGTTTCCAATAAGAGCCTGGCAGATTCGATTTCTTTCCTCTTTAGTAAGCCCTGCTTTATCCATCTCCACCAGATAAGCAGCCTCTTTTTCGTCTAACTGGCCTCCAGCTCCTTTTCCATAGTACTCAATAATCCTGGATATCAGCTGTTTATGGTAAAGAGGATGAATTCTCTGATCCTCAAGAGTATTTTCCAGAATCCCCACTTCCCGCTCTGTGGAAACCCCGTTTTTCATAATGTCCATACAGGCCCTCAGCCGAAGCATGGGATGATCCGGATACAGTTCAAAGCATCGCTCCTCCAGATCCGGTTTGTCCATCACTGCCTCTTTTTTACAGGGAATCCGGCCGTATCTGTTTCCGAAACTGTCCTGAAAGAGAAGAATGCTGTTATCAGAATACAACGGGACGTAAGCAGTTCCATCTTTCAGAAGATACACGTCTTCCCCCTCCAGCTCCTGGTATTTGACAACCACATATTTCATTCTGGGATTGGAGCAGGTGATCCGATAAGAGCGCAGCACTGCAGGCAGCACCCGCGCCATAGGAAGATCAATTACATCGGGAAAGATTATATGTTCATAGATTACTGCCAAATTGCTGCTGATATGGGATTTCAAAAGCTGCTCTGTGGCAAATTTTTCTATGGTTCTCTCATAAGTCTGATACAGAGGATCTGTATCCTTTAAGTATACCAGAACATTTTTATATAAAAATTCTCTGCTGCTTTGATCCAGCTCATTTCCACCATAAGAAAAGTACAAAAGAACCTCTTTGGGAAGAAGATATTTATACTCCTTCTGAGGAAGAGCGTATAAATAATATTCGTAAAGTCTGGTAAGACTGATCCCCTCCCTGACACCTTTTTCATACCAGGTAAAAGCTTCCCTCTGCCTGCATTCTCTCCGGATAAGAACAGCGCATATAGCTTCAAGAATCTTCTTATTGGGGTAAGAGCTGTAAAGTCTGGTCAGCAGTCTAAAGTGAAGACGGCTGGATTTTTTAGAAGACAGAACAGCATCAGCTACGGCCAAAGCTGTTTTCTCCTCAACCACCCCTCTGGCGGAACCGTTATAAACCGCCTGCAGCTCAAAATCGCCAAGGTTTCCTATCAGCTCCGGCATACGGTTAAACACCTGACAGCCCCACAGGTAAAGGAACGGACTTCTGCATCCTGCCTCATACTGGCGTCGCATCTGTCCCGCCAAATAAGGAAGATTCTCCCAAAGCCTCTCATCTGTCTTTACCTGGAGGAAAAACAGACGGTAACATGCCGGATACTCCTCCAGATATTTGCGCAACAGACGGATCAAAGATTCCTTCTGAGGCTGATCTGGTTCCAGTTTAAGCTTAAGATATTGATAATAACAGTACAGCTCTATATTCTCCTGACGTTCCGCCAGAATATTGTCCCTGCACAGCGCCAAAATCCGGCTTCCCTTCTCCAGTTCTCCATCATCTATAGAAATCTCAGCCTTAAAAAGCTGAGCCAGGTTATTCTCCCCTTCAATAAGCTCGATTTCATCCAGTTCTTTCCACATTCTGCTCCGAAGAAGAGAGTTCTCATACTGACCGCTCTCCACATCTAAGCGAAGTCTCAAATATTTCTCCCAAGCTTCTTTCACACAGGCATCTTCCACGGAAATGCCTCCTCCCGGGTTGAGATCAGCTGTCACAGAAATGGAAAAGCGGCAGTCCACTCCCCCAATTACAATGGTGCCGAAATTTCTTCCCTGGTGCATTTTAGCCGGATGGACAGAGAAGGGAAGCAAAAACTTCCCATCCACAAAATCCTGTTCTTCAATATTTCGCTTTGGCAGCTCTATAAAACTGCAGTCTGTCACTGCCTCCAGGCTTATGTATCCCCAGCCCTTTTTCGTAAGACAAATCTCTCCTATTACAGAATCTGTCACCTGGCCAAAGTTCTTCTCCTGACATTCCACTTCCAGAACAACCGGCTCTTTTACCTTCAGCGCCTGAAGGAATTCCTCCAGTTCTTTTCTTCTGTCAGGCCGTCCTTTCAATCCGTCATATAACGTACGCACCTTTAAGTCCTGCATAAAAGGCGCTTCCACAAAATCTCTGTATTCAAAAAGGCGAAGGGCCATATCCAGATCACGCTTTGCTATGTCAGCAAAATCCTGGGCAGTCTTTAAATTGCCAAGAGCCTTGCCGGAAGTTGTAGATTCCGCGCAAAAAGAATAAGGGATTTCTTTTTCTCCGCCGCTTGTAATCAGATAAAAAGTTCCCTTTATCTCGTCTCCGTCTTCCAGATAAGTGCCATCCACCTCATATACCATATGATTATAATTGCCGCCAAAAGCGCTGCTGTGAAGCTTTACCCGAAAATCAGAGGAATATGCCAATCCCTTAATGCTTAAATTATTTTCGCTGGTGACCACAAATTCCCGTCTTGTAATTTTGCCCGCTGCGACCGTTTCCTCAATCCGGGATGGCGCCACCTGTATTTTTGGACTTTCAGAATCAATAATGCCTCTTGCCAGCTTGTTGATTCGTTCTCTCATTATACCCACCTGTATCTTCTGTCTTTTATTACCATAGCCTAAATTTAATCATCCTATATTCTAGCACACTTTCTATGGTTTTAAAACCCCAAAAATCATTCTTGATTTAGACCTGCAAAATTGATATGATAGAATAAAAATCTGAATAAAGAAGGGCAAAGTATTATGACGACAAATGAAAAAGCATTGCTGCTGCACGAAAAGTGGAACGGAAAATTGGAGACCGTTTCCAAAGCTCAGGTAAAGAGCAGAGAAGATCTGGCTCTGGCCTACACACCGGGGGTGGCTGAGCCCTGCAAAGTCATCGCCGCCGATCCTGCCGCTGCATATAAATACACCATTAAATCCAACACCATTGCCGTTGTCTCTGACGGAAGCGCCGTTTTGGGCCTTGGCAATATAGGCCCCCTGGCTGCCATGCCTGTTATGGAAGGCAAGGCTGTTCTATTTAAGGAATTCGGCCAGGTTAACGCTTTCCCCATCTGTCTGGACACTCAGGATACAGAAGAGATTATAAAAACTGTAGTGAATATTGCTCCTGCCTTTGGCGGAATCAATCTGGAAGACATTTCCGCTCCCCGCTGTTTTGAAATTGAGGAACGTTTAAAAGAACTTCTTGATATACCTGTATTTCATGATGATCAGCATGGTACGGCTATTGTTGTTTTAGCAGGAATTATTAACAGTCTGAAGGTAACAGGAAAGGCAAAGGAAAACTGCCGGGTTGTCGTCAACGGCGCCGGTTCTGCAGGAATTGCCATCACAAAGCTTCTTCTTACCTATGGTTTTAAGCATATTACCATGTGCGACAAGGCCGGTATTTTATATAAAGGAATGGAAGGTCTCAACTGGATGCAGGAGAAGATGATGGAGACAACCAATCTGGAAGGTCAGAAAGGAAGTCTTGCAGATGCCATGAAGGGCGCTGACATTTTTATCGGCGTTTCCGCTCCAGGCATTGTGTCCGAAGAGATGGTTGCTTCTATGAATACAGACGCCATCCTTTTTGCCATGGCCAATCCGGTTCCTGAAATTATGCCTGATCTGGCAAAAAAAGCCGGCGCCAAAGTTGTAGGCACCGGAAGATCTGATTTCCCCAATCAAGTAAATAACGTAGTTGTTTTCCCAGGTATTTTCAAAGGAGCATTAGAAGGCGGCGCTACTGCCATTACAGAAGAGATGAAACTGGCTGCCGCAGATGCCATTGCAGGACTGGTATCTCCTGAAGAACTGAATGAAAACAATATCCTTCCGGAGGCATTTGATCCCAGAGTCGCTGACGTTGTCAGCCGAGCGGTAAAGGATCACATCCGGAAATAAATGAAACTTAAAAACACGGAGGGATCCCATATGCTGTCAGAACCGCTGACTTTATACAAACTGATGATTTTATACATGCTGAAGCAGGTCAATTTTCCCCTGACCAGCGCTCAGCTTTCCGCTTTTTTTCTGGATCACGAATACACCACCTATTTTACTTTGAACCAGGCGTTAAATGAACTTCTGGAGGCAAAGCTGATCCACGTGGAAAGCAATCATCACAGCAGCCGGTACGAAATTACCAGAGAGGGGGAAGAAACACTTTCCTTTTTCGCCAGTAAAATCTCTCCAGGCATTATAGATGATATAGACGGATACTTAAAGGAAAATAAATTCCGCCTTCGCAACGAAGTAGGCGTTACCGCCGATTTTTACAAATCCACCAACCGGGATTATGTGGTTCAGTGCCAGGTCCGGGAAGGCAAGGCCTGTTTGATCAAACTGGAGCTTTCTGTCCCTGATAAGAATCAAGCTGAAATGATGTGTGATCACTGGAGAAGCAAAAGTCAGGAGATTTATGCCTTTGCCATGAAATCTCTTATGAGCGATTAACTGGGTTCTGTCCCCATCCGCAAAAAGAAAGGAGATCATTTATGAAAAAGCAGACAAAGCTGGCAATTCCTATCTTTCTGTTTATGCTTTCAGTCCGGATTCTTCAATCAGTTACAGGTATTGGAATGAGGCACATCTTCCAAGAAAAAGAAACTGTTTTGCCAAAAACGCCCGTTCCCGCCAAAGCAGAGCCGTTTAAGACAGAATGGGTTCAGCCGAAAGCGGTCTTGCGGTCAGCAAAAGAGCCTAACGCTTAGAACCTGATTGTTCCTTATGTAAAAAATAGGCTTCGCCTATTCAACTCCCCTGCCCCTCAATCATGAGGGGATAAGGGGTTTTCTTTTGTTACTTTTTCTTGCATAATAGTCTTATGAACATCTTACAAAGAATCTTTGCAGACCATTATG
>DXFU01000075.1 GCA_019114305.1 Candidatus Hungatella pullicola | reverse complement strand
CTGGTTTCAAATTCCAACCGTCCGATCAGCTCCCTGCCCTCTTTTTCCTCCAGTTTTCCAGGGAATAAATAATCCTTAACATTTCTTACCAGGCGTATACGGCTGTACACAATCTGAGGCCTGGAGAAATCTGTCTTTTCAAACCATTTAAGCATCTGATTCCGTTCCTTTCTTCAGCTCTCTGATCCGGTCTCTGCACACCGCAGCAGTCTCATAATCTTCCATGCGGAGAGCATCTCTTCTTTTTGCCTCCCACTCCTGAATCTCCTTCTCTGCATCACTGCGCGCTCCAAAACCTTCCTGTTCAAAGGATTTTGTTTCTTCCTCTCCCATATGGTCAGACTCCCCGCCTCCGTCAGAAGGTCTTTTTCCTGTATGAACCACACTTCCCTGAAGCTGCTTAATACTGTCCTCCATTAGGGGGCCGAATACACTATAGCAGTCTGCACAGCCAAACCTACTTTCCTTAACAAACTCATCATAAGTTGTTTTGCATACCGGACAGGAAATCTGATGAAGCTTATCCGGCTCATGTCTGGTATCCTCCAGACCTAAAAGTCCGGACAACAGCTTTCCCAGGGGCATATCCCCGTCAAAAATAGCGGAATACGGCCCGAAATCCATCTCTCTGGCGCATTGAGCGCAGAAATGATGCTCCTTTTTTACTCCATTGATCACCTCAGTATATTGAATATTTGCTTCCCGTATTTTACATCTCTCACATAACATATTGAACCTCCATATGGGCAGTTTACTTGCTGTGTCCTCTGGAGAACGCCTGGAAGATTTCATCTACCAGCTGATGCGCCTCCTCGCAGGTAACATTCTTGCAGATACCTCTGGCCAGAACCACGCTTAAGTCCCGCCGCATCTCGTCCAAAACCCTCATCTTATCCACATCAACAGCCACTACCGCTCCTTTGCGGCGGTCCAGCTTCACAAATCCTTCCTGCTTTAACACAGAATACGCCTTATTTACTGTATGCATGTTAATTCCTATGTTGTCAGCCATCTGGCGTACAGAAGGAAGAGGATCCCCTTCCTTGATGGCATCCATGGCGATTCCTATGATAATTTGATTCCTAAGCTGCAGATAGATTGCCTCATCGCTGTTAAAATCAATTTGCACAAACATACATTCACCATCTTTCGTTATATCTGTTATACACATCATATAACAATATTGCAAATCCGTCAAGTAAATTTCCTAAGGGTTCGGTGAAAGGGCATTTTTTATCATTCCCCCATCCCTTTTTAGCAAAAAGGGAATGGCACAAAACAACATTGTCCATCCCCTTTGTACTCTGGCTTTTCAGCCATTTATCTTCCCTTACAGATCAATAAACTGAAAATCCTCGTCTTCGTCATCCGCTTTCTTTTCCTGACCTGCTGCTTTTTCCTCCTGACCTTTTACCTCTGTCTTTTTTTCTTTGGAATCATCCTCTTCAGTATTTCCAAAAACCGCTTTTTCCAGATTCTCAAGACTGTCTTCAAATAGGAAATCATCTAACTCCTGGTCTTCCTTTGGCTCATCTTCTGATAAGGTCTCTGCAAAAACAGGTTCCTTCTCTGAAACCGGAGGTACCGTTTCCTGTTTCTCCTCTGTCCGGGAAATTTCTGTCTCTTCCGGCACAGACTCCTGTTCCTGCTCCCATTCTTCCAGCTTTTGTGTCTCAATGGATTTCTCCTCTGACTCAATATCCTGAGACAGGAAATCTTCCTCCTTAAGATCTGCACTCTCATCTGAAAGAATTTCCGCTTTCTTCTCCCGCGGCTGTTCAAAAAGCTCCGGCAGTTCGTCTTTTGTCCCACCCTCATCTTCATGGGGCAAAATTTCCTTCGATCTTTGGTCTGTTCCCTCTGTTTTCCAGTTATATTCTCTGTTCTTTCTTATAAGAATCACAACTGCAATAAGAAGACCGGCGGCAATTACGCTGACTACAATCAGAAGAATAAATTGATTCTCATAATCTTTTACTAAATTATCATAGGTTGTAGCTAATTCCACATATTTCTCATTGGAAACACCGGAAGAGTAGTATCTCTGAATGGTCTGCTCCACGGCATCATACCGGTAGAAATTCTTCTCTCCATTCCAGTTCATTGCATAGAGAAGACAGGACTGAGGCTCTCCCTCAGAGCTGTCAATCCAGCCCGTCACAGAAACTCCATCAATTTCTATGGAACTTTCTTTCAATCCGTCCGGCACGCTTACTCCCTCATCCAACGGTACAACCACGATAGCTTTGGATGTAGTAGTCAGCTGAACAAATCTGGACCAGCTGTCAGCTTCTTCATTATAAATATAGAAGCCTCCGTTGCCTCCCTCATCTCTTAAATACAGAATCAAAAGATCCTTTTCCAGTCCCTTGCCTGCTGTCACTTCCGTTCCCTTATAGCTGTAATTCACAGCTTCAAAGCCTTCAGGCAAAGCAGTGGCATCAAAATCAGTGGCAATGGTATACTGAGTTCCGTCTATGTCAACGGTTATATCGCCAAACTGAGCCGTTACGTCAAAAAAACTTCCTGTCCCGCTTCCTGTCTCAGACTCACCGCCTTCTGCCTTAGTTACGCCAATGGTATAAGTCATGGAAGACTGGCCGTCTTCAGCGGTTACATTTATTGTTATCTGATTTTCTCCTGTCTTCAGACCCTTCTCACCATTGAGCGTTACCGTAGCCCCCGCATTGGAAGCCAAAGCTTCCACCACCAGGTCTGTTACGGATCCGCCTACCTCAGCTGTATAGCTGGTCACATCGGAGGAAAACTCCGGGCTGAGAGTGCCTGGAGAAATTCTCAGAGACTGAAGTGTGGCGTCATCAGAATATCCCGCCGGTGAAGCCACCTTTACACTGGAATTTCCCAATTTATCCAGAGTGATGGTCTGACCGTCAGGATTGTAAATCTCCTGAGAAGTCACCTCAATCTGGGCAGTACCGGCTTTCAAGGTCTTAAACCGAAGGGAAAAGGAAAATTCCGTTTGGTCCGTAGATTCCATATTCCCCACAACCTTAATGGCTCCGGCTCCGCCGCTGGCTCCGGTTCCGCCCTGAAACTCCAGAATTTCCGGATTATAAGACAGCATTACATCTGTGCTTCCCAGCGGCTGATCACTGGTAATCTTCATGGTTACTGTTACTTCATTTCCCACCAAAACTGATGGATCAGAAAAAGCAATCCTGGTCTCCGCCATGGAAGTAATAAGTCCGCAGGTTCCTGACAGAGCAATGAAACCTGCCATGCCCATGGCTGTGAGCAATTGTCTTATTTTTGTTCTCATATATTCTCCTATTATTACAGCTTATCTTGCGTTTGTCCCTACTGCGGAATTATGGTTACGTTGCTGCCACCAGGAGTGGACGGGGAAGTTTCTCCTCCCGGTCCCATATTCACGCCGGGACCTGTTACTCCATCGCTGGCGCTACCGCTTCCTGCTCCATCAGGAGCCGCCGTTCCGCTGTCTGTGATTCCGGAATAGGTAGGACCTCCATCCTGACGCACCACATGAATGACATAATCTCTTACTGTTCCGTTTTCCGCTGTTACAGAAATTTTAATGTCATTGGCACCTCCTGTAAGAGCTACAGATCCGGTTCCGCTTACACTTGCTTTGGAATCCAGTACAGATGCATTTATCGTTACACTTGTCACGGAGGAGTCTACAATCAAATTATAGTCCTGTACATCCCGGCTGAAGGTAGGCGTCATAGTAAAGCCGTCCACACTCAGACTGGCCAATTTATTATTTGGACTTCCATCCAGCGTAGGCTGGCTGCAGGGATTATCCGGCATATTATTATAGACCGGTATTTTAAACACCAGCGGAGACTGTCTCATTTCCTCGCTGTAGGCTTTGGCATATACGGCGGCCTCTGACGCGGCGCCTTGGACATTGGTCATATACTGATGCTTATACAGGTTGTCCCCCTGAACATTAAATTTCTTCAAATAGAACGTATCCTGCCCCACTTTTACATAGTTGGTTCCATAATATTCAGCTCCGCCAATAATGGATTTCTCCTGCGTATTCCAGGGCCTACCATAACTTCCTGACTGGGAAGCCCACCACAGACCTCTCTGTACCGCTGTCATCCCCCCTGACGCATAAGCTTCTATATTAAAATAGTTATAGTATCCTTCATATCCCGATTCTGTACCGGAAATACTTCCTCCTGTACCGCTGTTTGACTGTTCCTGGAGGATCATAGCTGCCAGCACGTAAGGATTGACTCCTGACTGTACCGCAGCGTTCATCAGAATATCCGTATAAGAAACCGTACCGCTTCCCTCCCCAGCAGCCGCACTTCCTGAATCTGAACTTCCAAGATTCATTCCCGGACCATATTGTGAGGCAGAAGACTGTGAGGAACCAGAAGAAACAGACGATCCAGAACCTGGCGAAGATGCTCCCGGAGCTTCCAGACTAACATTTCCCGTATCTCCTTTGGTAGGGGCCTGGCTGATTATGGAATCAGAAGAAACGGACGCCTCCGCTGTCGTTTCCGCTCCCGGCCCTGTCACGCCTGGTCCGTAAGAAGAAGGATCTGATCCGCCGCTTCCGGAGGAAGAGCTGCTGGTTTTGCTTCCTGTTACGCTTCCTTCCAAAAAAGTCCCCTTAACCATGGTCTTCAGTCCATCTGCCGTCTGAGTGGAAGCGTCATAGCTATGGCTGAGAAACTGAAAAATATTCGTTTCATCCAGAAAATTTCTTGGATCCATATAATATTTTACAATATCCTGCGAGGCAGTAACCCAGCTGGCACCGTCATATCCAATCCAGGTGCTGGTATTCCAGTCGTAGGCCCCATCTTCTGTAGATTTCCAGGAGGACATGCTGCTGTTTGACACCAAAGTATGGCCCACTTTGCTCTCTTCCTGTACTGCGGTATTCCAGTCCAAATTGGTATGCTGCGCCTGAAAGACCCACTGAGGGTACTTGGCATGAAGCTGTCTCAGCCTTACCTTATAGCTCTCCGGAAATCCCTGAGCAGTAAGATAAGCTTCAAAATCTGCGTCACTACTGTAGGAGGCAGGGAAGGTTAGGTAGCTTCTTGACACATAGCCGGTAAGAGTCTCTCCCCCCGAACCAGTAAAACGTATTTCATACCACAGAGCGCCATCGGAAGCGGAAGACTGGCCGATTACCGTTACAGATGCCCCGCCGGCAAGTTTCGTCACGATAGAATAGGCCGTTCCCGGTCCGCTTCTTACGTTCAGCGTGGAAGCGTTTACCGTGGCCGGCCTTTCTGTATAAGCATAGCTTTCTATGTACGGCGCCGCCGGTCCCCCAATGGACCCAAAGAACAGTACAGCCGCCAGCAAAACCGCTGTTCTGCGTAATTTTCTGTTTTTTTTCATTTGTTTCTCCTGATCATCTGAGCTTATTTTCCAGAAAGCCAAAAATAATCTTTCCTTCTGATACCAATTTGGCATTTCCCTCTATCCAAGTATAAATTTAACATTAATTATACTGACTGTAGCGGCTCAATGTCAACATAATCAAAGAAAGTTCACAGAAATGGCAGGATTTGTAAGAAAATCTTTCATCTTTTTCAAAAACATTAATACAGCTTGCCCACAGAATTGGTTCCATGGAAATCCGAAAATTCCCATGAAAAAACTGCCGTTCCGCGAAGTTTACGGAACGGCAGTTTTTTTATCATCGAATCTTTCCCTATACAGGATAAGCTTTATTCTCTTTGTCTGCTGCTTTCTGATCAACACCTGTCTGCTGAGCGGCACGATATTCAAAGAATTCTTTTGCTACAGCTGGGAACAGAGCATAAGAAAGAACATCCTCATCCTGCTGCTTCCACTGAGCACACTCCTTCTCAAACTGCGGCAGCTGAGGCGGGATCAAATCGGCTGGCCGGCAGGTAATAGGAGTCTCGTCACCGATTACTTTTTTCTGTACTTCCGGATTAAACGGCTTAACGGTCTGTCCGAATTCTCCCATAAGAATCTTCTTAGACTCTTTTGTTACCATCTTATACCGCTCACCGCTGATTACATTCAGCACAGCCTGAGTACCTACAATCTGAGAGGACGGGGTTACCAAAGGCGGCTCTCCGAAATCTTTTCTCACTCTCGGAACCTCTTCCAGTACCTCCTGGAACTTATCTTCCTGCCCTGCTTCTTTCAGCTGGCTTAACAAGTTGGAAAGCATGCCTCCTGGAACCTGATACTGAAGTGTCTTAATATTAACGCCCAGAACCTTTGGATTTAACCGTCCGCTCTTTAACGCTTCCTCGCGGATAGGAGTAAAATATTCACAAATCTGCGCCAAAAGCTGCTGATCCAGGCCGCTGTCGTAGGGAGTGCCCTTGAAGGTCTCAACCATTACCTCTGTTGCAGGCTGACTGGTTCCAAGAGCCAGAGGGGACATAGCCGTATCAATAATGTCACAGCCCGCTTCCACTGCCTTTAAATAGGTCATAGAAGCTACGCCGGAAGTATAATGGGTATGAAGGTCAATAGGAAGGCTGGTGGATTCTTTCAAAGCCGTCACCAGCTCCTGAGCCTTGTATGGGGTCAGCAGACCTGCCATATCCTTAATGCATAAGGAATCAGCTCCCATATCCTCAATTTCCTTGGCGATATTTTTCCAATAGTCCAGAGTATAGGCATCCCCAAGCGTATAGCAGAGAGCTACCTGCGCATGTCCCTTCTCCTTATTGGCAGCCTTTACCGCTGTCTGCAGATTGCGGATATCGTTAAGACAGTCAAAAATACGAATAATATCAATACCATTGGCAATTGATTTCTGTACAAAATACTCTACTACATCATCTGCATAATGGTTATATCCCAGAATGTTCTGTCCGCGGAACAGCATCTGCAGCTTAGTGTTTTTAAATCCGTCCCTCAGCTTTCTCAATCTGATCCATGGATCTTCCTTCAGGAAACGAAGGCATGCGTCAAAAGTAGCGCCGCCCCAGCACTCTACGGCAAAGTATCCAACTTTGTCCATAGTATCTATAATCGGAAGCATCTGCTCCGTTGTCATTCTCGTAGCAAGCAAAGACTGATGGGCATCTCGAAGAACTGTTTCCACAATCTTAACCGGCTTTTTCTGTATATCTGCCATTGTCTTACCTCCAAACGATTCTATATGTCGTAAAATTCATTTTTACATTACACCAAAAATTGCCATAAACGCTCCGGCCGCTACAGCAGTACCAATAACACCGGCAACATTGGGTCCCATTGCATGCATCAGAAGGAAGTTGGTAGGATCTGCCTCAGAACCAACCTTCTGAGATACTCTGGCTGCCATAGGAACTGCGGATACACCGGCAGAGCCAATCAGAGGATTTACTTTTCCGTGAGTTGCAACGCACAGCAGCTTTCCAAAAAGAACGCCGGCCGCCGTACCAACAATAAAAGCTACCAGTCCAAGGAACACGATCTTTAAAGTATCAGCGTTTAAAAATGCCTCAGCGCTGGTGGTCGCGCCTACAGAAGTACCAAGCAGAATAACTACAATGTACATAAGAGCGTTGCTGGCTGTCTCCGCAAGCTGCTTCACCACTCCACATTCTCTGAACAGGTTGCCTAACATAAGCATACCTACCAGAGGAGCAGTAGTTGGAAGAATCAGGCTGACAACTACGGTAACAATAATAGGAAAAAGAATTCTCTCCAGCTTGGATACTGGACGAAGCTGCTCCATACGGATCTTTCTCTCCTTTTCCGTTGTGAGAAGCTTCATAACCGGAGGCTGTATAATGGGCACAAGGGCCATGTATGAATAAGCAGCTACTGCAATTGGTCCCATAAGAGCCGTTTGTCCCAACTTGCTGGCGAGGAAAATGGAAGTAGGACCGTCAGCGCCGCCGATGATGGAGATAGCTGCTGCTGCCTTGCCGCTGAATCCCATTAAAATAGCCAGGAAGTAGGCACTGTAAATACCAAACTGTGCCGCCGCGCCCAAAAGAAAGCTTTTAGGATTGGCAATCAGGGGAGCGAAGTCAGTCATAGCTCCTACACCCATAAAGATAAGGGGCGGAAGGATGCTCCACTCGTCCAGTTTAAAGAAGTACTGCAGAAGTCCGCCGCCGGACCCGTCTGCCTCAATCTCCTTCATAATATCCGGATAGATGTTAACCAGAAGCATTCCAAAAGAGATAGGAACCAGCAAAAGAGGTTCAAATCCCTTTGCAATGGCCAGATAAAGGAAAATAAAGGCCACCAGAATCATAATCAGGTTTCCAACCGTAATATTAAAAAATGCCGTCTGATGAAGAAGATTTCCAAATGTCTCTAATATATCCATGTTAATCCCTCCATAATGGAATCCGCATCAGAGGATGCGCTTTCTGCCTTAGTTCAATGTTGCAAGAGTTGCTCCGGATTCTACAGAATCACCATTTGCAACATCGATACTTGCAACTGTTCCATCCTGAGGAGCAACGATTTCATTTTCCATCTTCATGGCTTCCAGAATTACGATAACATCGCCCTTCTTCACAGCCTGTCCAACGCTTGCTTTTATACCCAGAATCTTACCTGGCATAGGAGCTGCCACCTTTACAGAGCCCTGGGTTCCGGCTGCTTTCGGAGCTGCCTTTGGAGCAGCGGCTGGAGCTGGTGCCGGAGCTGCCTTTGGTGCTGCCTTCGGAGCTGGTGCCGCAACAGGAGCCGCTGCTGCTGCCCCCGCTGTATTGCCTTCTTCTACGGTTACATAATAAACATTGCCGTTAACTGTAATTGTATAATCTTTCATTTTGTTCTTCCTCCTGATTTCTTAACCTTTCTTCCACTTAGCGCCTGGAGCACGTCTAATAGAACGTACTACAAGGCCGCTTGGATTTGCTCCTGTGCTGGCCGCGATAGCAGCTGTAATAACAGCTACCAGCTCCAAATCATCGGACAGTTCTTCTTCCTCAATCTCTTCTTCTGCTGCTGGAACAAACTCCTGGGCCGGCTCAGTCCCAGGCTTCTCTGTCTTTTTAAACCTGGCCTCTGCCTGATTAATGAATTTAAAGCAGCTGATAATAAGGCTAATAAGGATTAATACTACGAATACGGTTCCCATACCGATTACCGTATGCCAGAAAGCCTGCGTCATATTCTCACCCAGTGTATACTCAGGAACAAAGGATACACCGGTAATCTTGGTCACATTTCTGTCCGTAGTGATTCCAAACTCCATATTTCTCTTTTCAAATACCGCGTTAATCGTAGCGCTGTATCCGCCGTCAATAGCCTCAACTTCCACCGTATCGCCGATAGAAACCAACGCTCCCAGATCATCCTTTACATTCAGCCAGGAATCCACTCCCTCGGCCAGACCCTTGTACTGATCCTGCAGCTCCATCTGCTCTTTAAACTCCTGGGCCTGTTCATCCGGCAGCGCCACATATGTTTGAAGGAAAGAAGCAGGAAGCTGTTCCAGCTGCATCTGAATGGTTGGATTAATGTCAGAGCCGGCGTCAGAGCTGCTGCAGGCAGATAATGAAAAGAGGCAGGCTGCCATGCAAAGTACCAACACTACTCGTTTCATATACTGTTTCATATACCTGTCACCTCTCTAAACCGTTCCATGTTTTTTAGCCGGACGATCCTCTCTCTTAGTAAACAACATTTCAAAAGCAGCTATTACTCTGGCTCTTGTTTCACTGGCATCAATGATATCATCCACATAGCCTCTCTTGGCAGCTGCTAACGCGCTGGACTGAAGTTCCTGATACTGAGCGGCTTTCTCATGAATAAGAGCAGCTCCGTCATCCGATTTGGCAATCTCATCCGCATACATAATTCTAACTGCCTGATCCGCATCCATCATACCGATAACAGAATCCGGCCATGCATATACAATATCAGCTCCTATAGACTTGCTGTTCATAGTAAGATATGCTCCCCCAAAGGCCTGTCCTGTCACAACTGTCACCTTAGGAACCGTAGCGTTTGCAAAAGCGTAAGTAAGTTTAGCAGCCATTCTGGCCATCTTTTTCTCAGAACATTTAGACGGCTTATAGCCTGTTACATTTACCAATGTCAGAAGGGGAATATTAAAGGCGTCGCAGAAGTCAACAAAAGCGGCAGCCTTCTCACAGCCGCCTGCTGTAAGAGTGGTACCATACTCTTTGCTCTTCTCCCCATTCTCGTCATAGGACTCCTGACGGTTTGCCACACAGCCTACCGTTGTTCCGTTGAGACGGATAAATCCTGTAACCATGGAAGAAGCGTAATCCTTCTTTGTCTCCATAAAGAAATTATCATCAGAAATCTGAGTCAATACCAGGCCGCTGTCTCCTACATAGGCAGCGAGATTTTCGCATACACGGTTTAAATCATCCTGGCATTCACCATAAGACATGTCATCTTCATTATTTGCTGGCAGAATAGATACCAGAGTACGGATTCCGCTGAGGATTTCTTCCTCTGTTCCTGTGAAATCCACATTACCTGCTTCTGTGCTCTGGAAATCCGCAGAAGCAGTGTCGCATTTTTCTGTATAATTGCCTGTAATGGCATTAGGAGAATTAACAAATAATTTTCCTTTCTTATTCTCCATAAAAGTAAAGTCGGACAATGCCGCGCTGACTGCCATTCCTCCTCCGCAGGTTCCAAATACAGCGGTGATCTGTGGAATAACGCCAGAAGCCATTGTCTGACTGAAATAAACCTCTCCAAAGCCGTTTAAAGCATCTGTGGCCTCCTGAAGTCTCATACCTGCACAGTCAATGAGACCGATTACAGGCGCCCCTGTCTTCATAGCCATGTTATAAATTTTAGTAATCTTCTTTGCATGCATTTCACCTACGGAACCGCCTAATACGGCCGCATCCTGGCTGTACACATACACAAGACACCCCCCAATGGTTCCATAGCCGGTAACAACACCATCGGAAGGGAGTTCCTTCGCTGTCATGTTAAAGTCAGTGTTTCTGGCAGTTACATGGCCTCCGACTTCAACAAAACTGTTCTCATCAAGTAATGCGCTGATTCTGTTACTTGCTGATCCTTGTGCTGAAATACTCATTTTGCAATCCTCCATTTTGTAATATTTGTATAGAGCATGTTAAGATATTAACAAATTCTCTATAGAATAACACCAATTCTGCCGATTATAATTGTATAATTAATTTTAATAATTTTCAAGGACTTTTTCGAAAAAAGGAGGGCCAAAAGCTGAGGATTTTCCTCCTGGCTTCCGGCCCATACAAGATCCTTGTTATTCATAAATTTCTGTAATTCCTAATTCCCCGTCATCCCTCAACTGGAACACAATCTTTTGCTCCTGTCCCATTTCCACTCTGTTATTTATCATATGAAGATTTCCTGTATCTACATTGGCAATGGCCAGCAGCAGATCATCTCCAAAGATTAAACTGGGATCCTGACTGAGAAACTGGGATTCGTCATAAACTGTGGCTAGGACAGTTCCGTCTCTGCTGATTTTACACGGATAGGAAACGAGAGATTCCAATGCCTCCATATCCTGATCGGCAAAAGCCTCCTGCACAGATTCCGCAAAAGCCTCCGCCGTCTCCGGTATCTCTTTGGATTCCTCTTCTTTAACTTCTGCATCCTCGTCTTCCGGCGTCTCCATTTCCTCTTTCTCCCCGCTGTTTTCCAAAGCTTCTATATCCCCCTCTGTTTCTTTTCCCACTTTTGACTCTTCTTGACCAGTTGGATCCTTCTCTGTTTCCCCCTGCGCTGCCGTCCCATTATTCTCAGCTGTCTGTGAAGCCGGTAACCATAAGGTTTCTGTCTCCCCAACTGCTTCCTTGCCGCATCCTGCCAGCAGAAGAGAAATCACGCACCCCAAAACCAATAGCAAACGTCTTATTTTTCCTCTCATAGGCAGATCTTCCTTTCCTTTTCGGCCAAAGTATAGCATTAGGAAAATAGAAAATCAAGACGTTTCACGAAACTGTAAATCTTAGTTATATTTCTGTAAGAACTGCCTATCTGTATTCCTTATGAAGGGTAAATCCCCTTCCTCTGACTTCACTTACCTGATTGATAATCATAAAAGCATTGGGGTCAATCCCCATAACCAGTTCATTGATCTTTGGAAGCTCTCTTCCTGATATCACCGCCAGTACTGCCATAGATTCTTTGTGAGTATATCCGCCCTGAACCTGAAAAAGCGTAGTGCCTCTGTCCATTTTCTGCTGAATCGCCAGGTTTATCTCCTTGTATTTTCCGCTGATCACCTTTACCTGTACCTGATTTTTGCCGATGAGCAGCATCTTGTCAAGAACTATGGTATAAAGCAGTACCAGCAGAATTCCATATAAAATCATCTCCATGTCAGCAAAAATCATCTGGAGAAGAAGAATGATACAGTCAAACGCCGATAAAGTGAGAGAAACGGAAAGCCCCCATTTCTTGTTTAAAATCAGCGGCGGAATATCCATTCCTCCTGTAGAAGCCCCGGCCCGTATTACCAGACCGATTCCCGCTCCGATCAAAAGCCCGGCGAAGATTGCGGCAAGCATAGGGTCGTCTGTAACCAGCCCGTCTCCTGTTAGCCGTTCAAACACGCCTAAAATAACAGGATAGTAAAATGTACTGATCACTGTGGTAAAGGCAAACGCCTTTCCTAAAACCATAGCGCCTGCCGCAAACATAGCAATATTAAAAGCGCCTACAAATAGAGATATGGGAACTCCCCACTGGTGATGAACCACCAGAGCAATACCGGTTGTTCCTCCTGTGATTAATCCAGTAGGCAGAACGAACAGGGCAATAGCCAAAGCATACAGGGTATTCCCTGCCAAAACTGCCAATATTTTTTTCACATTCATATCTTTTGTTTCCTTTCCAGCTCATTTAATTTAACGCGGAAATCCAGCCATGGGAAAAACACTGCTGCAAAACCTGGCCAAGACACCACAAAACAGTAATTTTATTTACCCCCTCTTTCAGAACCACCGGAAAGCTGCCCACGGTTTCCCCATTTAATATATAGTCCACACTCCCCACCAGCTGCCCTTCCCGAACCGGGGCAGTCAGTTCCCTGTCTATAAACCGCCTTACTGTCACCTGCTCATCATCTCTCATAAGAAGCCGGAGACTTTTGTCCCCTCCAACCTCACAGGCTGCCTCCGCTTCTCCCTTTAACTCTCCTTTAGAAGGAATGCCGTTTTTGACAACAAGATCCGGCAGCGATATTTCCCGATAAATCTCCCGGTAGTGATAATTTTCCCTGCCATAATTAATCAGAAGGGCAGCATCTGACCATTTCCAGGTTTTGTGAGGCGGCCATCCGCAACCTAAAAGGACGATGGTAAAAAGCCTCCCCCCATCCTCCACTGTCCCCACATAAGAATACCCTGCTCCTGACGTAAAACCGGTTTTGCCGGAAATCATCCCCTCCATGGATTGGAGAAGAGCATTATGATTGACACAGGAAAACTGACGCTTTCCGTCCAGGCTGGTAAAGTAATAATTTCCTGTTCCTGTTATCTTTAAAAACTCATCTTTGACAGGCGACTGACTGACACAGTAATTCATAATCCTTCCCAGCTCTGTGGCTGTAGTAGAATGAAACACAGTGCCTTCTTCCCCCTCTTTTTGAGCGTCAAGGCCGTTGGGCGTAAGAAAACAGGTATTTTCACAGCCAAGGTCTCTGGCTTTCTGATTCATCATATCCAGGAAATTTTCCACACTTCCTCCTATATGCTCCGCAATCATAACCGCCGCGTCATTGTAGGACTCAAGCATAAGAGCATACAGAAGATCCTCCAGACGGTATTCTTCCCCGGCTCTCACTCCCATATGAACCTCCGGCTGGGAGGCTGCATAGGATGTGGCCGTTACTGTATCAGACAGCTCCCCCAGCTCCAAGGCAAGAATACAGGTCATTATTTTTGTGGTACTGGCCATTGGACGAACCTGATCCTGATTTTTCCCATACAGAACTCTTCCCGTCCTGCCATCCATTAAAACCGCGGACTGGGCGTAAAGTTTCAGTTCCCTCTGATTTTGTTCGCTCTCCCCGCATTTTGCCGGAAAGGGAGAAAGCATGCTAAGAACACAGGCCAGAGCCAGCCCAAAAATCCATAGTTTCATTTCAGCCCCCAAATATGGCTTTTCTTCATCCTATTCCCCTGTGTCTTAATTATTCCCCAAGCCTTCTTTCTATCTGATTCTTATTTTTAATTTAAAGAATCTCCAATATACTTAAAGCCTTCACCAAATACCTCATTGGAGTCTGTAATAATAACAAAGGCGTTTTTATCCAGCCGGTGAACCACCCGCCGGATTGGAATTGCCTGACTGTTGTTGCAGGCACACATAATCACTTTTTTCTCCTCCATAGAATAAGATCCCTGGGCATGAAGGAAGGTACAGCCCCGCCCTGTAGCCTCCTCGATTCCCCTTGCCACCTCTTCTTCCCTATGGGTGACTACAAAGATCAGTTTTCCAGCGCCCAGACCATACATGATCTTATCAATGACCATGGTGGTAACTACAGAAGAAAGCATACCTAAAATGACGGCATCCAGATTTGTGAATACCATGGCTCCTGCCAAAATAACCACAGCATCAATTACCAGCGAAATCTGTCCAATCGTAAAATGAGGGAAAAGCTTTCTGACTGCCATTACGAGAAAATCTGTTCCGCCTGTAGAGCAGTTTCTCATATAAACAATGGTAAGTCCAATTCCTGAAAAAACTCCGGTACAGATAGCCGCATACAAGGGATCTCCCCTGTAAACCGGAATCAATGGTACCACATAGTCTAACAGTATGGCGAAAATTACCATGCTTTTAATGGAACGCAGCAAAAACTTTCTTCCCAGCAGACGATAGCTTACCAGCAGAATGGGCACATTTAACACCACAGTCATAATTCCCATGGGAAGATGGAACAGATAATACAGAATTAAGGCAATCCCAGATACTCCTACCGGTGCAAATTCCGCATTGCTTGCAAAATTATAGATTCCAATGTTAAAAATAAGTCCTCCAACGATATCCCACAGCAGATCCATTCCCAATTCCCGCGGGGGATATTTACTTAAAATAGCTTTCATCTGTTTCCTCCCTTATCTCTCCCGGCAGACCGTATAGGAACCTCTGCGGTAAATTTATACCGGATTACACAACATTTATCCTTATAACCATGCCATTGATCTAGAGGAAGCAGTCCTGGATGTCAAACTTCTTTTTCCCAATAATCATCCACAAAATCATTACCTGAATTTCATCTTCCTCCTTGGTGCATACCCCACATGCTTCTATTTTAGTTTTTCCATAAGACTTGTTCACAATACGCTCTTTCCCTATACAGCCTAAATCTGCCAGCTCTTCCGCCAGCTCCAGAAGAATATCTTCTGCCTCTTCCTGAATATGACAGAAACGAAGGGTTTTCTCCATCTCCATATACAGCGCTTCATTGAGCATAATTTTTTCTTCCTTTCCTTAGATTGAGTCTACACCAATTATACCTGTTTCCGATTTCTTGTCAATCAAGGGCATATATGATACAATCACTTTCATGAATACGATTATGACTTATACCATCCCTTTACCTCAGGCCGGCCAAAGCATCGGCAGCTTTCTTTCCGGTCTTGGATATTCCGAGCATCTTCTCCGAAATCTGAGACGCACAGAAGGAGCTGTTCTTCTGAATGGGGAGCCGGCATATACTACCAGGCTTATGCAGGAAGGCCAAACTCTGACCATTTGTCTCCCAGAGGAATCTTCCTCAGAAAAAATCGTTCCCACTTCCATGGAACTTGATATCCGGTACGAAGACCGGGATATTATGATTATAAACAAACGTGCCGGCGTGCCTATCCATCCTTCCCAGGGAAATTTTTCCAACACTCTGGCCAGCGGAATTGCCTTTTATCAACAGCAGACCGGTCAGTCGTTCCCCTATCGCGTTATCAACCGTCTGGACCGGGATACCACCGGTCTTTTGATTCTGGCAAAGCACAGTCTGAGCGCCTGTATTCTCTCCCGGCAAATTACCGAGCGAAAAATTCACAGACAATATCTTGCCATAGCCTCTGGACGGGTTCCCCTTACAGGAACCATAGACGCTCCCATAGCAAGGGTGGATGGGTCCACCATTGAGCGATGCGTGGATTTCTTTCAGGGAGAATCCGCCAGAACTCATTACAGATGTCTGAGTTATAACCCAAAGTTTGACTGCTCTCTGGTTCTTTTAAAGCTGGATACAGGAAGAACCCATCAAATACGGGTTCACATGGGGTATATCGGCCATCCCCTTCCCGGAGATTTTCTTTATTACCCGGATTATCACCTGATCCGGCGGCAGGCCCTCCATTCTTTTCTTCTGGATTTTTCCCATCCCATAACGGGAAAGGACCTGCATTTCCAAGCCCCTCTTCCGGAAGATATGTCTTTCATGTCTCTTCCGGAAAATATGGACCAAAAACTATTTTCTCCAGCATCCTTTTAACACATAAGCCTTAAGCCCTTGGGATAATGGTTTTTTATCATATTGCTGCTTCTTTTTCCGAAGCCTGCAGAAAAACCGTCTACAGTGATCAAAATCCATCCGTTGGCTCCCGTCAAATGGCTGGAGGCTTCCTTGTCCAGCGTCAGGGTTTCACCTTTCAGATACCGAATTGGCCATTGGCTCTGAGAATCCAGATCATACCACTGTCTGGCCTGTTCCGGTTTTAGGGATAATGCAAGAGCGTGGGAAGGCTCAAATCTGTTTTTCTTTCTTGTTGCCACATGAAGACCCGGACGCATTACTTTCAGCCCATGTATGTCAGGCATCTGGGACGGCAAAAGATACAGCTGTTCTCCAAAAAAGATCCATTTTCCTTTTAGGTTCCATCCGACAGAATCTGCAAGCACCTGGTCCCACATTTCCTTGAACTGTTTCTCGTCTTCCCTGTCCCTGGGAGAGGGCTTCTTCTTTCCGTCTCTTACGGACTGTGCAGAGACAGACACCGTTTCCTCACTAATTTCTCCTTTTTTTCTCAGCACTGCCAGATAATGGCCTTCTCCTTCTGTAAGCTGTGGCCAGATTCGATAGGTATATTTTAACTCCTCCCGTTTGCTCTTGCTCCACTCAGGCCTTCCCTGGGATAAGCCCGGAATCTTTCCTGCGTCTTCTATATAAAAATCTTCATGGCTGTCCAGAAAAGCCTCCACCACCTGCTCATTTTCCTCAGGGGAAAACGTACAGGTGGAATATACCAGCCGTCCGCCTTTTTTCAGCATAACAGCCGCATTGGAAAGGATCTCCAGCTGGCGGGCTGCGCACAGCTTTACATGATCCGGGCTCCACTGTCCTCTTGCCGCCTCATCCTTTCGAAACATACCCTCTCCGGAGCACGGAGCATCTACTCCAATTCTGTGAAAAAATTCCGGAAAATGCTGCGCAAGTCTGGCAGAATCCTCATTGGTAACCACTGCGTTTACAATTCCCATACGTTCTATATTTTGAGACAGAATCTTTGCTCTGGCCGGATGAATTTCATTACTGACCAAAAGTCCTTCTCCCCTCATTCTGCCCGCAATATGAGTGCTCTTTCCCCCTGGGGCTGCGCACAGATCCAGAATTCGCTCCCCCGGCTGAGGATCAAGAAGCTCTGCTGCCGCCATAGCGCTGGGTTCCTGAATATAGTACGCTCCTGCCTCATGCCAGGGATGGCGGCCGGGCCTGTCCTCAATCTCATAGTAAAACCCTTCTTTGGACCAGGGAATCGGTTTCAAATGAAAAGGAGCCTCCTCCAAAAAAGATTCTATATCTGTTTTCAAGGGATTTACTCTCAGTCCCTGAACCCGCTCCTGTTGGTAGCTTTCAAGAAAAGCCTGGTATTCTTTGCCCAAAAGCCCTTTCATTTTTTCTTTAAATGCCTCTGGCAATTCTAACATTTTATTTCCTCATTTTCCTTAAAATATAGTGATAGTTACAAACTGCAGGATCACTCTTTAAAGCATTCCTGCAGTACAAAAATTCCGCACAGCTAGAGTAACAGATTCCATCTGTCTGGTCAACTGCAGTCCTGGATTTTTTACTAAAGTTTGCCCAACATACCCGGATCCATTTGCCACCTAATCCCTTTTTTAGCAGAAAATCATAAAATCAAACATAAATATTTTTTTCTTCCCCGCAAAAAATAGTTTCATACGCAGCCCCAAGGGAAACGAGGTGCCTTCCATGACAAATATTATGGCCTATATAGTGATTCCGTTTTTTGCCCTGTATTTTTCCAGGGATTCTCATCTTTTAAAGGAAAATTTTTCTGTTTTAGGCAATATGTCCGGAAGAAGAATTCCCTTTCTGATTCTGGGCCTTGTTCTTTCCCTGTATTTTTATCTGGCTCTTAACAGACTTATATCTGCCTTATACCGTCTATCTCCCGGCAACGGCAGAGAAAAAGATCTTCGGCAGCTGTGCAAAAAAGCCGCCCTGTTTCTTGAAATTGGCTTTCTCCTTCCATATGCTCCAAAAGATCTGCCCCTATTTTCATTCTTTCACGTTTTTTATTCCTTTGCTGCTTCCCTGCTTCTCCTGTTCTGCCTTTATCGGATCGTTTGGGAAGCGAAACTTTATATTTCTCCCTGGTTCTGCCGCTATGCCGCAGCCCTCAATCTTATTACTCTTATTTCAGCTCTCTTGTATCTTCTGTCAGGTATTATTTCCAGCGCCATGGAAATCTTCTACATTATTTCCTGTTCCATTTTAATCCGAAAACTGGAAGTAAAACTAACCTCCTGATACGACAAATACCGGAAGAACCTCCTGCGGAAATTCCTCCGGTATTATCTTATCCTTTTCCTTTATCCTTCAAAAAAGATTCCACTATTTCAAAAACAATTTAGAACTCTACCTTAAATTCATCGCAGCCCTCGCCGTTTGCTACATAGTAAGCAGCATTCTCTTCCGGCTTGATGTAAAGCTCAATGGTCTTAATCTCAGATCCCTGGCGAAGCTGTGCATATGCTTTCTTAGCGGCCTCCAGCACCTCTTTGGCAACAATCTGACGGCCAGCGTACTGGATTGTGACTGTTGCTTCAGGCTCCTGTACTGCCTTCTTAGCTGCTGCAGGCTTTCTGGCTGCAGGTTTCTTAGCCGCGGTTGTTTTTACAGCAGTCTTTTTTTCTGACGCTGCAGTCTTCTTTGTATCTGCTGCTTTTGCCGCAGTTGTCTTCTTTTCTTCACTCTTTACCATAATTTCCTCCTCAACAGACATCTCTGTGATTTATAACTTACCCTTCCTGTCCGCCCCAAGATGTCAACGCTTTAGCTGAGTGCATTATAAATCCAAATTTTTCATTTGTCAACAAAGGCAAAGTAAAATCTGTGAAAAGGACCTCCTGGATACAGACCGTTTCCTGTATATTAGTTTTTCTGATTGTCCTCGCTTACCTGGATTTTGCGAATTTCTTTTGTACGAATCTCCCTGCAGATTTCGTCAATAAACTGGTTCAGATTCTTAGCTCCCTCATCTCCCAGATAACGGCTTCTTACGGAAACCACGCCTTCTTCTTCTTCCTTGGCTCCTACTACAAGCATGTATGGTACCTTTGCAAGACGGGCATCTCTGATCTTATATCCAATTTTTTCAGATCTTCCATCTACACTGGAACGGATTCCATTGGCCTTCAGTTCTTTGTTCACCTTCTCTGCGTAATCCCCATATTTCTCAGAAATAGGCAGAACTCTTACCTGCTCAGGACACAGCCATGTTGGGAACAAACCTGCATACTTTTCAATCAGCCATGCAAGGGTTCTTTCATAACAGCCTATAGATGTTCTGTGAATGATGCACGGACGCTTCTTCTCGCCGTTTTCATCAATGTAGTACATATCAAACTGCTCTGCCAGCAGGGCATCCCACTGGATGGTAATCATGGTATCTTCCTTACCGTATACGTTTTTAGCATTGATATCTACCTTTGGGCCGTAGAAGGCAGCTTCTCCCACATCCTCTACAAAAGGAATATTAAGCTCATTCAGGACATTTCTGATATCCTGCTCTGTCTCATTCCATACCTCCGGTTCGCCGATGTATTTCTCCTTATCCTCAGGATCCCATTTAGACAGATGGTAGGTTACATCCTCCTCAAGCCCTAAAGTTTCCAGACAGTATTTCGCCAGAGCCAGACAGTTTTTAAACTCCTCTACCATCTGATCCGGACGGACGATTAAATGTCCCTCGGAGATGGTAAACTGACGTACTCTGGTCAGGCCGTGCATCTCTCCGGAATCCTCGTTTCGAAACAGCGTTGAAGTCTCACCGTATCGGATAGGAAGCTCTCTGTAGGAATGCTGAGTTGCTTTATATACGTAATACTGGAACGGACATGTCATGGGACGAAGAGCAAATACCTCTTTATCTTTTTCCTCATCCCCCAAAACGAACATTCCGTCTTTGTAGTGATCCCAATGACCGGAAATCTTATACAGGTCGCTCTTAGCCATAAGAGGAGTCTTGGTACGAACATACCCCCACTCATTATCCTCCAGATCTTCAATCCATCTCTGAAGCTCTTTCACAATAATAACGCCTTTCGGCATAAGAAGCGGAAGTCCCTGTCCGATTACATCTACTGTGGTAAACAGCTCCATCTCACGCCCCAGCTTATTGTGGTCTCTCTTTTTAGCTTCCTCCAGCTGCTCTAAGTGAGCTTCCAGCTCTTCCTTTGTTCCGTAAGCGGTTCCGTAGATTCTGGACAGCATTTTGTTCTTCTCGCTGCCTCTCCAGTAAGCTCCGGAAGCAGAGATCAGTTTAAACGCTTTTACCCCCTTTGTGCTCATCAGATGAGGGCCTGCGCACAAATCTACAAAGTCACCCTGGGAATAGAAAGAAATTTCAGCATCTTCAGGGAGATCTTCAATCAGTTCTACCTTATAGGGTTCTCCCTTCTCCTCCATAAACCGAATAGCCTCGTTTCTTGGAAGAGTATATTTCTCAATTCTTGCTCCTTTCTTGATGATCTTCTTCATCTCTTTTTCCAAAGCGTCTAATTCTTCTCTGGAAAATGGAGCGTGATCAAAATCATAGTAAAATCCTGTGTCAATAGAAGGACCGATGGCCAGCTTTGCCTGGGGGTAGAGATTCTTAACTGCCTCAGCCAATACGTGGGAAGCAGTGTGACGAAGAGCAGCCAGTCCCTTCTCGTCCCTAGCTGTAAGAATATTTACCTGACAATCTTTGTCAACTACGGTTCTTAAATCAACCACCTGGCCGTCTATCTCGCCTGCGCAGGCGGCTCTTGCCAGTCCTTCGCTGATATCCTGGGCAATCTCATATACCGATTTGCTCTCAGCGTATTCCTTCTGTGATCCGTCTTTTAATGTGATAATCATACTGTTCTCCTTTCCTGCAAATGCAGGGAACCTATTTTCAATACTTTTTTACACAAAAAGCCCGTCCCCTGCAGCCGTTTGTTGCCGCAAGGGACGGGCTGATATTCAGCTCGCGGTTCCACCCTATTTGTCTCAGGATAAATATCCTGTAACCACTCATTTCATCGACGATAACGGAGTCACCGGGCCGGATTGGGGCCGCTCGGAGGTAGTTTTCAAATGCTTCCGTGACAGAATACTTCCAGCACACGTATTCCTCTCTGGGACCTTCCACATTTTACTCGTCTCTTCAACGCATTTTCTTATTACGTATCCATATTATATCCTGTTTGGGCGGTTTGTCAACCCTGATTTTATTCCTCGTCTTCTCCCACCAGCTCATCGTACTCAGCATCGTCCAACAGCTGGTCAAAAGCCTCGGCAACAATCTCATACTCATCATCATCTTCAATATTGGCCAAATCCGGCTCTCCGTCCTCAGATTCGGAATAACGGTACAGATATACTTCTCCTTCTTCCGCTTCCGGTCCTTCCATTGGAAGAAGGGCAATGTAATCTCTTTCCCCGGCGGTGAAAATTGTGAGTACAACACACTCCAGCTGGGAGCCGTCATCCAATGATAAGGTGACTGTCATCTCCTCCTGCTCGTTTAACTCATTCACATCCAAATTCTTATCCTGTGCCATAATGGTACCTCTCTTTACCTATCAAATTTCATGCGCCTGGGCGCCTGATTTCACTCTATCAGACCGGACGGGAAAAATCAAGTAAAAATCAATCTGGAAGCCGTCTTTTAATACTCAATTCCCTCTCTGGCTGTCACACCTTTTTCGTAAGGATGACGCAGAGCATGAATTTCTGAAATATAGTCTCCGGCCTTAAGAATCCCCGGCGAGGGATCCCTTCCCGTTAAAATCACTTCCAGCTTCTTCGGTCTGTTTTTTAAAAATTCCAAAAGCTTTTTCTCTTCCGCCAAACCATATTTGCAGGCAGCCATAATCTCATCCAAAATAAGCATATCATACTGGCCCTCTGCTGCCTTTTTCAGAGTGGCAGCTAAAAGATGAGAGTAATACTCTGCCGCCTCTTTCTTTTCCTCCTCACTCATCCGAAAATAGAATCCAAAACTTTTTTCACAGGGAGTCAAATCCATACCCGGAAGATTTTTTAATATCCTCACCTCCCCCGAGTCATCTGTTTTTAAAAACCGAGTCATTAAAACTTTTTGTCCCCGGCCCAAAGCCCGCACAGCCAGCCCTACCGCTGCTGTCGTCTTTCCTTTTCCGTCACCGCAGTATATGTGGACACATGAATTCATATTTCCGCCTCCTTATTGCCTTCCCAGATATTCCTTCACAAATCTGGAAACCTCCTGCTTCTTTCCATACCGTTCCCTTACATAGTTTACATGCAGTCTCTCCTTCGCTCTGGTCATAGCCACATAAAACATTCTCCGCTCTTCTTCCATATCTGCATCCAGTACTGCTTTTGCGTGGGGACAGACCCCCTCGTTGGCATCCAGAATATATACGATAGGAAATTCCAGTCCTTTGGAACTGTGCATAGTCATCAACGACACGCCTTTTTCCTGCTTCTGTCTGTTGGCAGCCTTTGTTTTCAGTTCCTTGGCGTACTCCTCCATATGGGCCGCCCATGCTTCCCAGGAGGAAAATCCGGCCGCACTTTCCTGCAGCTGGTCTGCTACCTCCAAAAGCTCTTCCGGCTTCATTCTCCTGTACTCTGCATATTCTCTGATATAATCATCATAGCCAATGGCCTTTCGAATATAATTTACGGCTGCCACAGGAGCCATGGCTTTTATCATTTTTAAATCATACTCCAGCTGTTCCACCCGTTCTACCATCCACCCTCTGTCCTGATAAAAGGATTTTACTTTTTCCCAGTTTACAGGATTGTCCTCCAGGGCATCCCGGCTGATATAACGGTTTGGCCGATTAATAATGGAAATAATGTTGCCTCTGGTTAAGTCTCCCCTGGAAGCTTTTATGTATGCGGAAAAATTTCTGGCAATCCAATGATCGTACAGATTGGGAACTACATCTTTTACTGAAAAGGGCAGATTGTATTCCATCAGCTTTTCAATAAGCAGTCTGGGGCCTAAATGGGTTCGATACAAAACAGCCATATCCTCATATCGGTATCCAGCCCTCACATAATCTTGAAGCTCACGGACAATTTCCATGGTTTCCTCCTGAGGATCCTGCCACATCCGGGTAATTACCGGTTTCCCTTTGCCTTTTTTTGCAGATATCTCTTTGGGAAATCTTGCCTTATTGTGGACAATAAGGCGTCCCGCCGTCTCTACAATATTTTTGGTGCTTCGGAAATTGACATTGAGAAGAACCCGTTTTGCCTGGGGATAATCCTTCTCAAATCCCAGCATAATCTCCGGTTTCGCTCCTCTGAAACGGTATATGGACTGATCGTCATCTCCAACAATAAACAGGTTGTTCTCCGGCTGGGCCAGCATACGAACAATCTCATACTGAATTCTGTTGATATCCTGAAATTCATCCACCAGTATAAACTGATATTTTTTCTGCCAGGCTGAAAGAATATCTTTTCTCTCAACAAACAGCTCATAGCACATCACCAGCATGTCGTCAAAGTCAATAAGACCGGCCCTGCGCAGCCCCTCCTCATATCCCCGGTATAAATACTTAAATACTTCTTCGGGACTATTTTGAGAGTAATAGTGATCCAGATTGATCTGTTCTCCCTTTACGGCACTGATTTCAGAAAGAATCGATTGAATAAATTCAGATTCATCCTCTACCTCCAGCCTCTTCCTTTCAACCAGCTCCCGAATCAGCTGAACTCGTTGTTCCTCTCTGACAATATTTCCCCCGTCAAATCCATAGGCCAGCTTTAGAATCCTAAAAAATATCCCATGGAAGGTTCCAAAGGATACGTAAACTGGCTGTCCCTCACAGAGAGCTTCAAACCGTTCCTTCATCTCCTCTGCAGCCGCCTTAGTAAACGTAATCACCAAAATATTAGATGGATTTACTCCGTATTCTGAAATCAGATAATGGATTCTTCTGGTGATGGTAAAAGTCTTTCCGGAGCCCGGGCCGGCAAGAACCATCATGGGGCCGCAGAAATGGGATACTGCCTCTCTTTGAGCCCCTTCCAGTTTTGTATCTAAATTCATCGCTTCCTCCTTCTCAGAACATTGCCGCAGCACAAAAAGGTCTGTCCTTTCTGCCCCGGTGTGAAGGGAAAAGGAACTTTCTGCATTACAAAAAAGAAGGTGCCTGCAGGGCTTCCTCTCCTCCAGGCACTCTCCATTTTCTTTAATTGCTTAACAATTCTATTCCTTTTCTGATTCTTCTTAAAGATTCTTCCTTGCCTAAAACCTCCATAATCTCCGTAGCTCCGGCAGGAGTCATCTGCTTTCCTGAAACAGCAGTCCGGATAGGCCACATAACAAATCCTGTCTTATAGCCGTTGTCAGAGACATACCTGGAAAGACTTTCATAAAGAGCATCATTGCTGAAGTCCTCCTGTGCCTCCAAAATAGGCAGAACCTCTTTCAGAACCTGGAGGGAATTCTCGCTGTTTGTCTTCATCTTCTTATGAGTATACATAGACGGATCGTACTCCGGAAGCTCCTGGAAGAAATCAATGTGTCCGGCAATATCAGGGAATACTTCGATTCTCGTCTTTACCATAGCCGCGATTTTCTTAAGATCCAGATCCTTCGTAATAACCTGGCGGATATACGGTTCCGCCATCTCATAGAACCGATCAAACTCCATGGCCTTCATATATTCGCCGTTCATCCATTTTAATTTGGTCATATCAAAAACAGCCGGAGATTTGCTGATCTTGTGATAGTCAAACTCACGCACCAGCTCTTCCAGAGAGAAAATCTCCCGGTTGTCTTCCGGAGACCAGCCAAGTAAAGCCACAAAGTTAACCACAGCCTCAGAAAGAAAGCCCTGTTCGATTAAATCTTCATAGGAAGCGTGCCCGCTTCTTTTGCTCAGTTTTTTATGCTCCTCATTGGTAATAAGAGGACAGTGAACGTATACCGGAACTTCCCAGCCGAAAGCATCATAAAGCCGGTTGTACTTGGGAGAAGAAGAAAGGTATTCATTGCCTCTTACCACATGGGTAATTCCCATCAGGTGATCATCTACTACATTGGCAAAATTGTAGGTTGGATAACCGTCAGACTTAATGAGAATCATATCATCCAGTTCGGAATTATCCACTGTAATGTCCCCATAAATTTCATCGTGGAACGTGGTAGTACCTTCTGTAGGGTTATTCTGACGGATTACATAAGGCATACCTGCCGCCAGGTTTCTTTCTACTTCTTCCTTTGACAGGTGGAGACAGTGTTTATCATAGGTCATAATCTCCTGGCCTTCCACATTCTTCTTCAGGGAGTCCAGACGCTCCTGAGTACAGAAGCAGTAGTAAGCCTCTCCTTTTTCCACCAGCTTCTTGGCATACTCCAGATAAATGCCTTTGGCCTGTCTCTCGCTTTGAACATAAGGACCTACTCCGCCGTCTTTATCCGGACCCTCATCGTGAATCAGTCCTGTCTTTTCCAGCGTTCTGTAGATAATCTCCACAGCCCCTTCCACATAACGCTCCTGGTCTGTATCCTCAATGCGAAGAAGGAAATCTCCGCCTTCATGATTGGCAATCAGGTAGGCATACAGCGCGGTTCTTAAATTTCCTACGTGCATACGTCCCGTAGGACTTGGCGCATACCTTGTTCTAACTTTGCTCATATCTGTACACTCCTATATTTTTTCTTCACTTCCTCCGCCCTGCTTTCAGGCTCAAAACTTTCCGCTATACAAACACAGGGCAGACGGACAAGCGGCAGAAAATCCGGGTCTCCCCTTTTTCTGCCGCCCCGTGGATGCTATTATATAACGAAGCCAGTTAAAAAACAATGTCAAAAGAAAATTTATTTCTTTTCTCTTCCCTCTCTTTTAGCCCTTACCATAATCAGCTGAGCCCCTATGCTTACAGCAATTTCAGCCGGAGTCTGAGCAGAAATCGGAACGCCAATGGGAGCAGAGAAACGAGCCATATCCTGGCTGCTGAATCCAAGAGTTCTCAGTCTCTCCTCCTGTCTTGCAAGCTTTGCTCTGCTTCCCATTACGCCGATATAATGAGCAGGCGTCTCCAGTGCCTGACGCTGCACCTCATAGTCAAATTCATGGCCTCTGGTCATAATAATTACATAATCCTGCTCCCGTATGGAAACAGTTTTAAAAATGTCCTGAAAATCTCCGGTTATAGTTTCTACTGCCTGAGGAAACTGTTCCGGCCTGGAAAATTCTTCTCTGTCATCAAACACCACACAGGAAAATTCCACCCTGGCAAGAACAGGAACCAGCTCTCTGGCCACATGTCCTCCTCCAAAAATATACACTCTTCCGGAGCGAACCAGCGGCTGAAAAAAATAGTTTCTGCCTTCAACCGTTACGGCCTCTGCTTTGGAAAGGGATGGAACTTCCATCTCACGCTGCTCCCTCTTCTCAAAAGGCCACTGAATCCTCCAGGTTCTGTCCTGGTTCTCTCCATTTCCGGATTGTCGGCAAATTCCCGCAGTCCAGTCATCCTCCTGAGTGAAATCAAGAATCAGCCAGCAGTCCTCTCCCTTCTGAAATGCTGTTTCCGCCTGAATACAAAGCCAGAGAAATATTTCATTGCCGGGAGATATATACTGAAAGTATATCTGTACGCCTCCGCCGCAGACCATTCCCAATTCTGCCGCCCGGCCGCTGCTCAAATCATAGCTTTTTAAAAAGGATCTCTCCTCCCTCATTGCATTCATGGCTTCCAGACCGGCGCGGTATTCTACCGCCCCGCCTCCGATGGTCCCCATACACGTCCCGTCAGACCTCACCAGCATCTGGGCTCCGGCACCTCTCGGCACCGAACCGTGGGCAGAAACAATCGTAACCAAAACTGCTTTTTCTCCCTGTCTCACTGCCTTTCCTGCCTCTTCCAACAGTATGCTCATAATCCCAGCGCCTCCCCGAAGTATTTCTCAAACAGTCTTTTGGTCTCCATCTCCACCTCTTCCTCCATTTTCAGAAAACGATTCAGAAAATCCCGTCCTTTGGGAGTCAGCTGAGTAAACCCTCCCGTAGCGCCTCCTGACTGAGCATAGACCACAGGATATCCCAGTTGTTTTTCCGCGGTCTTTATAATCTTCCAGCCTTTGGAATAAGACATATGCATTTGACTGCAGGCTGTCTGAAGAGAACCGGTATGGTCAACCAGCTGAAGAAGCTGAGCTATACCGGGACCAAAAAACTTTTCCTCTCTTCCCAGGTATACGTTGCTCTTTCCGTATAAGGGAATTCTTCTTTTTCCTACCGCTCCTAATGCTCTTTTACAGTCCTCATCGGACTCTATTTCCAGAATAATCCCTTCATCCTCCACAGGAATTTCCTCCACCATGGGACTGATCCTGGGATCCCGCAAAAAGCTTCTCAGTCCATAAGGTCCTGAGTATTCCAAAACTTCTGGTATCAGCTCCCTGGAAAGAAGAACTGGATGGCCTCTCCTATTCCCATACACAGGACAGGCTGCAGGCCGCCTGGACTGCATCAGACAGCTGATTGTCTCTTTTAACAGCATAGGAACTTTCACAGGAAGAATCAGCACCCGGTCGCACAAATCTTCCATATAATTTAATCCCATGCATATACTGTCAAACATCTGGGTTGTCTCATAATTTTCATTTCTCAGGCAGATTACCCGCATTTTGGAAATATGTTTTTCCACAGCATCCCCATCCTGACCTGTAATCACTACAATAGGATCTGCCTCAGCCTGCTTTAAGGTAATAAGAATCCTCTTGATTGCTGTGGTATCTCCCACCTTCAGCATAGGCTGAAACATATTTTGACTGCTTTTATGTCCCGCAGCCAGCACCACTGCGCCAGTTCTCATTCCAATTCTCCTTCCAGCAAAAGCACAGCTTCCGGCGGAACATACAGCCATGGAGGTATGACATTGGCCGGACTGTGATGATGAATGGATTTTGATGTTTTCCACCACAAGCCATTTTTTAAAGTAATATACCATTCAAAAGGCATTTCTGTAATGATTGGTTCCTGTACGGGAATTAAATTCTCAATTCCTTCTTCCGCCTCCCACACAGGCTGAAAATCATGAGCGCGGACACCCACTGCGGTAATCCTGTCCTCCACCTTGGCCGCCGCAGTAAGCTCCACCCCCCAGTCCAAAGCTTTTACCTGGTGATCACCAGTTTTTACCGCCCTGGATATATTTTTACAGCCAGTCAGTCTGGCACTATGGCATGTAACTGGATGGGCGAACAGATCTCTTGTCTCCCCCTGTATCATAACTTTCCCACTGTCCAAAAGCATCAGATGGTCACACAGCTGATAGGCCTCATCCCTGTCATGGGTCACAAGAACCGCTGTTCCTTCGTACTCCTTAAGCACCTGTTCCAGTTCCAGCTTCAGTCCTTCTTTTAAATGGGCATCCATAGCGGAAAACGGCTCATCCAGAAGGATCACATCCGGCTCATAGGCTAGAATTCTGGCCAGAGCCGCTCTCTGCTGCTGTCCTCCTGACAATTGTCCTGGATAACGCTTCTCCAACCCTTCCAGCCGAAAACGCTTGATCATAGCTGCTGTTTTCTTCTTACTGTTCCTGTCTCTTTTTCCCAGTCCTGCCATAACATTCTGCTCCACTGTCATATTGGGAAACAGAGCATAATTTTGAAACAGATACCCAACTTTCCGCTTCTGAGGTTTTTGATTTATCTTTTTTTCCGAATCAAAAAGAATCTTTCCGTTCAAAAGGATATTTCCTTCATCCGGTGTCACAATCCCGGCTATTGACTTTAAAGTCATACTCTTTCCGCATCCTGACGGCCCAAGGATTCCCAGACATCCGTTTCCGGCCTGAAAGGACAGATCCAGCGTAAATTCTCTCAGCTTCTTTTTTATTTCCGCCTGCAGCATGGCTTTCCTCCTTACCGTTTCCGTTTCCTTTCATCTTTGGCTCCTACCCAGTTCATAAGCAGAACGGCGCAGAAGGCAATGGCCACAATCACCGCCACGTAACCGTAAGCCTTTTCCATGTTGCCTGCCGCCACCTCTGAATATACTGCCAAAGGAAGAGTCCTGGTTTTTCCGGCAATATTCCCCGCTATCATGGCAGTGGCTCCAAATTCTCCCAGCCCTCTGGCAAAAGCAAGAACACCTCCTGATACAATTCCCGGCATGGCGTTGGCAAATAAAACTCTGGAAAAGATCTGCCACTCACTCATTCCCAAAGTTCTGGCAGCAGCCACCAAATTTTCATCCACCTGTTCAAAGGCACCTCTGGCAGAGCGGTACATCAAGGGAAAGGAAATTACTGCTGCCGCTAAAACAGTTGCTCCCCAGGAAAAAGCAATTTTAATGCCGAACACATTAAGAAACAGACTCCCCAAGGGGCGTTTCACCCCAAAAATATAGAGGAGAAAGAAACCGGCCACCGTTGGAGGCAAAACCAGAGGCATGGTAAGGATTCCATCCCAGACCATCTTTGCCTTCTGGCTCTTACAGGAAACAATTCCCCAGGCTGCCAGTATTCCAAGAAAAAATGTAATAACAATAGACAAGGAGGCTGTCTTAATGGATATCCATACCGGTGACCAGTCCATATTAATCCTCCATTTCTCATTATCTTTTTATCTGGCAGCAAATCCATAGGATTCAAATACCGCCAAAGCCTCATCACTCTTTAAAAATTCAAGGAACAGATTGGCCGCTTCCTGCTTTGTGGAAGCGCTTACTACGGCCACCGGATAAATAACCGGCTCTGCCAGGCTTCCTTCCGGGGCTTCTGCCACTACTGTTACCCGGTCGGTGGTTGCAGCGTCTGTAGAATATACAATTCCCGCGTCAGCGCTTCCTTCTGCGACCCAGTTCAGCACCTCTGTTACATTGGTTCCAAAACTTACCTTGTCCTGAATCTGATCCCATATGCCCAAGTTGGTAAGTGATTCCTGAGAATACTGGCCTACCGGCACGCTGGCCGGATCTCCCAAAGCGATGGCAGACGCGTTTCCAATTTCCTCAAAAGAGGTAATTGTCCCCTCAGAACCAGCGGGAACGATTAAAACAATTTTGTTTTCCAGAAGATCGGTAACCGTCTCCTCCACAACCAGCCCTTCTTCATTTAACGCATCCATCTGTTTGGTTGCAGCTGACATGAAAATATCCGCATCCAATCCTTCCTCAATCTGGGTCTGCAGCTTTCCTGAACTGTCATAAGTTCCTTCCACTGTAATCCATGGATACTGTTCCTGGAACATGGGAATCAGCTGTTCTGAAAAAGAATATTCCAGACTGGCAGCAGCGGCAGCCAGAATGGTAACCGGCTCCTGATCTGCTGCTTCTGATTCCGTCTCTGTATTTTCCCCTTCTTGAGCCTCTGTTTCCGTCTCTCCAGTACTCTCGGCCGTAACGGCAGCTGTAGCATCTGCCTCTGTAGTCTCAGTCCCGCCGCCGCTGCAGCCGGTTAAAAGTCCTGCCATTAACATTCCTGCCATAATCCACGCTCTTTTTTTCATTCTCTCTTCTCCTTTTCTTCCTGTTTACTGATAACTGTTTATAGCATATCTGAACATTCAGATAAGGCTTTTCATTTTACTGGCTGCTGCCGCACTCTCCGGCGCTTCCCCTTAAAATACTCAGTCCGTGATCCAGCTGAGAGAGGACAAGATCCAGACTTTCTCTCACCGCTTTTGGACTTCCGGGGAGATTGATGATTAAAGTTTTCTTCCGGATTACACTGACCCCTCTGCTAAGCATTGCCCTTTTCGTCACCGCCATGGAACCGGACCTGATTGCCTCGGCAATTCCCGGCGCGTTCCGGTCCGCTACAGCCATAGTAGCTTCCGGAGTCTGGTCTCTCAAGGAAAATCCTGTCCCTCCTGAAGTCAGGATTAAATCCACCTGCCGGCTGTCGGCCAGACGAATCAGATTCTGTTTCAAAATCTCCGGTTCATCTGGAATCAGAAGGCTTTCCACCACCTCATATCCGGCCTGAACCAGCTTTTCTGCAGCCGCAGGGCCGCTTTCATCTTTTCTCTCTCCCCGGCTTCCCTTATCGCTTAACACAATCACCGCCGCCTGAAACTTTCTCTTTGGATCCGGCAAAACCATGTTCATCTCATCCCCTGGAGAAATTCTTCCTCCCTGAATCACCTTGGCAAATACTCCTTCCCTGGGCATAATACAGTCTCCTACCTGGTGATAAATAGCGCAGTGACTGTGACATTCCTTTCCAATCTGAGTCATTTCCAGAATAACATCCCCGCAGAGAAGTCTGCTTCCAACAGGAAGACTCCTGAAATCAATGCCTTCCACTATCAGATTCTCTCCAAAATCCCCGTCTGAAACCGACGCGCCTTTCTCATTAAATTCCTCTATCTTATTCCAGGACAGAAGGCTTACCTGACGATGCCAGTCCCCTGCATGGGCATCTCCTTCTATTCCGTAATTCTCCACAAAAATCCCCTGAGCAACAGGCTTCTTGCCTGTCCCTCTCTTTTCGCTGATGCAGACAGCCTTCACAATTCCCATGTTATCCTCCTATTCCCGACATCATGTCCTCTTCTGTAATTTCCTCAGGTCTGTCAAAGCAGTGGGCCGCCGGCTTCTCCCAAACCGCCTTTTCCATGGCTTTCCTGATCTCTTCATCTTCTGCCCCCCGGCGGATCATGGAAAGCAAATCCACCCCCTGATCATAACACAGACAGGTTTTCAGTCTGCCTCTGGCCGTCAGACGGATCCGGTTGCATCCGGAACAAAATTTTTTGTGAACCGCACTGATAAATCCCACGCTTCCAGGCCACTCATGACAATGATAATACACAGCGGGCCCGTTTCCATGACGTCTCTCATCTGGTTTTAACTGGGGGTATTCCCTCTTTATCTGTTCCAATATCTCCTGGTTATCCATAGACGGAAACTGCCGTCCCAAGCCAATAGGCATCAGTTCAATGAAACGTACGTCAACCTGGCTTGTCCTGCACAAGTCCACCAGGTTCTTCCACTGTTTCTCCACACGTTCTTTTATAGATACACAGTTAATCTTCACAGGAACCAGACTCTTCATCATCTCCAGCCCTTCCAAAACCTGTACCAGACCGTCAAAGCCTGTCAGCTGTATGTAATCCTCCCGATCCATTGTATCCAGGCTGATATTTACTCCGTCAAGTCCCGCCTTCCACAATTCCCTTCCATACTGGGGAAGAAGAATTCCATTGGTAGTAAGAGTTACTTTCTCAATTCCCGGAATTTTTTTCAGCTCCCGGATAAGAAAAACGCAGTTCTTTCTCACCAGCGGTTCCCCTCCCGTTATCTTAATCCAACGAATTCCCAATTGAGCGGCACATCGGGTCAAGGAAAGGATCTCCTCATAGGTAAGAATGTCTTTCATGGAAACCTTATCCGTTCCATCGGGCATACAGTACTGACACCTTAAATTACACCTGTCTGTGATGGAAATTCTCATATATTCAATGGTTCTTCCGCAGGAGTCCTTCACTCTTTCACCGCCTCCCTGCCTGGATTAACAAAATGGCCGCTTTTTCCGCCCGATTTCTCCACCAAACATATCTTTCCGATTTCCATTCTTTTGTCAACAGCCTTGCACATATCGTAGATGGTAAGAAGAGCCACCGTCACTCCCGTAAGAGCTTCCATTTCAACTCCTGTCTTTCCCACGGTTCTGGCCACACAGGAAGCCTGAATCTCCTGCTTTTCCGGAATCAGCTTAAAATCTATCTCCAATTTTGTCAGCCCCAGAAGATGGCAGAGGGGGATCAACTGTGAGGTCTGCTTTGCTCCCATGATTCCCGCTACTCTGGCAACTCCAAGAACATCTCCTTTTTTCATGCTTCCTTCCGCTACTTTTTCAAAACACTCCCGGCTCATAAAAATACTGCCAACAGCCAGTGCCTCTCTTCTGGTATCCTCTTTCTGTCCCACATCTACCATGCGGGCGTTTCCGTTTTCATCAAAGTGAGTAAATTCCATGGCTATACTCCTTTTCCAAATCCGCAGTTGGGGAAAGTACACAAAGGACAGTTAAGACAGAGACCTCCCTCCCCCAAACCGGCCAGTTCCCCCGCCGTAACAGGATCATCCGCCATAATTCTTGGAAGCACCAAATCAAAAATTGTACGCTTGGAATACATCACACAGCCTGGCAGTCCAAGAACCGGTATCTCTTTTCCGTTCTTTTCATAGTAAGCCAAAAGAAACATAGCTCCCGGCAGAACCGGAGCTCCATAAGATACTATTTCTGCCCCGGTATTTTTTATAGCCAGAGGGGTTTTGTCATCAGGATCTACGCTCATTCCGCCGGTGCAGATGACCATTTCCACGCCGCCATCAATCATTTCTATTATACTTTTCGTAATCTTCTCATTGTCATCATTCCACACCACATGTTCCGTCACTGCTGCGCCATATTCGTTCAGCTTCTCCTCAATCACAGGGGTAAAGGTATCCTGAATTCTTCCGTAAAACACTTCATTTCCCGTAGTCACTACGCCGGCTTTTTTAGGATGAAAGGGAAGAAGACTAAAAATAGGTTCCGGTCCTGCTGCCTGTCTTGCCTTCTCCATCTTCTCCTTTTCAATAACCAATGGAATAATCCTGGTTCCCGCCAGCTTATCTCCCTTTTTTACAGGAAAATCGCCGTGGCGGGCAGCAATCATCATCTCTCCCAGACTGTTTACTTTTCTGAGAGCTTCCCTGTTAATCTTAAACAAACCGTCACAGGCAGCAGAAAGTTCAATCTTCCCTTCTTTTACTTGGGACCGCTCCATATGATCGTTCATACAGATCTGACATAAAATTTCAGCCGCCTCATTCTCATGGAGCATCCCTTCTTCCTTCTCCCATATGTAAACATGATCCTTTCCCACGCTCAGCAGAACAGGAATATCCTCTTCCGTAATGATATGTCCCTTGCGAAACACCGCATCCTTAGTGACTCCTTTTATAATCTGTGTAATATCATGGCAAAGCACCTGGCCCACCGCATCTTGAACCGCCATCAGCTTCATAACAACAATCTCCCTTCCGCAACCCGCCGCTTTCAATTGTTTCGCACCGTTATATTTTTAAATACCTAACGATATTTTAGCACAGGGCACATCGTTTGTAAATGTTATCGCCCTTCACTTCCCATTTTCACACAAAAAACAGGCTGTCCTTTTTTCAGACAGCCCATCTGCAGTTGAATCCTATTCCGTTATATCCAGTTTCAGCAGCTTCTGATTTGGGAAACATGCCTTTCTCAAAAGCTTTGCCTCTGTCATACTTCTCCCCTGTCCAATCACGGTGTTTGTTTATGGTGGTTTACTTTCTGAAAAGCCAGTCTCTCCGTTCCATCCGCCATATAGACAATTCCGCAGTACTGAAAACCTCTTCCTTTCAAAAAATTCTGCATGGGAATATTCTTTCTGTGAGTATCAATTCTGAGATTTCTGCACTGAGCTTCGCACCAGTTCATACAAAAGGTGGCAATTCCCTTTCCCTTCCCATCAGAGGCAATTCTGTGAACCACCCCGTAAGGTTCTGAATTCTTCCAACTTCCCTCTATTACCTTATAAGCAGGGTCTTCTCCCTGAAAAAAGCAGAATGTTCCAACAGGACGGTCCTGCTGATCTACACACACATAGCTGCGGTTCAGGCTCATATCCTGTTCTACCTCTTTTCTTCCCGGATAACCATTGACCCACTGGGAGGCATTGCCATTATCTGCCATAAACCTTCTGGCCTTGTCATATATGTTTAAAATAATCTCAATATCCTTTTCCTCTGTTCTTCTTACTTTCATATGAACCTTTCTATCTCATCAATATCCCTATTTCAAGTTCTTCACAAGCCAGTGTCTGCGCTACATGCCCGGCCCAATCTGCTGAACCTGATTCTCTGAATCTGAGCCTGGCTTTACCCCCTGAACGGCTTCCGAACCAGGAGGCGCCTGGGTTGTTGTCTCCCCAGGTCCGGTCAGCCCTACTCCTGGACCGATTTCCTGAGGATGAGCCAATTCCCAATCTCCCTGGCTTGGCAGCCCCGCCAGCCGGCTGGCAGCCTCGTCCACCTGCTGCTTTAAGGACTCATACTGATCGGTGGCAGCAATCTGTTCCAACAGCGTCCTTGCCTCCGCAATTTGAGCATCGGTGCTGGAATTGTGGTATTCCATTCCATTTAATTCACTTACAATCTCCTGAATCCTGGTCAAAGCCTGGTTTACCGCTTCCTGAGAAGCGGCCTCAGCAGACTGACGCTCCTGTTCCTGTCTTGCCTCCTCTTCCTTCTGCTCCTGTACTTCTTCCCATCTGTCCTGATCGGCTCTTGCCGCAGCCTCGGCCACAGAAGAGAACAGATCCTGCCTTCCTGTATTGGTACTGGTCTTTTCCCCTCTGGAATCCACATAGGAATAGGACACAGTAGAAGGCATTTTCCAATCCTCGTTTGGAAGTCCCTCGTGGATTTCCTCCATAAAATCATGCCAAATCTGGCCTGCATAAGTTCTTCCGTAAACTCCAGGCATAGCTTTGGGAGTATCATATCCCATCCACACAGCAGTTGTGTAGTACTTCGTGTATCCACAGAACCAGGCATCCTTATTATCGTTGGTTGTACCTGTTTTTCCTGCCGCTTCCATGCCGGCAAGATCCAAACCATACCCAGTTCCATAATTCTGGTCCATGGTTCCTTTCAGGATATCTGTAATCATATAGGCCGTATCCTCTGTAAACACCCGCTCATCAGGCTGGTTGGCATTATACAGCTCCCCGTCATACTGGCTGACGATTCCCCTGATACAGGTATTGTTGCTGTACATTCCTCCGTTGGCCAGAACAGAATAGCCCTTAGCCATATCTACCACTCTGGCACCCTCAGTAAAGCCTCCAATACTCATACTGGCGTTTCCATTATCCAGATAGCTCATTCCCATAAAATGCATTTTTGCCAGATAATCCATTCCGGTCTCAACGCCGATGTCCTGAAGCACCTGCCATGCCACAGTGTTCAGACTGCGGTTTAAGGCCTCCCGTACGGAAACTTCTCCATAATACCGGCCTCCGCTGTTTTTCGGACCATTTTCAAACTGATGATCATTTACCAGCCGGGAGGGATAATAAAATCCTGTTTCAAAAGCCGGAGCGTAATCAATCAGCGGCTTAATGGTAGAACCGGGCTGTCTGCGGCTTAAAAATCCTCTGTTGTACTCATCATCCGTACCTCTTCCGCCTGAAATAGCTACCACATATCCTGTCTTATTGTCCACACAGACAGCCGCGCCCTGAAGAGCATACTTTCCATTCTCCTGAAGCTCCGTAAATTCCGCCAGATGCGTGTCAATGGCATCCTGAAGCTTCTCCTGAATCTCCATATCCAGGCTGGTATAAATTTCAAATCCGCCGCTGCGGATCAGGTCGCTTTTATTCTGATACGCCTCCTGATATAATTCGTTGTAAGTATCATACTCTTCTTTATTATCAAAAACATACTGGAAGGTGAAACCGTCGTTCTTCATCAGCTCAATGGTCGCACAGTGGATCGCATAGCTGGTCTGATAGTTCTCTGTGGTTCCAGGTACATACACCTGCTTTACCTCCAAAGGCTGAGCCTTTGCGTAATCCCGCTCTTCTTCTGTAATATAACCGCACTTTGCCATGTTGTCGATGACCCGGTTTCTTTTTTCCACACAGTTCTCCGGATTTCTCACCGGATCAAATCTGGAAGGATTGTTGCTGATTCCAGCCAAAGTAGCCGCCTCCCAGATCTCCAGCTCCAAAGGAGTTTTATCAAAATAGTAACGGCTGGCTGCCGCCACTCCGTAACAGCGGTTGGCATAAAAGTTCGTATTGCAGTAGAATTCCAGAATCTCTCCCTTGGAATACCTGGCTTCCATCTGAGGGGCAGCAAAAAACTCTATAATTTTTCTCTCAAAGGTTCTCTCCTGAGTCAGATAAGTATTCTTAATAACCTGCTGGGTAATGGTACTTCCGCCCTGGGTAATCTCTCCTTTGTTTTTAATGAGAGCCAGCCCTGCCCTTACCAGACTGATATAGTCGATTCCGTTGTGTTCATAGAACCGCCTGTCCTCCTGAGCAATATAAGCTTCCTGCAGGTTCTCGCCAATCTGATCAATGGTTACATATTCGTAATGCCCCAGGTTAATGACGCCTATTACATTCCCATCTGCATCAAAAATCCTTGTGTCTGTCGGATGGGAAAAATCCTCCCTGGAGGAGTTAGCCATAATGCTGTCCGCCTTTTCTTTACAGGCTATTATCTCATCCCGAAATATGTAAACGCCTACACCGGCGGCTACACAGCCTAACAGCACAAAAACCAGGAAAAGAGACAAAATAATCTTAATGGGCCGGAAAAACACACCCCAGAGGCTTCGTTTCTTTTTCTTCTTATGTTTGCTTTTTGTCACGGAATTGACACCTCCTGTTAAAATCCGCAGATATCAAAAAACGGGAAGCCTTTCTATAAGACTTCCCGTTCCCTGCCAGCTGATGACGGGACTCGGACCCGTGACCTCCTCACTACCAATGAGGTGCGCTACCACCTGTGCCACATCAGCATTTTCAGTTCGTCGTGCGAACCTCATATAGAATATCATGGGACAGGGAATTTGTCAATAATCAGATTGTACTTTTTTTTGTACATTTCCCATCTTAAAAATCCCCTGAAGTTCCTATCCCCTTCGGTCTATTTTTTTTGCCATCAGTTCTCCGCTGCTGCTGTAGGCTATGGCATTTTCTCTGGTAATCTTACCCTGCCGGTAAAGAGTTAAAAGGCTGCTGTCCATAGATACCATTCCTTCCGCCTGTCCGGAAGTAATGGCAGCGTCTATCTGATGGGTTTTTCCCTCGCGGATCAAATTGCGGACTGCGTTATTGAAAAACAGGATCTCAAAAGCCGGCACCACATTGCCATCCTCTGTAGGAATCAGCTGCTGGGAAACCACAGCCTGAACCACCATGGACAGCTGCATCCGCACCTGCTGCTGCTGATTAGGCGGAAAACTGTCAATAATCCTGTCTATGGTATTGGCTGCTCCTATGGTGTGAAGGGTAGATATGACCAGATGTCCCGTTTCAGCTGCTGTCATGGCAATGCGGATGGTCTCGTAATCTCTCATTTCTCCCACCAGAATCACATCCGGGGCCTGGCGCAGAGCCGCCCTCAGACCAGTTACATAGCTGTCCGTATCTGTACCGATCTCTCTCTGAGTTACCACGCTTTCTTTGTGACTGTGAAGATACTCAATGGGATCTTCCAGAGTAATAACATGAACATTTCTCGTCTTGTTAATTCTGTCAATTATACAGGAAAGGGTGGTGCTCTTTCCGCTTCCCGCCGGTCCTGTCACCAGCACAAAGCCTTTGTTCATACCCCCGATTCCCATAACCTGCTCCGGAATGTGCAGCTGGGTATAATCCGGAATATCAAAGGTTACCACACGGATAACAGCCGCAAGAGAACCTCTCTGTCTGAACACATTGGCTCTGAATCTTGAAAGATCTTGAATCCCAAAAGAAAAATCATCATCTCCCGCGGCTTTTACTTTTTCCATATCTCTATTTCCCGCTTGCCCATAAAGCTCCTCAATGAGAGGCTCCATGTTCTTGGGAGTCAGCTTTTCTTCCTCCTGGGACTCTATTCTGCTTCCCACCTTATAGGCAAGAGGCATGCCGGGAATCATAAAAATATCCGCCGCCTTTTTTTCCACAGCATTGCTTAATATTTCCTTAATGCTCCTCATATGTTTGTCCTACCTTTCCCCATCTCCAGTCCATACAGGCATGGACTGATCAATTTGGTAATCCTCCGTCATAACCGTCTGCCATCTGTCCACCTTCCAGTTTCCCTTATCACCTGGATGTTCCGGCCACCGGGGCGTCAGTTCAATCATCAAGGCTCTTCCCTGGCTTAAAGGAACTGCAGCCGCAGCCTTTTGGCCGTCAAATCCGCCTCCGGAAACCTCCTTTAAAAGCTCCGTCCGCTCTGTCGGATCATTGACCGCTTCACATACCTGATTTAAATACTCTGTCATCTGATGATAAAACGCTTCCCCCTCTAAGTCAGCCTCATAATACTCCCGGACAGACTGACTGTTTCTTACGGCCAGATCCCATTGGTTTTTCGCTGAGCTGAGAGAAAGGAGACTGAAGGAAACCAGACACAGCACAATAAATACCACAATCAGGAAAGAGCCTCCTATTGTCCCCCTATAAGGCTTTCTCTCTTCCTCATTTTTACTCCAGCTGTTCATGGCGTCCAACCTCCATGGAATAAAGTTCTTCGTCATCCGCAGTCACGGAAATAACCGCCTTTATCTCTTCTTTCTCTGTCAGAATCACCTGATACTTTCCCCTATCAGAGACAGGATTCCCCTCCTGATCAAAGGTCATCTGTATTCCGTTTTCTTTTTCCTCGCCGTTAAATATCTCTGCCAGCCCTTTCTGCCCCTGACTTTTCCACACCTCAGCCGTACTCTGAGCCAAAAGAACTGCCTGATTCAAGTCCTCCGCTCCCCGACTCAGCCTGTCTGCCCTGGCAAATACCAGAATGCACGCACTGGCGCAAAGACTAAAAAAGAAGACAGCAGCTATCATCTCCATCATAAACATGCCCGAACTATTATGTCTGTTCATTTTATCTTTCCTCACTCCTTACAGACAGGACAAGACTACCTTCCTCTCCCGCCTTAATAGATAAAAGGCCGTCTTCGATTTCCATATTCACCGGCCCGCACTCCATGATCTGATAGCCATCTGTTAATTTCAGACCGCTGTCACTGGCTGAAAACAGTTCCCACAGACTTCCATCTATATAATAAATTTTGGTGGTATACAGGGATTCCCCAACTGTCTGTCCAAGCTCCAGCACCGGAATGTTCTCTTCTTCCTTCAGGGCTATCATCCCTGCCTGATCGTGCTGCCTCACTTTATTGGCTATGTAACTGACAGCCACTACCTTCTGATAGGAAGCCTCAGAACGCAGGTTAAGATTTTCGTAGACTCTGGCTCCGAAAAGAACGGTAAATAAGGCGCAGAGCACAAAAACAAGGAACAGAAGCAGATGAAACAGCAGATTGATCCTTCTTCCGTTCATTTGACCACCTCCCCGCTGTCCTTGGACACTACGGTAATGTCAGGCATAATATTGGAGGCAAAACCGCTGTAAAACACATCATACCGCTCCCTGTCAATCTGCACTCCATAGTATTTTTCCAGATAATCCAAACTGGGGGGATATCTTCCTTCAATGGCATAGCACTGAACGGAACCTCTGCGGATAGCATCTTGCAGAGCCTCCACACCTTCCCCGTCTGCTTTTTGCGAAAACCAGAAAACTCCCGCTCCAAAAGCGGCTGCTATGACGGCAAAAAGCAGGATAGAACGGCCATAGAAGACAATGGTTCTGCCCATTCTTCTCCAACTCATGATTTCTCCTCCTAACCAATGGCAGAAAGCACGCTGACAAGGGGAAGCATAACGGAAAGAAGAATCAGTCCAACTGCCACAGACAAAACTGCCACTATCGTAGGCTCAAAACGGCCAATCAGCCTGTTGATCCTCTCCTCTGCTTCTCTTTCATATTGTCCGGAAATCTCTTCCAGTACTTTATCAAGGCTTCCGGAGCGGATTCCTGTCTTAATCATCTGACTGTAAAATCCAGAGAACAAGCCGGTATCCTTAATAGCCGTATAGGTATCCTCCCCGGTTTCCAGCCGCTCCATACAAGTCTTTGCTTTCTCCTCCACCAGCGGATTGTCCGCCATCTCTCCGGCCATCTCCATGCCTTTTTCCAGATCCAGTCCGCAGTGAAGGGTAAGAGCCAAAACAGAAGTGAAACGGCGTTTCGCCGATGCCTGAGCAATCAGGCTTTTTCTCTTGGTTTTATTTTTCATCTTCTCCGCTGCAGCAATCCGGATTCCCTTCTTTCCTGCCAGCCACACTGCTCCCACAGCCAGAATAAGAACTGCGCCCAAAATCAAAGCGGCCTGACAAAAGAAAGCCCCCATGGAAGCGGCGGCAGTGGAGGCCGGCGACATTCTTGCCCCCAGCTGCTCATATACATTTTCAAATACAGGCATAACTCTGGTAAACAGAACCAAAAGGACTACCAAAAGCATAAACACCATAATCACCGGATAGGTGACTGCATTTCGGATGCTTGCTGCCAGCAAATCCTCTTTCCGGTAATAATCCCCAAGAGACTCCATAATTTCATCCACTGTTCCTGTCTCTTCCCCAAGCCGCGCCATACGCACCAGATAGGAAGGATAAACCTCAGCCTCCTCCAAAGCCTGGGAGAAGGGCATTCCAAGCTCCACTTCTTCCCCAAGCCATTGGAGAAGCCTCTTCTCTTCTTCCCCATTAGCCTCCTCAGCCATCAGATACAATCCTTCATCCAAAGGAATGGCACCGCCAAGGAGAAGGGCAATCTGACGGCAGAAAAAAGAAAGCTCTCTGGCAGAATACCTTATTTTAAACTTCTCCATGGTAAATCTCCTTTTAATAGGCGTATTTTGCCTGATAATTGGCCGTATTGGTAATATACTGCTGAATAGAAGGATCATTTTTACCTGAAGAGGCAAAGGTAGGATCCATCATTCTCCATCGGTTTCCATCAAAGTAAATAATATTGTCTACCCAGCCCTGGCCTTCCAGATAAACATCCACCCAGGCATGATATAAACTGCCGGTATACCCCACTACCAGTTTAGTAGGAATATTCTGAGAACGGAGCATTGCAGTCATAACAGCCGCATAATCAAAGCAGATTCCTGTCTGCTTATCCATGATCTCATCTACATTGGGAAGATAACCGGACTGTACGGAAGCAGCTTTAGCCGTATCATATGTAAAGTTATCCACCACATAATTATACACATTAGTTACAATCCCCAGATCATCTGCGGCTGCAGAAGCCAGCTCTGCCCCTTTCTGGACAGCCTTGCTGTTGACCGTGAAATTTACATACTGATTGGGATAGAGGAACGGTTCAAATTCATTGGACAGACTGACATTCATATCCTGACTCAGCTTAACTCCGTACTGATTCCCCTGAACCTGTTCCAGAACTCTTACCGTATAAGTACCATTGCCTTCTGTAAGAGGGAAAACCTCATAGGCAGACCGGGCATTGAGATCATAGGTATAGGTCTCACCTCCGCTTTTCATCACCTGAACCTTAATTTTGGAGGCTCCCCCTGTATACTGAACCATCACATAACCGTTAGAGGTATTGGAGGCATCTACTGTCACGGTACTGTTGCTGTACACGACCGTTCCCGACGCCTGAGGGACCCTCACATTGCTGCCCTGAGGCCTGGTATAAAGAGGAACCTGGCTTTCTTCAATAATCACCTGCTCCTGTGTATCTCCTGAATCAGATGCCAAAGGCTCTTCTGATTCCACAGATCCCCCGCTTTCCGGCTGTACAGAAGACTCTATCCCAGATTCTTCCGGAGATTCCGCCACAGCCTGTCCGCTGGATCCGCAGCCGGAAGCAAGGACTGCCGCCGCTGCAAGAACTGCTGCATATATTTTAATCCGTCTCATAAAATCCCTTCCTGTATTATCCAAGGCGCTGCCTTACAATCTCATAAGCCAGCACGCCAGCCGCTACAGAGGCGTTAAGGGAATCAATATCTCCTTTCATGGGTATAGATGCGGTCATATCGCATTTTTCCTTCACCAGACGGCTGACTCCCGTGCCCTCGTTGCCAATTACCAGTCCAATCGATCCCTTCAGATTCAGGCGGTACATTACCTCTCCGCCCATATCAGCGCAGACAAACCACATTCCCTTCTCCTTCAGCTGATCAATGGTGGCTCCAAGGTTGGTTACTTTTGCCACAGGGGTATAATTCAAAGCTCCTGCAGATGTCTTGGCCACAGTGGCTGTAAGACCTACAGCTCTTCTTTTAGGAATGATTACGCCGTGAGCTCCCGCCAGATTAGCTGTCCGGATAATCGCTCCCAGATTGTGCGGATCCTCAATTCCATCTAAAAGAATGAGAAACGGCGGCTCTCCTTTTTCCTCAGCTGCCTTAAGCATATCCTCTACCTGGGCATAATGATAAGCTGCCCCGTGAGCGATCACTCCCTGATGATGTCCTCCAACGGACATCTGATCCAACCTCTCTCTTGACACAAAGGAAATGATGGTATCTGTCTTCTTTGCCTCTCTTAAAATAGATGATATAGGACCATCCTTTACCCCTTCCTGCACATACAGCTTATCTATGGGTTTTCCTGAGCGGAAAGCTTCCAAAACTGCGTTCCGCCCTTCGATTGTCAATTCTTCTATCATTCCAGTTCTCCTATTTCCATTAATCCTTTTCCCACCAGCCAGGACAGACGCTCCATCTGCCCGGACAAATACAGATAACCGCACAAAGCCTCAAATCCGGTCGCTTTCCTGTACTCCGCCATAGTGGCATGTTTTGCCATGGTTACTGACTTGGCGTTCCGGCCCCTTTTATATACAGTCTCTTCCTCCTGAGTAAGCAGGCGGGCCTCCAAAAGCTTTTGGATTATCTCCGCCTGAGTACCTGCCTTCACCAGACTGGCGCTTTTTTTGTGCATGTTATTCACCTGTGTGCTTCCCCGGCTGATTACTTTCGTTCTGATAAGGATCTCATAAATTCCATCGCCTATATAAGCCAAAGCCAAAGGAGACAGAGTTCTTAAATCAACCTGGTTCAGCTTTAAGTTTTCATTCAGATAAGAAGGAAAACAGGTTAAGCTGCTTACACTCGTTTCCATTTTACACCTTCCCTGGTATCTTCAAGGACAATTCCCATATCCAAAAGCTGTCCTCTGATCTCATCTGCCAAAGCAAAATTCTTATCCTTTCTGGCCTGCTGTCTTCTGGCTATCATCTCTTCTACCTGGCTGTCCAGCACTTCTTCCTTCTTCTCAGTAATAATGCCCATAACATCGCAAAGCTTTTCAATGGTATGTTTCAGATACGCAACATATGCCTTGGAACTGTCCGGTCCGGCTGTGGAATTGGACAGCTTTACCAGCTCAAAAATGGCGGATATTCCGTCAGCTGTATTAAAATCATCATCCATGGCCGCCTCAAACTTCTCAACCAAAGCCTGGACCGGCTCTTTGTTTTCTTCTGCGGCAAAGTTCTCGCCCTCCGCTCTGGCCTCCAAATCTCTCAGCTTCTCAACAGCGGTAAGAATTCTTTCCAAACCGTTTTTGGAAGCTTCCATCAGATCGGCGCTGAAGTTCAGAGGGCTTCTGTAGTGAGCACTGAGCATAAAGAATCGCAGAACCTGAAGGTCATACTTTTCAGAGATCTCTCTCACAGTGAAAAAATTTCCCAGAGATTTGGACATCTTCTTGTTGTCAATATTAAGGAACCCATTATGCATCCAGTATCTGGCAAATTCTTTGCCGTTGGCGCACTCGCTCTGGGCAATTTCATTTTCGTGGTGAGGGAAAATTAAATCCTCTCCGCCTGCGTGAATATCAATCTGATCCCCAAGATATTTCTTAGACATAACAGAACACTCAATGTGCCACCCAGGTCTTCCCTGACACCACGGAGACTCCCAGTAAGGCTCTCCTTCCTTTTTCGGTTTCCAAAGAACAAAATCTGATGGATCCTCTTTTCCTTCTTCTCCCGTTACCTTAAGCTCACGGAATCCTGATTGGAGATCTTCCAGATTCTTATGAGACAGCTTGCCGTACTGAGGAAATGATCCGGTTCTGAAGTAGACGGTTCCATCCTCAGCTTTATAAGCATGACCGGACTCAATCAAAGTCTCAATCATTTCCACCATGCCGTCAATCTCCTCAGTGGCCAGAGGGCTTGTGGTAGCCGGCTCCACATTCATGCCTTCCATATCCTTTTTGCACTCTGCAATGTAGCGTTTGGAAATAGTATCTGCGTCCACTCCCTCTTCATTGGCTTTTTTTATAATCTTGTCATCTACGTCTGTAAAATTAGATACAAAATTTACATCATAGCCTTTATACTCAAAATATCTTCTCACAGTGTCAAAAACAATCATAGGCCTGGCGTTGCCGATATGAATGTAATTATATACGGTAGGACCGCACACATACATCTTTACTTTGCCTGGTTCAAGGGGGATAAATTCCTCTTTTTGTCTGGATAATGTATTATAGATTTTCATGGTCTCTCTTTCCTTCCTGTCTGTCTTTTTTATCTCTTTTGTCCGGCGTTTCTTCCTGGTTCTGGCAGCAGCCTTTGCCGCACCCATAACAGCCGCCATCCATAATTCTGTCATCGTAACAGTAGTCTTCCACCTCAGTAAGAAGGGCGATGGCCTGAGCAGCCATTCCTTCTCCACTTCCTGTAAAACCAAGCCCTTCCTCTGTGGTTGCTTTTACACTAACCCGGTTGGAAGGAATGTTAAGAGCCCTGGCCATATTTTCCGCCATGGCAGGTCTCCAAGCCGCCAGTTTGGGTCTCTGAGCAATGATTGTAGAATCAATGTTCTCAATCACGTACCCTTTTTCCTCTAAAAGTTTTCCAACGTGCTCCAAAAGGGCAATGCTGGAAATTCCTTTATATCTCTCATCCGTATCCGGAAAATGCTGTCCAATATCACCCAGCGCTGCTGCTCCCAAAAGAGCATCCATAACTGCGTGAACCAGCACGTCCGCGTCTGAATGGCCGTCCAAGCCTTTCTCATAGGGGATTTTTTCTCCTCCTATAATCAAATCTCTGCCCTCTTTCAGCCGGTGTACATCATAGCCCTGTCCGATTCTCATAGTTCAGTCCTCGCTTTCTGTTGTGCCCTTTATTCTTCCATGGCTTCTATACAATCATTCGGAGATTTCTGCCAATACAGCGAAGATGTACTTCCTGCTGACAGGAACAGTTCTCTCCATCTACATGAACCGCCAGAGGACGATCCACATGAATCATTACCTCTCTGCAGGCGTAATATCTGACCCCGCTTCCTTTTCCAGACCGCCTTCCCATAAAGGAGCAGACCGCCGCTCTGAGAAGCTTTCTTTTCTTTCTGTGATTTGCCACACATAATGATAATACGCCGTCATCCCATACCGCATCAGGAGCAAAAAGAAATCCTCCCCCCTCAAAGGGATGAATATGGGCAGACACAAAATAGAGATAATTGAATTCCACTTTCTTCACACCGTCCAGCAGCAAATATCCCTTCACAGGCCGAGCGGCAATCATCTCTTTTATTCCCGCCTGCAGATAAGCAGCCCTTCCTTTAAAGAGTTTTTTTCCGTCTTTTCTTGAGTTTAAAATACTGTGGCATACTGCTCCATCCATGCCAATGCCCGCGCTTACCATAAACCGCCGGCAGCAAAGCTGACCCTCTCCGTAGGAAATCACTCCGTAATCCACCATCCTGCAGGAGGGGTTTTCCTCCAATATGTTTTTCAAACCTTTGTAGGGATTTTTAGGAAGCCTCAGGCTTCTTGCCAGATCATTCCCAGATCCGGCCGGAATATATCCCAGTGTTACAGGGCACTGAAGCCACAGTCCGTCTACAATTTCATTGACAGTTCCATCGCCTCCTACCGCTACTATGGTAACCGGCTCTCTTCTCTCCTCTGTCAGTTCTCCTGCAAAACGCCTGGCATCCCCCTGCTTTTGTGTAAGGAAGGCCTGATACTCAACTTTTGTTTTGTCCAGCCGCTGTTTCAAAATCTTCCATACGCGGCCGCCCCTTCCTCTGCTGGAATCCGGATTTATGATAAAATAGTACATGGATCCCCTCCATCATTTGCTATTACTTAGTATATCATAAAACCCACGAAAAAGATAAATAAAAAGAAAAAAGTCCTGAAATTAGAATTCAGGACTTTCTCAATAGCGGAAGGGAGATTTGAACTCTCGACACTACGGGTATGAACCGTATGCTCTAGCCAACTGAGCTATTCCGCCATATCTGTTTTGCAAAATCCCTGAAAATTCAAGGATTTCAATAGCGGAAGGGAGATTCGAACTCTCGACACTACGGGTATGAACCGTATGCTCTAGCCAACTGAGCTATTCCGCCATATTTTGCCAATTAAATTGTGTGACAATGGGACCTATAGGGCTCGAACCTATGACCCTCTGCTTGTAAGGCAGATGCTCTCCCAGCTGAGCTAAGATCCCTAACCGTGCCGCAGGCTTTCTTGACTGCCCTGCTAGTATAATATGAAAAGAGACAAATGTCAACAACTTTTTCAAAAAATTTTAAGATGAAATTTTTCAGGGAGGAAGACTGATTTTCTCCTCCCTGAACCTTTTTCTGTCCTTTTATTTCACCTGATCTTCAGAAAGAAGATTAGTCATACTCTTCAGGCTTACGGCCAGGGTTGAGGTATTATGAAGAAGAGCAGATGTGGCAGGCTGGAGAATGCCTCCCACTCCTAAAAGGATCAGACCCAAATTAAACCCAATTACAAAGCGGTAATTCTTGTGAATGCGGGTCATCAAATGAAGACTGATATCTCTTAAAACAGTAAGCTGATACAGGTCATCCTGGGATATGGTAATATCCGCAATCTCTCTCGCTATCTCCGCTCCCTCACTAATCGCAATGCCTACATCAGCGGCAGAAAGAGCCGGCGAATCATTAATGCCGTCTCCAATCATAATAACTTTCCGTCCTTTTGCCTTTTCCTCTTCCACAAACCTGGCCTTATCCTCAGGAAGCACCTCTGAAAAATACTGATCCACCCCTACCTTCCCGGCAATAGCTCTTGCCGTTCTCTCACTGTCTCCCGTCATCATAATAATTCGGGAAATACCAAGGTTCTTAAGATCACCAATAACTTTTGGGGCCTCTTCCCGCAGGGGATCCTCAATACATACTACTGCTGCCAGCTCTCCGCCGATAGCAAGATAGAGGTGAGAATATTGAGACGGCAGGGATTGGAACTTCTGTTTTGACTCCTGTTCCACCCTGCAGCCCTCATCCTCGAATACAAAATGATAGCTTCCTATTACCACCCGTTCTTCCCCTATGTAGCTGGCAATTCCATGAGCTACAATGTAATCTACCTTAGAATGCATCTCCTCATGAGTCAGCCCTCTTGCCACTGCCTCCTGAACCACAGCATTTGCTATAGAATGGGGAAAATGTTCCTCCAGACAGGCCGCAATTCGAAGCATTTCCCATTTATCCCTTCCTCCAAAGGTAACCACATCAGCCACCACAGGACGAGCCTTTGTCAGGGTGCCAGTTTTATCAAACACAATGGTATCCGCGGCAGCCACCGCTTCCAGATACTTGCCCCCCTTTACTGTAATGTGATGCGTACCGGCCTCTCTCATGGCAGACAAAACCGCAAGGGGCATAGCCAGCTTCAAGGCGCAGGAAAAGTCCACCATCAGGATGGATAAAGCTCTTGTCACATTTCTGGTTAACATCCAAGTAAGAATCGTTCCCCCCAGACTCCATGGAACCAGGGCATCGGCCAGATTCTCCGCATCTCCTTCCAGAGAGGATTTAAGTTTTTCTGAGTCCTCAATCATTTTTACAATCCTCTCATATCTGGTAGAACCTGCGGCCTTCTTGACCTTTATGGTAATTCCTCCTTCTTCCACCGCGGTTCCCGCATAGACATAAGATCCCCGATCCTTTTTCACGGGAATGGATTCTCCGGTCATAGAAGCCTGATTGACCATAGCCTCTCCCCAGTCTACAATTCCATCTAATGGGATAACGTTTCCCACATGAACAACTACCAGATCCCCCTCCCGAATTTTGGATATGGGAACCAGCACTTCTCCCTCCTCTGTCTTCAGCCATACCTGCTCCACATTAAGAGACATACTTCTGGCCAGATCCGCCACTGATTTTTTATGAGTCCATTCCTCCAGAAGCTCTCCAATTCCAAGAAGAAACATAACAGAGCCTGCTGTCTCTGTATCCCCTCTCAATATAGAAACCGCGATGGCAGTGGCATCCAGCACCTCTACTTTTAGCTGCCCTTTCACCAGGCATCGAATTCCATGGTAAAGATATTTTACCGAGCGAAAAACCACATAAGCAGCTCTAAGGGGAGCTGGAAGAAATGTTTTGGTAAACAGGCGCACAACCACTTTTTGGATCAGCTTTTCTTTATATTCCTGATTCAAAGCTCTTCCTGTGTTTTTGGGAACCATCTCTAAAATCGTTTCTTCATCCCACCGAAAACCAGAAAGCCGTTCCAAAATCTCTCTTCTGTCCCCCTCATACCAAATCACTCCATTCCCTGTTCTCTCATACACTTTTCCTTTCCTTACCCCTGGAATGGAAGTAATATAGTAAAGCAGCATATCCGCCTGTCTCACGGTAAGGCTCTCTTTATCCATATGGAAACGGATTCTGCCCTGTATCTCATGTTTAATATAAATCTTCATGCAAAAACACTCCTGTCAAAAAGGAAGGCAATGATCCTCTGCCGGGACAATCCCGGCCAAGGTCACTGCCTTCAGCTTCCATTATAAATACTTACTGAAGGGAATCTGTTTCCTCAGCTTCCTCCTTCATCTCTTCTTCCGGTTCTTTGCAAAACTCAGCAGCTTCTCTCCGCTGTCTGTTGATTTCATTGGCTTCTGCCAGAATATCCTCAGCGTTCTCCTGAATTGTGGTAGCAGTTGTCATAACACTGTCCTTTGCTCTCAATCCTGCCGCCAGACAATTAACATAAAATTTTTTTGCGTCGCTGCTTCCAAGAATCTTAACGCCGGCTGTACCAAACAGTACGCCGCCTGCAAAAACAGCAATTTTTTTAACATCTACACATTTTAACATATTTTATGTCCTCCTCCTTATTGATGTCTGTATCCGGTATAAAGTGTCATAGCCAAGCAGAAGATCATGGCCCATGCCCAAAATCTATGCTTTTTCATCTTTCGTCACTTCCTTCCCTGAGAAGACTTGCCGGGACAGTTATCTCTTTCGACATATACTAGCAAATCTTATTTTGCTTAGTCAATGCTAACAGCCTTTATTGAAAAATTTTTGTCAATAACCATTTGCCGACGTGCTGAACTTTAAATGTAACGTTCCGCTTCTATCCAAACAACAGTTAATCCCCGGCAGATCACAATACAATTCTGCCGGGGATTCGTTTCGTACTATGCCGGAATCACCTTATATACATCATATCCAGCTTTTTTTACCGCTTCTTTTAACACTTCGTCGCCAATTTTGGACTTCATCAGCACCTGTGCCTGTCCTTTCATTAAATCGACTCTGGCCCACACTCCATCCATGGTATTTAATGCATTTTCCACTCTGGCTGCACAGGCCGCACAGGACATTCCGTCAATCTTTAGAGTACAGCTGTACTTGTAATTAGCTGGGTTTTTATCCTTTACCTTAATTTTTTTAACAGAAGGCTGGGCAGTTCCTCCGCAGCAGCCAGTAGACATTCGGCGCATGTAACTCTTAATCGCAAAAATTATAATTACCACCAGCACAAGGCAGATAATTCCCGTTGCCAGATTCATTTCCATCACTCCCCCTTTCTGCTTCAAGCAGATCCATCCCGCCAGCAGTCCATATCAGCAATGACGTTTTTCCCATTTCCTTTCAGGGATTTCTTGGTTCTACGGTTAGATTAGCACTAACTAACCAAAATGTCAATAGCTCTCACCCGTGAAGAATCTCATACATATTCTGATAATAATCTCTGTAAATACTGCCCTTTCTCCATATAAAAGAAAAATCATGATACAGCTGAAATCCTGGCACCTCCACTTCTTTCAGCAGCCCCTCTTTTACTTCTTTTTCCACCGCAGCCTCATACACAATCGTAATCCCAACCCCTTTCATAACCAGACTTTTGATCGCTCCTATGCTGCTTATCTCCATCATCCTGGTAAAATCCTGCAGAAGAAGATTATGTTCCTGCAGATACCGTTCTGTCACATATCTGGTTCCCGATCCCTCCTCTCTCATAAGCAGCGTTTCTTTGGTCAGATCTTCCACAGAACAAATCTCACCGGCAAAGTCATAGTCCGGACCACATACAACCATAAGTCTTTGGGTATCATAAACAAGGGATTCATAATCTTTTTTTGGAAAAAAGCCTTCTACTACGGCAAATTCCAACTCTCCTCCATCAATTCTGGACAAAAGATCTCTGGTGTCCGACACCACCATATGAATCGTACATTGAGGTTCTTTTTCCAATAAGCGCATGAAGGCCTCCGGCATTAAGTATTCTCCGATAGTCATAGTGGCTCCAAACACAATCTTTCTTCCACTGTTTCCCAGACACTGGATCCACTGGCGGAGATGAATCTCATCATGCTTCATCGTGGCAGCTGTCTGCAAAAGCATACGCCCGGCTTCTGTCAGCTTAAGATTTTTATTGGTATATTCAAACAGCCTGGTATGATAATACTCTTCCAGACCGCGAATATGATGAGAAACTGCCGGCTGGGTTATATTAAGTTCCTGAGCCGCTTTCGTAAAGTTCATGTGCCGGCAGACGGCCAAAAAAGTGTCAATGCGAAAATCCAGCATATTTTCATTCCTCCCACGGAGAATAATATTATTTTATAGTTAAATAAATATTTATAATTTCATTTTATTGAAATTACCTTCTATAATAACTTAGGTTTCCGGAAGAACCAATTCTTACCGGCATTTTACAAAAACACAAAAGGAGCTTATTATTATGAAACAGTATATCCCTGGTATTGTCTTATGTTTGGCCATTGCCGTCCCCTCCTGGATATTAGGAAAACTTTTTCCTGTCATCGGCGGTCCTGTATTTGCCATCCTTACGGGCATGACTCTCGCCCCCATTTTAAAAAGCAAAAATTTTTTTCTCCAGGAGTGGCCTTTACTTCAAAAAAAATTCTTCAATCCGCTGTCATTCTTCTGGGATTCGGCATGAATCTCAAAGTCGTAGTAGAAACAGGGAGACAGTCCCTTCCTGTTATCCTTGCCACTGTTTCCGCGTCTCTGATTCTCACTGCCTTTTTATACAAAAGGATTCAAGTACCTGTTAAAAGTGCTGTCCTCATTGGAGTAGGCTCCTCTATCTGCGGAGGTTCCGCCATAGCGGCTACCGCCCCTGTTATTGACGCTGATGACGGCGAAATTGCACAGGCAATCTCTGTTATTTTCCTGTTTAATATTGCCGCTGCACTTCTTTTTCCCTCTCTGGGAGAAATACTTGGACTGAGCAACGAAGGCTTCGGGCTGTTTGCCGGAACCGCTATCAACGACACTTCTTCCGTAACAGCGGCTGCCGCCGCATGGGATGAAGCTCATGGAAGCAATACTCTGGAGACCGCCACAATTGTAAAGCTTACCAGAACTCTGGCAATTATACCTATCACCCTGGTTTTGGCTCTCTTCCGCACAAAAAAAGAGGCTGGGGCAGCAGCCTCCAGCTCCTTTTGTCTAAGCAGAATTTTTCCCTTTTTTATCCTGTTTTTTCTCCTGGCTTCTGTGGCAACAACCCTGTTTCAGCTGCCTTCCTCTGTCACAGATCCCTGCAAAGATTTAAGCAAGCTCTTTATTATCATGGCTATGGGGGCCATTGGAATTAACACAAACCTTCCCCATCTGATCCGAACAGGAGCCAGGCCTATCTGTCTGGGACTATGCTGCTGGGCCGGCATTACAGCAGTCAGTCTGGTTATGCAGGCTATGCTGGGTATCTGGTAACTCCGTCAACCGCGCCGCAGCACCTGCCTATGATTTCAAAAACACTACTTTGTTATGGGTTTTATTTTCTCTGATTTCCAGCTGGCTGATACTCTGAACAAATTTGGAAAAGGTAGAATATCCATAGTCCTTTACCTTAAAATCCGCAAACTTTCTGTGCATTCCATTTCCCAGAGCAGCCAGCTCCAAACCATTCTTCCCGCTTCCTCTCACCATAGCCACCGCAAAATCATCTAACTCCTGCTTTCTGGTCCTGTTGTCTCTCAGCCGTACTGTAACTACATTATTGGTCTTTCTCAGCTCAAAGCTGTCCATTTCTTCCAGAAACTTGGAAAGAGAACTGTATCCATAGCTTCTCACATCGAAATCCGAATACTTTTTTACCAGTCTGTTTCCGATTTCTCCCAGCCCCGTGGCCTTATCCTTATCATTATTCTCCAGAATAATAGAGGCTATGTCCTGCTCGATTACTTCTTTTCTAATGACGCTGCTTCCTGCTGCCTCCTCCTCCTGATTCAGAAGAATCTCCAAATTGGTAAACACCGTACATGCTGCCCGGAAGGATTTGGGAGTTTTTTCCTCTCCCATGCCGATTACTTCCTTTCCCGACTCCCTCAGACGGCTTGCCAGTCTGGTAAAATCACTGTCACTGGAAACAATGCAGAATCCATCCACATGATCCGTATAAAGCAGATCCATGGCATCTATAATCAGAGCCGAATCCGTGGCATTCTTTCCTGCTGTATTGGAAAACTGCTGGATAGGAGTAATGGAATTTTCCAAAAGCTCCTGCTTCCACTTTCCCATCTGAGCGCTGGTCCAATCTCCATAAATTCTTTTATAAGTAATCACTCCATATTTTGTCATCTCATCCAGAATATAAGTGATATACTTGGATGATACATTATCTGAATCAATTAAAATTGCAAATTTTTTGTCACTCAACTCATTGTTCTCCCCTGCTTTTTTTCAAGTACGCCGGGGCCTTCCAGCATATGGTATACAGCGCCGGGCGGACGCCCTTCACTTAAGATAAATGCCAGATATCCCGGTTGTATTCCTCAATGGTCCGGTCTGAGGAAAAGTATCCAGCCATGGCAATATTGGTCAGAGCCTTCTTTGCCCAAGCCACCTCATCTTCATAATCCGCCAGCATCTGTTCCTTGGTTTCAATATACTCTCTCAGATCCAGCAGAGCCATGAACCAGTCTTTCCCTACAATCTCCTTGTAAAGTCTTCCCAAATTCACCGGATCTCCCAGAAGAATCATATCTTTACTGATAATAAAGTCAACCAGCTGTTCTACCAAAGGATCCTCCTCATAAATCTTTCTTGAGCAGTATCCATTTGTATCATAAAGCTGGATCACTTCCTCTGATTTTTTCCCGAAAATATAAATATTCTCATCTCCCACCAGCTGATGAATCTCCACATTGGCTCCATCCTCTGTTCCCAGAGTCACTGCCCCGTTAAGCATAAATTTCATGTTGCCTGTTCCCGAAGCCTCTTTAGAAGCCAGTGAAATCTGTTCGGAAATATCGCAGGCTGGAATCAGCTTCTCCGCCTTAGTCACATTATAGTTTTCCACCATAACAATCTTTAAATAAGGACTTACCTCCGGATCAAGGCTTACCAGCTGCTGCAGGCAGAGAATCAGGTGGATAATGTCCTTGGCAATAACATAAGCCGGGGCCGCCTTGGCTCCAAAAATCATGGTTACAGGACGTTTCGGTTTATTGCCCTTCTTAATCTCCAGATATTTGTAAATAGCATACAACGCATTCATCTGTTGTCTCTTATACTCATGGAGACGTTTGATCTGAATATCGTAAACAGAATTCACATCAATGTCAACGCCCTGGGTTTCCTTTAAGTAGGCAGCCAGCTCCTTCTTAGCCTCTTTCTTGATCTGGCAAAGACAGCTAAGGACCTGGGGATCTTCCCTGTATTCCAACAGTTTCTTCAGCTGACAGGCTTCCTTCTTGAACCCATCTCCGATCAGGGACTCTACATAGGAGGCAAGTCTTGGATTACAGGCCAGAAGCCAGCGGCGGAATGTGATTCCGTTAGTCTTATTATTAAATTTCCACGGATATAGATTGTAAAAGGGCTTAAGCTCCGATTCTTCAAGAATCTTTGTGTGAAGAGCAGCCACTCCATTGACGCTGAAGCCGTAATGGATATCTATATGAGCCATATGAACCCGGTTTTCGCTGTCAATAATCCATACCTTTTCATCGTGGAAATCTCTCTTTACCCGCGCGTCCATCTCCCGAATTACAGGCATCAGATGAGGAACCACCTTTTCTAAATACTCCGCCGGCCATGTCTCAAGAGCTTCCGCCAGAATGGTGTGATTGGTATAAGCACAGGTCTTTCTCACCACATCCAAAGCCGTGTCAATGTTAAAGCCCCGCTCCATAAGCAGGCGGACCAGTTCAGGAATAATCATAGTTGGATGGGTGTCGTTGATCTGAATTACCACATGCTCATTTAAGTGATACAGATTGATCCCTCTCTCCTCAGCCTCTTTTAAAATCAGCTGTGCCCCATTGCTTACCATAAAGTACTGCTGATAAATACGGAGAAGTCTTCCCTGCTCATCACTATCGTCAGGATAGAGAAAGAGAGTAAGATTCCTTCGAATATCCTCTTTGTCAAATGAAATTCCATGATGAATCAACGACTCGTCAACTGTATCCAGATCAAAAAGATGCAGAGTATTTTTCCCGCCGTTGTATCCGGGAATATCAATATCATACATAGTAGAATTTAAGGTAAAGTTCTCAAAGGGCACCTGAAAATGAACATCAGTAGGAATCAGCCAACAGTCCTTGCTGATCCATGGATTTTTCTCTTCTTTCTGCTTGTTGTCTTCAAACTTCTGAAGAAAAAGACCTTCATGGTAATTCAGCCCTACTCCGTCTCCCCACAGACCCAAACCGGCAATGGAATCCAGGAAACAGGCAGCCAGCCTTCCTAACCCTCCATTTCCAAGAGAAGGCTCTGCCTCCGCCTCCTCGATCTCTGCCAGACTGTGTCCCGCAGACAGAAGCAGCTGCTCTGCTTCCTGGTACAGCCCCAGATTAATCAGATTGTTGGTTAGAAGCTTTCCTATCAGGAATTCTGCCGAAATATAATAAAGTTTTTTGTTCCCATGATTTTTCTGTATATTTCTCATCCTGTTTTTAACAACAGCCAAAAGAGCAGTATAAATCTGATCTATATCTGCTTCCTCCAGTGTTGTATTGCTTATAGTTAAAAGAGCATTTCTTAATTCCTGTTCCATTTAGCAATCTCCTTTTCTTTCTGCTGTTTTCCCATACACAGTCCTAGTTTGATTATACCTTTTTCACTTGCCCTTCGCAACGGCTATTTACTTCTGCTCCCTGTAGCTGTAGCAAAGCAGCTCATAAATTTCGTCTGTTACCGGGTCGTCTTTAAAATACTTATCCAGCATATCCACAATCTTTGCCGCAAAAGGAGAGGGCGGTTCTTTCCCGTCTATGGATTTATGAAGCTCCAGACGCATCTGACTGACTGTCTCCCCCTTCGGCGGCAGAGGAAGACCGTAAATCTTATAAAGCATCCCCATAGCCGCACATGCCTCATTGGGAGATGTCAGGGGAGCATTTTCAAATCTTGTCTTTATCTCCACAGCCTGTTTATTAATATAAAATACCATAAATCATGTCTCACTTCTTTCCTGATTCTATCCCTGTCCTAATATTCATTGTAGGAGATTGGGAAGCGAATGTCAAATATTCGGCTTTTTTCATCGCCTCCCTATGAAAAAGTCTGGGAAAACAGTTCAGCTGCCTTCCCAGACTTTTTCACTTTTTATCACTATGCGTTTTTCACTGTAGCAATATCAATTAATGTCAGCTCTTTCGCTCTGTTTTCCATACTGGTTACCAGCGCCGCAGCTGTATCCAGAGAAGTAAGAACGGTTACGCCTGTCTCGATGGCGTTTCTTCTGATAATGAATCCATCTCTGCTTCTGTCTGCTCCCTGAGGCGGGGTATCAATAACCAGATCAATTTCATGTCCTAAAATCAGGTCCAAAAGATTAGGGGATTCCTGCTCCAGCTTGCGGACTGTAAGGGCCTTTACGCCGTTGGCGTTAAGAGCCTTTGCTGTTCCTGCGGTGGAGAAAATCTTGTATCCCTGCGCCTGGAATCTTCTGGCTATATCGATAATCTCCTCTTTATCAGAATCTTTTACTGTAATAATCATATTTTTGTGCTTTGGAAGCTTGATTCCTGCTCCGGCAAAGGCTTTATAAAGAGCCTCATTGAAGGTCTTTGCAATGCCAAGGCACTCGCCGGTAGACTTCATCTCCGGTCCAAGATTCACATCAGCGCCTCTGATCTTCTCAAAGGAGAATACAGGCATCTTAACAGCGATATAATCAGCCTCAGGCTGAAGTCCCGGCTTATAGCCCAGCTCCTTAATTTTGTGACCGCAGATTACCTGGGTTGCAAGAGGAACAATGGGGATTCCCGTAACCTTGCTGATATAGGGAACCGTACGGGAGGAACGAGGATTTACCTCAATTACGTAAACATCCTCTCCGCTGACAATAAACTGAATGTTAATCATTCCCTTTACATGAAGGGCTCTCGCCAGCCTTCTGGTGTATTCTACCAAAGTCTCCTTGGTTTTCTGGCTGATGCTCTGGGCCGGATATACGGAGATACTGTCGCCGGAGTGAACGCCGGCTCTCTCAATATGTTCCATAATGCCTGGAATGAGAATATCTTCCCCATCGCATACTGCATCTACCTCTATTTCCTTGCCTACAATATATTTATCTACAAGAATAGGGTGCTCCTGGGCAATCTGATTGATAATTCCAATAAACTCATCAATATCCTGATCGGAAATCGCAATCTGCATACCCTGACCTCCCAGAACATAGGAAGGTCTTACCAGAACGGGATACCCCAGTTCATTGGCTGCCTTTTTAGCCTCCTCAGCAGTAAATACCGTATGTCCGGCAGGTCTTGGAATCTCGCATTCCTCCAGAATACGGTCAAACAGCTCTCTGTCCTCAGCTGCATCTACATCCTCAGCTGCTGTTCCCAGAATAGGAACGCCCATCTTCATCAGCGCTTCTGTCAGCTTAATAGCAGTCTGACCGCCGAATTGAACAACTGCGCCGTCTGGCTTCTCCACGTCGACAATGCTCTCAACATCTTCAGGCGTAAGGGGTTCAAAATACAGCTTATCAGCAATGTCAAAATCCGTACTTACTGTCTCCGGATTGTTGTTTACAATAATGGTCTCATATCCCTCTCTGCTGAAGCTCCAGGTACTGTGAACGGAGCAGAAGTCAAACTCAATTCCCTGGCCGATGCGGATGGGACCGGAACCAAGAACCAGAACTTTCTTTCTTCCGCTTGTTTCCACAGCCTCATTTTCGCTTCCAAAGCAGGAATAATAATATGGAGTCTCAGCAGCAAATTCCGCCGCACAGGTATCAACCATCTTAAAGGCGGCAACAATGCCATTTTCCTTCCTCATGCGGCGGATCTCATCCTGAGACACTCCGGTCAGTCTGGAAATCACATTGTCTGGGAATTCAATTCTCTTTGCCTCCCTTAAAAGCTCTACAGTAAGAGGTCCCTTCTTCAGAGCATTCTCCATCTCCACCAGAATAGCCAGCTTATCAATAAACCATACATCGATTCTGGTAATTTCATGGATCTGCTCATAGGTGAACCCTCTTCTTAAGGCCTCGGCAATAACCCAGATTCTTCTGTCATCTACTACATGAAGCTGCTCTGTCAGCTCTTCATCGTTTAAGTGGGAGAAATCATAAGACAGAAGGCAGTCTACATGCTGTTCCAGAGAGCGGATGGCCTTCATCAGACCTCCCTCAAAATTGGTGCAGATGCTCATAACCTCTCCCGTAGCCTTCATCTGGGTTCCCAAAGTCCTTTTAGCGCTGATAAATTTGTCAAAAGGAAGACGAGGCATCTTCACTACACAGTAATCCAGCATAGGCTCAAAACTGGCATATGTTTTCTTGGTAACCGCGTTTTTGATCTCATCAAGGGTATAACCCAAAGCAATCTTAGCTGCAACCTTGGCGATTGGGTAACCGGTTGCCTTAGATGCAAGGGCGGAAGAACGGCTTACACGAGGATTTACCTCGATCACACAGTACTCAAAGCTTTCCGGATGAAGGGCATACTGAACATTGCATCCGCCGGTAATTCCCAGCTCGCTGATAATCTTCAGGGCAGAGGTACGAAGCATCTGATATTCCTTATCTCCCAGTGTCTGGGAAGGAGCCACTACAATACTGTCTCCCGTATGAACGCCTACAGGATCAATGTTCTCCATATTACATACGGTAATCACATTGCCTGCCCCGTCTCTCATTACCTCATACTCAATTTCTTTCCAGCCTGCAATACAGCGCTCTACAAGAACCTGTCCCACGCGGGAAAGACGAAGGCCGTTTTCCAGAATTTCCCGGCACTGCTCCGGGTCTCTGGCAATGCCGCCGCCGGAGCCTCCCAGAGTATAGGCGGGACGAAGAACTACCGGATAGCCGATTGCCTCAGCAATCCGAAGACCATCCTCTACATTTTCCACAATGTCAGAAGGAGCTACCGGCTCACCGATCTTCTCCATGGTTTCTTTAAACATCTCCCGGTCTTCCGCCTTCTTAATGGTCAGGGCGGTGGTGCCAATGAGACGAACGTTATGTTTCTTTAAAAAGCCGGCATCCTCCAGCTCCATAGCAAGGTTCAGTCCCGCCTGACCTCCCAGAGTAGGAAGGATGCTGTCTGGTTTTTCCTTCATGATAAGCTGCTCAACTACTTCCACAGTCAGCGGCTCAATGTATACTCTGTCGGCAATGTCCTTATCTGTCATGATGGTGGCCGGATTGGAGTTTAACAGAACCACCTCAATGCCCTCTTCCTTTAAAGAACGGCAGGCCTGTGTTCCCGCATAGTCAAACTCAGCCGCCTGGCCGATTACAATGGGGCCGGAGCCAAGGACAAGAACTTTTTTAATATCATTATTCTTAGGCATTATCGATCCACCTCCATCATCTTGATAAACTTGTCAAACAGATAACCGGAATCCTCTGGTCCGGGACATGCCTCCGGATGATACTGAACAGTGAAAATATTCTTTCCTACGTATTTCAGACCTTCATTGGTTCCGTCATTCACGTTGACAAAAGCCGGCACTGCCACAGATGGATCCAAGGTATCTGTGTCCACTACATAGCCATGATTCTGAGAAGAAATATAAACTCTTCCGGTCTCCAGATCTTTAACCGGATGGTTGCCTCCTCTGTGGCCGTATTTCAGCTTATGGGTATCTGCGCCGTTGGCAAGAGCCATCAGCTGATGCCCCAGACAAATAGCAAAAATCGGCACATCTGATTCATACAATTTTTTAATCTCTTCAATAATATCTGTACATTCCTTAGGATCTCCAGGTCCATTGGAAAGCATAATGCCGTCAGGATCAGAAGCTAATATCTCCTCTGCGGCTGTGGTTGCCGGATATACTGTAACCTGGCATCCTCTCTCATTGAGAGAGCGGGCAATATTTTTCTTAGCGCCCAGATCCAGAAGAGCTACCTTCTTGCCGTCTCCCGGCAGAACATATTTTTCCTTGCATGTGGTTTTCTTCACCACTCCCGTTACAGAATAAGCCTTCATCCGCTCAATAGGCTCAGACAGATCACTGTACTCTTTGGTTGTGATCATGCCGTTCATAGTTCCTTTTTCTCTTAATATTTTTGTTAGGGCTCTCGTATCGATACCGCTGATACCTGGAATGTCGTTTTCCTCTAAGAAATGCTGAATAGTATCCTCGCTTCTGAAGTTGCTGGGGATTCTGGATAATTCTCTGACAATATAGCCATCAGGCCATGGTTTTAAAGATTCCATATCATCATGGCAGATTCCATAATTTCCAATTAACGGATAGGTCATCACAACCGCCTGTCCTGCGTAGGAAGGGTCAGTGAGAACTTCCAAATATCCAGTCATGGATGTGTTAAATACGATTTCGCTGATTACTTCCCGTGTAGAACCAATGCTTGTTCCTGTAAATATGGTTCCATCTTCCAGTATTAAAAAAGCTTTCATACGTAAAGTCCCAATCCTTTCTAAATGCTATCTTTTCGGGCTTCTATTCATAAGCCCAAATTGGATAGATTATACACTATTCCTCGACAGATTTCAACTATTTTCTTGGAAAGCCTTAAAAAGAGAAATCCCTAAATTTTGTGTATTTTTAACGAAAACACTCAGTTCAAAAGGATCCGGTGGAAATCAATCATCGCCGTCATCTTTCCAGTTTTCTTAAAATTATCCCCGACAGCACATAAGCCATAACCGCAAATAGGGCTATACTGATATGATCCCTGCTCCACATTCCGTTTCTTATATAATATCCCACATTGTAAATAAAATAGATACCGATTACTAAAATAAGCCCTATAACCCAATGATTCCCGTATTTTTTCATCTTATTACCCACATTCAAACCATAGCCCGCTCTGCCTTTTTCCCAAATACTGTAAATTCAGCCCACATAATTTCTATTTGATACAATTAGTTTTTTCATATTATCACAAGTCTGTAAAATGCAAAGGCACAATTCTGTAATTTTTGTGTAAATAAATTCAGGCTGCTGATCTGTGAATTTTATTTCCACACATCAGCAGCCTTTTGAACCCCTTAGTTCAATTCCGCAATTCTGGTAACTGCCACATAAATATGAGAAATTTTGTACCAAGTCGTAAAATCCGTCACCCCTGTTACAGGCAGACCGAAAATAGACTGGAAAGCCCGGACAGCCTGGGCCGTTTTAGGGCCATAGATTCCATCGGGATTGACTCTGGGCATGGCTGTGTAGACAGTTGCAATGGCGTCTAACTGTTCCTGAAGCTGCATAACCTTCTGCCCGCTGGAGCCTATGGTCAGGTCACTTCCAGGCCAGGAAGCAGGAATTCCTGAAATCTGCTCCGCTGTATTGACATAAATATCATCACCATAAAAATAGCGCAGAATCTCTACCGGACCATATCCCCGCTCGCCCAGATCACAGGATCCCCATTGAGTCAGCCATATAGCAATTGCGTATAAGGTATATATCCTAACAAAACCAAGGACACTATTGATATTGTTCGATCCGCGATATAATATAATTATTCATTATTATCATTAGGAGGAAGTCATGATATATAATAAGAAGGAAATCGAAAAAATAGATGATATTTCTTAAAAAGAAGGAGCCTCGTTCATTTTGCGAGGTCCTTCTTTTTTCAATTCGCCCTAGTTGGCCAATCCCGGCCACTGCAGTGCACCGTCCTGATCAGGCGTCAGGGTTACCGGTTCTGTAATCATACGACCGTTTTCATCCATAACATACCACTTACCTTCCACTGTTACCTGGCCTTTGGCCATGGCCCCATCTGCACCAAGATAGTACCAATGGCCCTGATACTCGTACCAGATATTTGTCACCATCTTTCCGGAGCCATCAAACCAGTACCATTTTCCGGCATCTTCATACCACTTATTCTTAACGCACTCTCCTGTGTTTCCCAGGTAGAACCG
>DXFU01000074.1 GCA_019114305.1 Candidatus Hungatella pullicola | reverse complement strand
GAACTCTGCCACAGGGATTTTATACCCTTTTGACGGGTTAATTGAGTGATGTTATGGCTGCATGGATCAATTTTCAGATTCATGGTACTGTTATCAATTCAGATACTGTTCCGTGAATAATTTAGGTTAATTGTATCCATTTCACCACGGCTCCAGGCCACCTCAATGGCATGCCGGATGGCTCTCTCCACACGGCTGGGTGTTGTTTTGTGCTTCTTGGCAATGGAAGGATAGAGAATTTTTGTTACGGAAGTCAGCATCTCCTGATCCTGTACAGAAATCACAATTGCATCCCTTAAGTACTGATATCCCTTAATATGAGCAGGTATCCCAATTTCATGAAGCATCTGGGTTACATCATTTTCCAGATTCTGCTCCATATACTGAGCTTTATTTACATAAGGTTTCACCGTTTTTATGGAACCTGTTCCTTTTCTGCCCTTTCCTCTTCCTACCCGGCGCACTTTGTCTATGATAATATCCCGGCTGAACGGCTTCATGATATAGTAATTGGCCCCCATACGGAACGCATCCTGAGTAATGTTGTCGCTTCCCGCCGCAGTCACCATAATAAAACTGGGAACTTTGCTGAGGGAAGCGTTTCCTCTTATTTTTTCCATCACTGTAATTCCATCCATTCCCGGCATAATCACATCTAAAAGCACCACGTCAGGATTTGTTTTCACAATCATGTTGTAGGCATCCTCTCCATTATCTGCCTTCCCCACTACCCGGAAATCCTCTTCTCCTTCCAGTATCTCATTCAGTAAATTTAAGGTCTGCAGGTTATCTTCCGCAATGGCAATACTGATTTCCGACATCTTTTTACACTCCTCCTTTTTCTCTTGCTATCTACATTTTTATGCATAGCCATTATAGACTTGCCCCAAAAAAGCCGCAACGAAATTCAATCGCATAATTCGACAAAATTCGTCTTTTCTGGTTTCCACCTGGAATGTCATATTTTTCAAAAAAACATGGAAGATACTGAAAATCTGACCGCTTTTCTCTTTATCTCGCCTGAGAAACAGAATGTAAAAAAAGGGCAGGATGATGTCGTCAGAAATTTTCCCATTTACCAGACTGTTATCCTTTGATGTCAGTATCCATATAAAAAAGCAGAGCGCCTTTTCAAACTTTTGACTTTTACTGTCAAAGGTCTGAAAGGTGCGCCCCGCCTTCTTGTCTATAGTTTCATTTTATTTTTCTTAATTCTTCTTTTTCTTACACAAAACCTTTTACGGTTCCCCCTCTTAGGAAATCCAGGCTCCTGACCTGTCTACCCGGCAGCCGTCCGGGGTGACGGTATCCATCAGACAGTAACCGTCTGCTGCATCAAGATAATACCATTTACCATCAGGAGCGAGAAACCACCCTGTTCTCATAGCTCCTGTGGCCGGCTCCAGATAATACCAGTTATTCTTAAAATCCTGGAACCAACCGGTCTGCATTATGCCGTATTGGTCAAAATGGTACCACCATCCATCTACCAGACACCACTGATTCTTTGCCAGAATATTGTCCGGTCTTACAAGACTCCAGGTTCCATTCTGCCACTGAACCCAGGTTCCATAATCGCTGGGCTGAGTTGACGCTCCGTATCTCAGCGCTTCTGCCGCTTGTCTGTACTCAGCTGTCACACTGGTCCATGGCCTCTGGGCATTTTCACCTGACTCGCCTGAATTATCTGGTTCTCCCGGTTTACCGGGTTCATCTGGCCTGCCCGGTTCTTCCGGTTCTTCCGGCTCTTCCGGTTCTTCCGGCTCTTCCGGTTCTTCCCCATCCGGGAAATCGTTTTCTCCTGTCCAGGTCTCATCGTGGTAGGAGGTTTTCTCCCACTGGAGAACTGTCAAATTAAGAACTCCGGCTCCTGAATTGGGAATAACTACTTCATCCAGACGTTCCGCGCCGTAATATACAGGGGCTTCGTAAGGAAGAGACTCTTTAAAAGTATCTCCATCCAGAATCAAAACTCTGTCGTCAGCAGTACTGTTGGCCTTAGGCTCCAGCTTTGTTTTAACTCCTGCCATATAATAGACAGAATTAAGAGCGTTGATATAACCGGAAGGACTGGAACCATTGCCGCTGTTTAAAGGATTTTCAATTCCATTGATGTAGCAGTTTTCCAAAAGTACCTGACCGCCGCAGGTTGAACTGGCTCCATTGCTTACAATCTTGGAGGCAGCTTCTGTGTTTGTTATGGACTGTTTTACAGCGTAGAGACTGCCTGCATCCAGAATGCAATTGTAAACATGAGCATCTCCGTAGCGCATTCTAGGCATACGGTCCATAGAATCCTTATAGTAATTATTGGCAAAGGTTGCTCTGATATTGGCCGCGTTGGACGCATCGTCAGACTGTCCCAGAAGATGGGTCTTTTTCTGTCCGTAGGCGTACGCGTAGATCTGCTCTTCTGTCATACCCAGATCATCTCTCATGTGACCATAATAAGGATACTGATCCGGATTTGCCTTAATCTCATTCATCATAACGTCAAAGAATCCGTCCTTGCTTCCCGGAAGGAACTGACACCAGGATATGGTTACATTGCTGGTTCGGGAAGTGCTTGGATTCTTAATATCAATCACTCCGTCATAGGCCTTGTAGAAAGTACAGTGGTCAATCCAGATATTGGTGCTCTCGCTTTCAATGGTCATATAATCCCAGTCATTTCTGTCGTAATTTCCTTCTGTCTCTTCATCCCACTCCCACAGCTCATCAAAAGCAAGGTTGCGGATGATAATGTTCTCTGATCCCTTAATGTCTATATTGGCGTGAAGAATTCTTGCTCCGTTTCTTGAAAAAATAGTCAGATTGGCCATTTCCTCCAGCATCAGCACAGAAACACCTGTCTTTTTCAGTTCCGGATGAGTCAGAGGCTGATACTTATATTCTTTGATTACACTGCTGTAGGAATCAAAATTCTCAACTTCCCGGCTTCCCAGTCCAATGTCGGCAGTCAGTTCAATAACAGCTTTCTTTCCTGCCTTCTTTACATCCGTAAGCGCCTGAAGGAATTCTTCGGCAGTTCCTGCCTTGTAGTAAGAAGATGAAGTCTCCATGAGAAGACCTCCTCCTGTCACACTGCCGGCCTGGGCATATCCTTCTATGGCAAATCGGCCAAGCCCTGTGTCATCACCTTCTTCTCCCGTATAGCTGTCAGGCTCATAAGGAGCGGTTACATATTTCTGCTCGCCTTCTGTCACTATCTCTCCGCAGTAGGACAGGAATCCAAGATCTTCTGTCTCCTCATAAGGATTCCATCCCAGTACTTCTTCCTCCGTCATGGCAGCTGCTTTGGCCGGTGAAATCTGCCGTCTGTTTTCGTTGATGGCATATCCTGGTCCGTAGGTGTTGTACTCAAAAAATCTTGCCTCAGTATAAAGATTTCCGCTCATGTCACTGTACGGAGTGTCTTTATTGATAATCTGTCCCATATAACAGTCAATAAATGTTACAAATCCATCCGCTCCCCACGGTCTGGCTAAAAGGTATTTGCTTCCGGAGCACCCTTCTTCTGAAAGGATGCGGCAATTGTAGAATGTAAGACCGTAAGCCCCATCCTCAGCCGTCTTGGGGGCCGCTACATATCCGCTGTTTTTTGTTCCATTATACCGGAAAATAAGGCCGCAGTCGCTGAACAAAGCTCTTGGGTCATTACCGTAGATGTAATCTACATTCCCCGTAATCCGGCATTTGTAATAGTACTGCTCTCCCTTATTGGCACAAAGGGTATCCTGATAGCCTTTCAAGGCAACATTTACATATACAGTACCTGACGCGTCATTTCTCAGGGCATCTGCGGACTCATTGCCGCCTGCTCCCGTGTATTCATAATCATTCTCAAAGGTCAGATTCTCTGCTGTAAAGCCTGCTGCCTGCTCTTTCACATAAACGGCACAGCGCTTGGACATATCTCCGCCGGCGGGACTTTCTTCCGGATCATAGAAATGGATGTTAACCATATCTCTGTCTTCCCCGATGAGAGACACATAAGGCTTATCTACGCTGAGATGCTCCCTGTAAGAGCCTTCCTTAACCAGAATTACAACTCTATCCTGATTGTCTGCCGGAACCGAATCAATGGCTGCCTGTACTGTGGAGTAAACAGGAATTCCATTTTCCTCCTGTCCGTCTTCACCGGTCCAGGAAGCGTCAGCCACCTTATGATAGTTGGTCAGATAAACATAATTAAAGGTTTTTCTTGTTACCAGGCCTTCTGAATCAGTAAAGTATAGGTTTACGTCATTTCTTCCTTCTTCCAGCGTCAGTTCCAGATGGAAGGAATCTCTGTTGTTCAGAACCATATTCTGAACCTGTACCCCTCCATTTACTTCAGCTTCCAAAACAGAAGCGTTCTCCACAACGCCTTCTATAACAATGTTTTCCTCATAAACCGTATCATAGGATTTCTTTGTAATAAATACAGGAACCGCCTCATCCTCATAAGCGAATTCTCCTGTCCTCTGACCTGTGGCTACTGCCCATACAGTATTGGACGGATTGCTGTTGTTAGTATCAGAATAAGCCTGAACATAATAATAATAAGGCTGCTGCTGTTCTACCTGAACATCTTCATAAACAGTCTCATCTGTTTCAGCCAGAAGTCTCACGCCTTTTGCAGTCTCGTCATAGGAATAGCGGTATATTTCGTAACGGACAGCTGTATCCACCGGATTCCAGCTTAAAGACAGGCTGTCCTCTCCTCCCTGAATCATCAGCACAGGGGCCTCAAGAGCCGCTATCACGTGAACTGGCTGTTCCATGGATACATACTGGTTCCTGTCATCCTCGGAAGGCCGGTTGCCTAAGGTTCCGCAGACTCTGAAATAATAGTCTCCCGCTTCTGTAATGGGATAGTCATAGTACAGCGTTGTAAGATTGTCCGCAACATCCCTATAGGTTTCTCCGTCTCTGGAAACCTGCAGAACGTATCTTCCATCCCCCTGGCATTCTTCTCCTTCCCACTCTACGCGGATAAACTCTCTGGATTCATCTGCCTCAGCCCAGATGCTGTCAGCCACAGGAGCCTGGCCAGCCGGGTCATAGCAGTCATTCTGATCATAGAGAACCTTTCCCGAAGGATCTGTCAGCTTCAGGTTAGTAACAGATGCTGTTACATTGGCAAAAGCAAAGCCGTATCTGGCCGGCGACTGACTCCCCTCTGTCTTAAACTGAAGGGTATTGCTGTACTTAAAAGTATAAGTTTCGTCTAGTTCTTTTCCATCGGAATAAGAAACCTCATAGCCCTCTGCTGTCTTTACGGCTTTCACTGATAAGGTTCCTCCCTGTTCCATGGAAGTATTAGGACCTCCGGCTCCCACATGTTCGCTTTCATTTTTAGAATAAATACCGCGAATCTGATTCATTCCTCTGATTCCCAAAGTGGTCATGCAGGTTCCGTCAAAAGCTCCGAAAAATACACCGCTGGATGTGCTGGTACTTCCTTTTTCAATGGCAATATCTGCGCTTATGGTCTGCCACTGATCGGTTTCCGGGAACAGGTAATAGCTGACTGTGTGGCTTATAGCCTCTTTGCCGGACATAGATCCGCCTGCCTGTGTAAAGGTAATGGTCTGTCCGTAAGGGCTGACAGTAAGATTATCAGGACTTCCCCACTGGGCCGTTTCCGGCATAACTTCCTGCTTATGAATCGGAACTTCCGGAGCCGGGTAAATAAGGGAAATGGATTTAATATACGATGTTCCCGTGGCTGCAATATCAATGTATCCAGCCTCTCCTGTATAATTTACAGTGGTTATTTCGCTGTCCTGATCTGCCGCCTGGCCGTTAATGGTATAAAAGGCATATCCTCTTTGCTGTGCCTCCACGGCTATGATACAGTCTCCCGTTACAGGAACATGGATTTTTGTGTTAGCGTTAAACTGGCTCCCCAGCCCATCGGAACGCAAGGCCAGCTTGCCCTCTGCAGCGTCAATCTTAAGCCCACGGTAATAACCTGTTTCTCCTTCCAGAAAGCCGGAAAAATAACTGTCCGTTCCGTCATTGTATAAACTCCAGGAAGTCACCTCTTTCAGTCGAATTTTCTGAGTTACAGGTCCGTTTACTGTAATCCTCTGCCCGCCGGAAATCATCCAGGGCACCTGATCAAACTCTCCGTCCAGAGACAAAGTGTACGTTCCCTCTTTTAAGCGAATCTCCGACTGGGAATCAAACACCTCCTGTTTTCCATCTTCGTCTGTATAGACAAATTGAAGGGCCAGGTCAGACAAATCCACCTCATCCGGCCACTGGATAGTTATCGGATAAATTTCTTTCTGACTTACAAAAATATCCAGAGTCTCTGACTCTGTTACCGTAACGGTTCCTTCCGGCTGTAATATCTTATAGTCATCCGCTCCCTTTAGCTTCAGCGCATATGGAATTCCCGGCTCCAAGAGAACCGTATAATCTCTTCCGTTCATCTCCGCTTCCGGAATGTATTCAGTAGCTCTCTGAGGTATAAACTCTATTGACAGCTCTGAGGTATGGAAGGTATCATCAAATCCTTTCACGGTTCCTTTCACGGTTTTCAACTTTGATTTGGAAACCGTCAGATCATGCCAGAAATCTCCCGAATCTTCTGATAAAAAAATCCTGTTTTCCCCCGTAACAACATAATTTTCCTTATCCAGGGTAATGAGGAAACTGCTTTCTTTGGCTACCTTTACTTCTGCTTTGTAAGTATGCTGGTCTCCGTCATTTTCTATAGTTCCTTTAAAGGTTTCTCCTGTCTTTTCATTTTCCAAAACAACATGAACGGAATCTTCTATAGAATCAGTTTCTTCTTCCAGGATGACATCCCCTTCCACCAGAACGGAAGCATATTCCCTGCAGTCTGCGGCAATATGAGTAATGTACATGGAACGGTCTGCCTTTACGTTTAAAGTTACAGCGTCAGCCCCATTTTCCATCACACAGCGATAAGTATAAATTTCGTAATTGCTGTCTTCCAGGCTGGTTTCTATGTCCTCAACCACTGCAGTCTTAACCCCTGTAATTCCCGCGGTAGCCAAAGCATTGGCCTCTTTTTCCTTCTGGGAAACACTGTCATCATTTCCCCGCCAGTATTTATGCGCTTCTATTGTGAGAAAACATACATCGCCTTCTGCGGGAACAGAAATTTTCGTTCCGGAATTCACCTGAGTTCTGGTATCCTGAACAGCGAATTTGCCTGATGATGCGTCAATTTCCAGTTTAACCCCGTCTTCATTGGTGAATGACCCTTTATTTTTCTGAAGCTGGGTTACGGAAGTTCCTTTTTCATCTAAAAGAGTACCTCCGCCTGTGACTAAATCCCAGGATGTCTGGAACAGCTGAGCTTTTTCCCCCTTATTTGATGTTTTGGAAGCGTTCTGTTCTTTCTCCTCTTCCTCTTTTTTTAAAGCATCTGATTCCGATGCCTCCTTTTTGCCTGCGCCTTCTTTCTTCTGATTTTCCCCGCTGAAATCAGAAAGGCTTCCCTGAGCTGCCGCTGATGCCAGGGACTGGGTTCCCGTACCTGCAAAAGCAAGGGTCAGCGCCAGTCCAGACGCAATCAGCTGTCTGGATATTTTTTTCCATACCTTCATTTTACCTCCATTCTGCCGCTTACACGGACTTCCATAAGCATTAAGGCTTTTCGACTGAAAGCCATTAGAATCAGTATATCACTTTCGCACTATTTATTCAAATATTTTTCCGTTTTTGATCAATTATTTCTGTTTCAGAAATTTTCTTAATTTTCTGTTTATTATTTTTATCTTCAAAATATACCGCTTCCAATTTTTGTAAAACCTTTATGGTCAGCCTGATGCTTATCCATGGAGTTTCCCATTTCTCAGTTCCTTAACTTCATCAGAAAACCAGAAAACTGCCGGTTTGTCATGGGAAATAAAAAGATAGGCCAGACTTTGTCTTTCCTGAATTTCCTTCAGCACATGAAGAATCTGGGCCTGAACTGACACATCCAGCATAGAAGTAGACTCGTCCAGAATAAGAACCTTAGGTTCCAAAATCAGGGCACGGCAGAGGGCAGCTCTCTGAATCTCGCCGCCGCTTACCTGATGGGGGAAACGGGTTAAAACAGCGTAATTCAGTTTTACCAGTTCCAGCAGCGCCTCCAGCTTTTTCTCCCCTTCTTTTCTATGGCTGCTCAAAGCGGCGGCCTCCATAATACTTTTTTCCAGTGTCCAGTTTGGATCAAAAAAGGACTCCGGATGCTGGGAAATATACTGTACCGTCCTGCGAAACTGTTTCATCTGTTTTCTGTCTCTCCTGTCCACCTTTTTTCCCTGAAGATACACGCCTCCCGTGTCTGCAGACTCCAGCATCAGCGCAATTCGGGCCAAAGTGGTTTTTCCTGACCCGCTTGGTCCCATAATTCCAATGGTTCTCCCTTGTTCCAGACAAACGCTCACTTGATCCAGAACTTTTATTTTTTCTTTCTTTCCAAAACTTTTGCTTACCTCTCTCAGTTCAATCATAGAGAAAACACCTCACCATTTCCCCACTCTCTTCTGCCGCAGGCGGCTGTTGAACCGTACAGCAGGGACGGGCCTTGGGGCATCTGGGAGCAAATCTGCAGCCTTTTAATTCCTCCCATGGAGCAGGGGCTCTTCCTGGCATAGGATTCATTCCATTGGCCGGAAGGGATGCCAGCAGTCCTTTTGTGTAAGGATGACGGGGTCTTTTGATAACCTGTTTTCCCATTTCTATTATCTGTCCGCCGTACATCACTGCCACCCTGTCACAAAGCCGGGCAGCCAGCTCCCAGTCATGGGTAATAAGAATCATCCCTCTGATTCCTCTTTTTTTCACTGCCGCCAGGGTCTCATACAGCTGGCAGCGCAGAGGTCCCTCTAATCCCTTGGAAGGTTCGTCTGCCAGAATCCACTCCGGCATTGCGGCAGTTCCCATTGCAGCAGCCGCCCTCTGCAGCATTCCGCCGCTTAGCTGGAAGGGATAGGAACGGAGCACTCCGGCGGCATCTTTATGGATAAATCCAAACGCCTCCAAAAGAGCAGATGCCTCCCTTTCTTTCTCTCTCCTTGTTCTTTTTTTCCCATCTGCCGTCATGGCTTCTGTAATCTGACTTCCTATTTTTCTCACAGGATTAAAAGAGCCGGCAGGATTCTGGGGAATCAGTCCGATCTTTCTTCCTCTTAATTTTCTCATTTCTTTTTGGGAAAGATCCAAAAGATTTTTGCCCTCCAAACAAATCTCTCCATCTGTCCTGGCGTAAGAAGGAAGGAGTCCCAAAATAGCCATGGCAAGAACAGATTTTCCGCATCCGCTTTCACCCATCAGCCCTGTTATTTCTCCCTCCCGAAAGCAGATGTTAACATGGTCCACAGCCTTTACCGTTCCTTCCTTTACTTTAAAATGCACCACCACGTCTTTTAGATTCAAATTTCTGTCCATCAGTATCCTCCTGCCTCTCCTCTTCTGCAGTCCATCAGATCCCGCAGCATATCCCCCGTCAGGTTGATTCCCAAAAGCAAAAATACCAGACAGAAACCCGGAGCTGCAATTAAATGCCATGCCGATCGAAAGCTCATTCTGGCATCATTGAGCATCACGCTCCAGTCCGGGGTTGGCGGCTGAATGCCCAGTCCCAAAAAGCTTAAGCCAGATATAGACAAAATACAGCGTCCCACTCTGGTGGTAAACAAAATCACTGTGTTTCCCTTCATATTGGGTACAATATGCCTCCAGATAATGGCGAAATCTGAAACTCCAAGGCATTTAAGCCCCTGGATAAAATTTTCTTCTTTCAGACGCAGAGCCTCTGTTCGGATAATCTTCGCAAAGCCGGTCCAGCTGGTGAGAACAAGCGCAGTCATCAGGCTTTGAAAACTTGGCCCCAGAATTCCCGCCAGGGCAATCATCAGACTTGTTTCAGGCAGTCCCTGAAAAATACTGATAACGGCAACAATCAAATCATCAAAAAGACCTCCGTAATAGCCGGCCAAAGTCCCTACCGCCATACCTGCCGCCATAGAAAGAACGGTAGCCAGAAAAGCCAGAAGAATAGAGCTTCTTCCTCCGTACAAAATCCGGCTGAACACATCTCTTCCCAGAAGATCCGTTCCCATAAGGTGGGAAGCGGAAGGACCTGCCAAAGTCTCGGTCAAATCTATTCCATTGGGATCGTAGGGCGCCAAAACCGGCGCAAGAATACTGAAGCCAAGAATAACAGCAAGAATAAAAATTCCCGTAATTCCAGATAGTAACTGTGTCTTTTTCACTTTTTTCCTCCTAAACGAATTTTGGGATTAGCAAGAGCGCAGATGACATCCGTCCCCAAAGATATCAAAGTGTATGTAACTCCGGTAAAGAGAACATACCCCTGTATGACAGGATAGTCCCTGGCGTGTATAGCCTCCAGCACGTAGGTTCCAAGACCAGGAAGGGCAAACATACTTTCTACAATCACAGACCCGCCTAACATTCCTCCCATAAAATTTCCAAACAAGGGAATAACGGGCAGAATACCGTTGGGAAATCCATGGCAGAACAGAAGGCAGAGACGGCTGATTCCCTTCGCCTCTGCCGCCAGCATATACTGTTTTCCAAATTCCTCCAGCATGGAAGAATGCATAAGTCTTCCTGTCATGGCTATATTAGCGCAGGCCAGAGTTACAGCAGGAAGAATCATATGTTTCACTCCTCCCAGACCATTGGTTGGAAGAAGCTTCATTTTTTCTCCAAACATAATAATCAGCACAATGGCAAGCCAAAAAGAAGGGAGAGCCATCATAAAATTGGTCAGAAGACGCAGAATCTGGTCCGGAATGCGGTTAACAAAAGCAGCGGAGGCTACCCCCATGAGAATCCCAAATACAACCACCAGTCCCATAGCGGAAAAAGCAAGGCTTAAGGTTACAGGCAGGCGGCGCATAAGCTGGCCGCTTACCTGTGTGTTATCGCTGTATGATCTTCCCAAGTCCCCTGTCAAAACATTTTTTGCCCATCGAAGATACTGTACCGGCGCCGGATCATTAAGACCAAGCTCTTCCCGCTTTTTTTCTAACAGTTCAGGGGTTACAAAAGAAACTCCATCCCGGCTCAAAGCCATATCCGCCGGATCCCCAGGGGTCAGAAGGCCCAGGGCAAAAGCCAGCAGGGAAATTCCAATAAGAACCGGAATCACAGAAAGGCAGCGCCTTATAATATATGGAAACATTTTATACTCCTTTTACTGTGTCCACTGCACCTTGGTTAAATCAAGGCCGTAGATCTGAGCCTCATATCCTGTCAGCTTCTTGTTGTAAACCATCAGGGTCTTTTCATTGTATAAAGGAAGAACCGGCTGACGCTCCACAGAAATTTCCTGGAGCTGGTCGTAGATCTCCTGCCTTTTTGCCAGATCAATTTCTTTGTCTGCCTGATCGATCAAAGCGTCAATCTGAGGATCCTTAACTCCAAGGCTGTAATTCACGTTCTGATCTCCGGTGGAATACATAAACCGTTTGAAAATGGTGATGGCTTCCATATTGGGAAGGCCCTGCTGCCCTCTGGCCAGATCATAATCCCCCGTCTTCATCCTTTCTCTGATAGTCGCCCAGTCATACGATTCAATGGTTACATCTACGCCGATTTCCGTAAGGAGAGCCCCAATCAGTTCTGCCTCTGCCTTCTGCTCTCCGCTGTCCTGCTGAATCAAATATTTTACTGTAACTGTTTTCTCTCCCAAAACCTCTTTCGCCAGTTCCCGGGCTTTCTCTGTATCATGGTCCACCGGAATCTCTTTGTAGAAAGGCGTGCTGTAATTAAGAATATTAGAGGTAGGTGAGGCGTATCCCAAATAAATGGTATCAATAATGGCTGCTCTGTCTATTAGAAGGCTTAAGGCCTGTCTCATTCTTACATCGCTAAAAGGCCATTTGGTACCATTAAGACACAAAAAATCAATCATTGTGGAATTGGTGGATGTAATGGCAAAATTATCATCCTCTGCCAGCTGGTTTGCCAAAGCCGGGGTAATAGCCTTCAGATCAATGACTCCCATAATCTCCTCTGATTTCAAAGCGGAAAATCTGGTGTTTACATCAGGGATTGTCTTTACGCGAATGGTTTTTGCCGCTGCCTTTTCTCCCCAGTATTCTTCATTGCGTTCCAGAAGCACATACTGATCCAGCACATTTTCCGCAATTTTAAATGGCCCCGTCCCCTGGGCAATGCCGGTAAAGTTATAATTTTCATCAAAACAGCCTGGACTGAACATTGCGCTTCCAAAATTGGTCATCGTATAAAGAAGCGTTGGGGCTGCCTCTGTAAAGGTAAGTTCCACTGTATAGTCGTCAATTTTATTGACCTGAGCCAGATTTGGATAAAAACTGTCAATGTTTAAGCTGTAAAATCCAGACGGCTTTACTTCAGATCTCATACGGTCAAAATTATAAAGAACTGCATCTGCGTTAAAAGACCGCCCATCGTGGAAGGAAACCCCTTTCCTAAGATGGAAGGTCCAGGTTTTTGCGTCTTCTGACATTTCCCAGCTTTCAGCCAGCTTAGGAGCCGGTTCCCCCTTTTCATCCATGGCGATCAGCGGCTCCCAGACATATAAGATTACACTGCAGTAATAGGCATCCTCTTCTCCCGGAGCGATGTTTCTGTAACCGGCCAGCACAATTTCCTGATCTTCAGCTTCCCCGGACTCCGCCTCTTCCTCAGACAGCTGTATCTGACCCCCGCTTTCTGCCCTTGGCCTCTTCTCCTGAGAATCAGCCTTTTGGCTTCCGGAACACCCTGTCAGAATTGCCCCAATGATGAGAAGGGCTGCTGCCAGAAGGGTATACTTTTTACTTTTTTTTACTGCTTTTTTCATGATTCCTCCATTTCCGTGTCAGCTTCTGATTCCACTGACATCATATTTCATTGGTATTCCTGAACCGCCGAAGATTTGATCCTGCAATACTGGATTCAGCGCCTGTTTTGAGATCTGCTTTCAGTAAAAACGCACCATTTGCCCTGATCCGGGACAAAAGAAAAAGGAAGCATGAAGCTTCCTCTCTGTTTTTCAAAAACAGGCACTGACAATAAGCCCTTTTCATGCCTGAGCACAAAAGGACTTATTGATTCAGATGCAATGCCTTACACGGAGACTTCATCTCTTTCTACTAAGCAGGTTTCCTGACTTACAGATCATCGCTTTATTTCCCTTCTCACGCATGGCGCAATGGGTCTGACCAAATATCGCTCCCTGAATACAGTGACCGGATCGTTCAGGATTCTCACCTGATTCCCTCTTGTACTTTCACTTAGTAGAGTCCGATTCAATAATACCTGTCTATCTTACCATATCCTTAATTGTAATTCCACTGGTTCTTAGGCTTTAGGACATTACTGCTGATGTTCCAGCATGCTTTCAATAAAAATCCCATATCCTCTGGAGGAATCCTGAACCAGAACATGGGTGACAGCGCCAATCAGCTTTCCATCCTGGATAATAGGGCTGCCGCTCATACCCTGGACAATTCCTCCGGTTAATGCCAAAAGTTCCGGATCCGTCACCTGAATAACCATACCCTTATTTTTATGGTCTGTATTGTAATCCACCTTCTGTATCTCAATCTCATAATCCTTCAACTGTCCTGACACACTGCTGCGGATATAGGCCTTTCCCTTTTTTACATCCTGGCGGTAGCCCACAGGCAGCGCCTCCCCTGTAATTTGTTTCTGAAACTTCTGATTTACCGTTCCAAAAATTCCTTCCTCTGTATTATCTTCAATTGTACCCAAAGAGGAACCTGGTCCATAATAGATCACGCCGCTCATAACCCCCGGTTTCCCAAATGTGCCCTTTTCAATTCCCATAATGGCAGTTTCATACAATGCTCCATCCGTAATAACCACTACCTGTCCCGTATCACTGTCGCTGATTCCATGACCAAGAGCGCCGAATTTTCCATTCATGTCCACATAAGTCATAGTGCCGATTCCCTGGGTATCATCCCTGACCCAGACTCCCAGCTTGCTGGTTCCGTCATCTGCCTCTACAGGATCAATTTCCACTTCCATTCTGGACTCTCCCCGCCTGATATCCAATACTACCGGCTCTCCTCCCCGCTGATTCAGCTGCTCCACCAGCTGCTCTTTTGTCTCCAAAGGAGTTCCGTTCATGGCTTCAATATAATCCCCTGATTTCAAGATGCCTGCAGCCGGCTCGTGCTCCTGTCCATCCTTTCCCAGAATCCGCCCGGTTCCTATTACCATAACCCCGTCTGACTCCAGATAAATACCTACGGGAAGTCCGCATGGAATGGCGTACCTGGTTTCCACCACATCTACCTGTATGTCCTTTAGCTGAAGCCAGCCAAACAGCTTCAGGTCCAATTCATAAGTGCCCTGACTCTCTGAGTACACCTGAAATGGCTGATTCACATCCAGCCGTATCTGATCCGACGGAATGTTGGAACCGTTGCTTAAAACCACCTCTTCGCTTTCACTGGACAAAGTAACCTCAAAAGGCATGGAGAACTGAAACTGGCCTTCCTCCTCCACCACCACATTTAGTTTGTCCGGAATCATCCGTTCCATATAAAACCAGGAAAAGCCAATACAGAAGAAAAGGCTGAACCAAAAGGCGCAGACTGTCCATCTGTGAAACTTACTTCTTCCCATCTCCCATACCTCCTAAAAAAAATGAAAGGAGACAACCTAAATGCTCCTTTCATAGTATGTGAGAATTTGATGAAATCAGTCTGTTATATTTTTCTTAAAAAACCATTGTGATTATTTTAGCTAATATTTATTAAATTCCTCTGCAAGCGAATCCTATTAAAAAATGTAAGGAAATTTTTCCCTGAAATTTCAAATACCAAAGGAGAAACTATTATCCTGGAGGATATTTACGCCAAGCTGAAACCATTCAGCTGATCACATACCCCTAATTATTTTCTCCTGTCAGCGGCTTCCTGACACTGAAGCGCTATTTGAGCTGCCTTAAATACATGAGCCTGAGTCATGGCAGTTTCTGTTCTGTCAAGACAGTCCCGAATCAGCTGTCCAAAGAAGGGATATCCTGTGGTTCCCCTGCAGGATATTTTTTTCTCTCCTTCTTTGTCCACTAAAATCAGGAGGTCTCCCTGAGGATCGTCTGCCGCCACATTCACCGTCTTACGAAGCTCTATATATCCTTCTGTTCCCAATATAAGAGTTCGGCCGTCTCCCCACACAGAAAGTCCGTCAGGAGTAAACCAGTCTACACGGAAATACCCGGCGCTTCCGTTGTCTCCCGTCAGCATAACATCCCCATAATCCTCCAGCTCCGGATACTGAGGATGACCGTAATTCGCAGTTCTGGCCGACTCTATTTTTGCATCTTCACACCCTGTAAAATACAGAAACTGTTCTACCTGATGAGAGCCAATGTCACAGATAATCCCTCCATATCTGGCTTTTTCATAGAACCACTCAGGCCTTTCCTCAGGGTTGCCCAGGCGGTGCGGGCCAAGGCCGGTTACGCTTAAAACCCGTCCAATCGCCCCTGCTTTCACCAACTGCCCCGCATATACAGAGCATTCGGAATGAAGCCGCTCGGAATAATAAACCATATACTTTCTTCCTGTCTCCTCCACCTTTTTTCTGGCAAGTTCCAGCTGCTCCAGAGCAGTAAAGGGACCTTTATCGGTAAAATAATCTTTCCCCGCCTCCATACATCGGATTCCCACCTGACATCTTTCACAGGGAACGGCCGCAGCGGCAACCAGAAGAATCTCCGGATCCTTTAAGATCTCTTCCTCCGACTCCACTGCCTTAGCGCCTGGAAATCTGGCAGCCAGGCTTCTGGCCTTCTCCTTGTCCGGATCATATACTGACTTTAAAATTCCGCCCCCCTGTATCAGACCGTCGCACATTCCATAAATATGATTATGCTCCAGGTACATAGCTGCAAAAAAAAGTGTATTTTCTTTCATTGTCTGTATTTTTTCTGTCCCTATCATAAGTATTCTACCTTTAATCCTTCTCCTGATTTCCTTTTTCCGGCAGATTTTTCTGCCTTTCTTCCCTTAGGACCGATTCTGTCTCTGCATGTCCTTCAGCTCTTCTTTCCGTATCTGAGCCAGTCTGTGCATCTCCCTGGCATTTTCCTTTACCGCCTGGGTAATCTGCGCTCCTCCCAAAAGCCTTGCCAGCTCATCTGTAACATGACGGAAATCCAATGGCTTAATGGTCGTAGAAGTTTTCCCATCTTCTACTGATTTAGCTATCTCAAAATGAATGTCTGCCATTGATGCAATCTGAGGCAGGTGGGTAATACAGATCACCTGGTGGGTAGCCGCAATATAGGCCAGCTTCTCAGATACTTTCTGAGCGGTCCGTCCGCTGATTCCTGTGTCAATCTCGTCAAAAATCAAAGTAGGGATCTCATCCGAGTCTGCCAAAACAGTCTTAATCGCCAGCATAATTCTGGACAGCTCGCCGCCGGAAGCCACCATCCCCAAAGGCTTTAACGGCTCTCCTGGATTGGTTGAGATTACAAATTCAGCTTCATCGTAGCCCCCTGCTGTAAAATGATCCAACTTTGTAAATTCCATAGAGAATTCCACATCCAGAAAATTCAAATCCAAAAGACCCTGACGTATTTTTTCTGTCAGTTCTTTTGCTGCGGTCTTTCTCATAAGAGACAGCTGCCCGCACAGCCGCTCCAGACAATCTGTTACCTGAGAAAACTCTTCCTTTATCTTAAGCTTTACCAGATCATAGTCTTCCAACTCCTTTAGACGAAGCTTCTTTTTCTCCAGCGCTGCAAAAACTGCCGGAATTCTTCCCCCATATTTTGCCTCCAGATTCCGTATTAAATCCAACCTGGACTCTATCTGCTGAAATTCTTCCTGATCATATGACATGCTTTCTATATAGGAAGCTATTCCATGGCGGACATCTCCCAGAATGGATTCTGCATCAAAAAGCTGATCCCGAATCTGTCCCAGGCTCTCATCACAGGCAGCTGCATGCTCTACTTCCTTGAGAGCATTCCCTACCAAATCTGTATCCAAAGCCTGATAGGCAGCGGACAGACTTTCCGCAATTTTTCTTCCATTGGAAAAAATACGGTATCTGGCAGTCAGTTCCTCTTCTTCCCCCTCTTTTAGCTGAGCGTTTTCAATCTCCTCTATTTCAAACCGCAGGAAATCCATCTCTCTGAGACGGGACTCCTCATCCATCTCATAAGAAGCCAGTTTTTCCTGAAGCCGGACATAAGTCTGATAGGAAGAAGCAATATTCTGTTTCAGATTCTGAGATTGTTTTTCCTGATACTTATCCAGAATTTCCAGATGCTTTGACTTGTATAATAAAGACTGGTGCTGATGCTGACCGTGAATGTCAATCAAAAGTCCGGTAATCTGTCTTAATTTGCCTGCAGTTACCGTTTCATCGTTAATTCTGCTTACACTTCTGGACGGCATAATTTTCCTGGAAACAATCACGGTTCCATCATCATCAGGATACACATCCAGTTCTCTCAAACGTCTGATTTTTTCCGGAGACAGCACAGAAAAGATCAGCTCAATATAAGCGTAATCTGCTCCTTTTCTTATAATATCCTTAGGGATTTTTCCTCCCAGGGCAATGGTGACAGAGCCGACCATAATGGATTTACCGGCTCCCGTCTCACCAGTCAGAACATTAAAACCTTCTCCCAGCTCAATATCCGCCCTCTCAATTAAGGCCAGATTCCTCACATGGAGTTCTGATAGCATGATCTGCCTCCTTATCCCGCAATCAGCTTTTTCAGCTTGTCCATAACAAGAATGGTATCATCGGCGCTGCGCACAGCGCACATAATGGTATCGTCTCCTGCAATACATCCTACAATTTCTGTAAAATGCAAAGCGTCTAAAGCGGCTGCCACCGCCATTGCCATACCGGAAACAGTTTTTATAACCAGAATGTTCTGAGCCATATCCATAGACAGGTAACCGTCTCTCAGAATACGAATATACTTGTCACTGAAAGACCCCTGATGCTGAAGAACCATGTATCTCTGTTTTCCAGATTCAGACTGTACCTTAGTCAGCTTCAGCTCCCGGATATCTCTGGAAACGGTAGCCTGAGTCACGGCAAATCCAGCTTTATTTAAGTAATCAGCCAGTTCCTCCTGAGTCTCAATCTCGTACTTTCCAATTAATTCCACAATCTTGCTGTGTCTTTCCAGTTTCATAATTATCCTCCATTTTGTCTGCCAGTTCCAAGCCAGACAGGCTGCCTCCATGTCCCATCGGACAGGGCCGCTTCCTAAATACTGGCCATTTTGTTTCTCAGGTTATCTAAAAAAGACAGATTTTTTAATTTCACAAGAACTGTTTTTGTCTCGGACTTTTCAATCTCTATAAAATCACCTGAATTCATTTTTACGGTATAATCCCCGTCAAAAACAGCTGCCTGACAGCTTTCCCCCGTTCCAAGAGCCTCTATCCTCAAACGGCTTTCCCCTGACATCACAATGCTTCTGGCGCTGAGAGCATGGGAACAGATAGGAGTCAAAACCTTCATGGACCCTGACGGAACCAGGACCGGCCCTCCTGCTGACAGATTATAAGCCGTAGACCCCGTTGGAGTAGCTACAATCATCCCGTCTGCCCGGTATTCATTTAAAAACTCCCCGTCAAGGTAAACTTTAAATCTTAAAATTCCCAGTCCCTCATTTCTGGCAATCACAATTTCATTTAAGGCAATGTCCTGCCCTTCCTCCCTGCCCTGACGGAAAATTCTTCCCCGAAGCATCATTCTGTCCTCCAGGCTGAACTCATCGTGGAGAAGGGCATCCAAAGCAGCGTATATTTCCTCCTGTCCTGACACCTGTGTCAAATATCCCAGAGTTCCCCGATTGATTCCAAAAAGAGGAAGGTTTCTCCCTGCCAGGTCTCTGGCTGCCTGAATTAAAGTACCATCCCCGCCCAACGTGATTACGCACTGAACCAGATCAGGCACACGGGAAGGATCTGTATAGTGACGGCTTTCCCTGTTTTCCTGACTGCCGCTGCTTACATAACATTCCGCACCGTGAGCGATCAGATAATCTCTCACATGACAGGACCATTCTTTTGCCCCCTGTTTCTCCGGGTTCCAAATAATGTAAAAATTTTTCATGGCCGTTTACTCCCGCCTTCTTAGCTTAGCTCTCCATGGGCCGCGTCTACAACCTCTTTCGGCAACAATGATTTTGCCTGCGTTTCGCTTCCTGGTTCTGTTTTCTCCAGCCACAGCAGATATTCTATATTGCCCTCAGGGCCTTTGATAGGAGAGTATTCCAGATTCTTTACAGAGAATCCATGGTGAAGGGCAAAATCGATCACCATCTCGATCACTTCCAGGTGAACCGATTTTTCTCTTACCACGCCTTTTTTGCCTACTTTCTCCCGTCCGGCCTCAAACTGAGGCTTAATCAGGCACACAATCTGCCCTTCTGACTTTAAAAGCTCTCTTACTGGTACCAGCACCTTAGTAAGTGAGATAAATGACACGTCAATGGAGGCAAAGTCCAGGGCATCTGGAATCTGTTCCGGAGTTACATAGCGTATATTGGTCTTCTCCATACATACAACCCTTGGGTCATTTCTCAGCTTCCATGCCAGCTGTCCATGTCCTACATCTACCGCATAAACCTTAACTGCGCCGTTCTGCAGCATGCAGTCAGTAAAGCCTCCGGTAGAAGAGCCTACATCCATGCAGATCTTACCTTCCAGCTCCACCCCGAAATGGGTCATGGCTTTTTCCAGTTTCAGACCGCCACGGCTGACATATTTCAGAGTGTTTCCCCTTACTTCAATAGAAACGGTATCTTCAAAGGAAGCGCCTGCTTTGTCTTCCTTCTGTCCGTCTACATAAACAATTCCCGACATAATAACAGCCTTGGCCTTTTCCCTGGATTCTGCCAGATTTCTCTTGACCAAAAGCACATCCAAACGTTCTTTCATTGGTTTTCCTTAAGTCCTTCTATTATTACGCTGCAAAGAACAGGCCATGGCACCGGCCGGCTCTTCACAGCTCTGAATTGATTTTTTATCTTTTCCCTGAGAGGGGAATCTTCTTTGCCCAGCCAATTTCTATCTGGGCAGCCGTTTCCACTCATCATCCTGCCTGCGTTCTTCCAGATATTCTTCCTTCATGCGCCACAAAACGGAATCACTGTCAATTCCTAAGCCCTTTCTTAACAGGGAAACATTTCCATGTTCCACATAACCGTCCGGAATGGCAATGTTCATAACCTTCACCTGAGGATAATGCTCATGAATATACCTGGTTACTGCCAGGCCGTATCCTCCCTGAAGAACATTTTCTTCCATGGTAACAATCAGCCAGTGTCTGGCTGCCAGACGATCCACCAGCTCATAATCCACAGGCTTTACAAAACGTCCGTTAGCCAGAGTACAATTCCAGCCCTCTGCCTTCAGCTTCTCTCTTACATGTTCTCCTGTACTTACCATACTGCCCACTGCTAAAAGGGCAATATCCTGCTCCTCATAAAGCATCTCTCCCTTTCCGTATTCCACAGGCGTCCGAAATTCCTTCAGGCCTCTGTAAGCCTCCCCTCTGGGATAGCGGACTGCAAAGGGACCTTCATAGGCAAATGCAAATTTCAGGCCATCCATCAGTTCCCACATATTTTTAGGCGCAAATACGCTCATATTGGGAATAGAAGAAAGATAAGACAGGTCAAAGATTCCCTGATGGGTCTCTCCGTCGCTTCCCACAAGGCCGGCTCTGTCCACCGCCAGTACAACAGGAAGATTCTGAATACACACATCGTGGAGAATCTGATCGTATCCCCTCTGCAAAAATGAGGAATACACGGCAACTACCGGTTTCAGTCCTCCTGCTGCCATGCCGGCTGCGGAAGTCACCGCATGTTCCTCTGCAATCCCCACGTCAAAAAACCGTCTGGGATACAGCCTGGAAAAACGCTTCAGTCCCGTTCCGTCAGGCATAGCAGCTGTTACAGCCACGATTCTGGGATCCTCTTTTGCCAGCTGACAAATAGTTTTAGAAAACACATCTGTGTAGGAGGGATACTTTTTCTCCCTTTTCGGCTTACCTGTTGAAATATCAAAAGGTTCCACGCCATGAAATCTGGACGGATTTTTCTCCGCCGGAACATAGCCTTTCCCTTTTTGGGTAATTACATGGAGAAGAACTGCATGATTCAGCTTCTTAGCCTCCCGCAAAGCCCGCCTTAAAGCAGGAATGTTATGGCCATCTACCGGTCCCAAATAGGTAATTCCCATGTTTTCAAAAAGCATTCCTGGTATGAGGAGCTGCTTGATTCCATTTTTCGTGCGGCTGATCTGTTCAATCAGACTTTCTCCCACCACTGGAATTCTTGACAGTACTCCTGTCACATATTTTTTTAAGTCCAGATATCCGTCACCAGTACGGATCCCATTTAAATATTTTGACATGCCTCCCACATTCTCTGAGATGGACATGTTGTTATCATTTAATACAATAATAAAGTTTCTTTTCATACGGGCAGCATTGTTCAAAGCCTCATAAGCCATGCCGCCGGTAAGAGCGCCGTCTCCGATAACGGAAACCACATAGTAATCTTCCTTCAGCACATCCCGTGCCTGGGCAATTCCCAGTCCCGCGGAGATGGAAGTTGAACTGTGTCCCGTATTAAATGCGTCACATGGACTTTCTTTCCTCTTTGGAAAGCCGCTGATGCCTCCATACTGCCTCAGCTCATCAAAGCTGTCCTTCCTTCCGCTTAAAATTTTATGAGTATAAGACTGATGCCCCACATCCCAGATAATCTTATCTTTTGGAAGATCAAAGGTTAAAAAAAGAGCCATCGTCAGCTCCACTACTCCCAAATTGGAGGCCAGATGGCCGCCGGTGGCGCTGATTTTTCCTATGAGGAAATTCCGGATTTCCTGTCTGAGAATATCTAATTCCTCTGATGAAAGCTTTTTAATATCCTCCGGCCCGTTGATTAATTCCAGTATCATATACGATCATATCCTTTATTTTTCCCGGCTCACTAACATTCGAATCAATGCTTCCAGGAATTCATTCTTTCCAGGAAGGCTGTGAAGACAGGCAACGGCTTCCTCTGAAATCCGCTTTACCTCCTGCTTTGCCTTATCAATTCCTTCCAAAGTCACATATGTGGTTTTATTATTTTTTTCATCACTAAGCACCGGCTTCCCCAGTACCTCCGCACTGCTGGTTACATCCAGAATATCATCCTGAATCTGGAAAGCAAGGCCGATAGCTGATGCCATCTGTTCTGTTATGTGAATTTCATCTTCCTTGGCCCCTGCCAGTACAGCGCCTATCATCATAGATGCTTCTAACAGCGCTCCCGTCTTCAGCCGATAGATAAAATCCAGCTTTTCCCTTGGAATAGGCTGATTGGTAAGCTCCACATCTACAGTCTGCCCGCCGATCATACCATAGATACCTGTTTTCTCAGCCAGAATTCCAATACAGCGTCCCACTAAGTCAGCCCGGTCTGTCATGGAAAAAGCCTTCGCTGCCGTTTCCACCGCATAAATCAGCAGACCATCCCCGGCCAGAACAGCCATATCATATCCAAATTTCACCCATGCAGTCGGTTTGCCTCTCCGCAGGGTATCATTATCCATACACGGCAGATCATCGTGAATCAAAGAAGAAGTATGAATCATCTCAATAGCGGCCATAAAAGGTTCTATTTCCTTTCCCTGTCCTCCAAACAGACGATATACCTCCTCCATAAGCATTGGCCTTAACCGCTTGCCTCCGGCTTTTACGCTGTAGTCCATAGCATCCAGAACTGTTTTCTGATACCCTTCTGCAGGCGGAAGATAAGACTCTACCACAGCCTCCACCTGTCCGGTTCTCAGATTCAGCATCTCTTTAAACTCCACGTTCTTCACCGCCTTCTTCCAAAACAAGAATCTGTTTTTCTACTTTTTCTATTTTATCGTTACAGGATTTGATCAGTTTCATCCCTGCTTCATATTTTTTAAAAGAATCCTCCAAGGAGTTTTCTCCAGCCTCCAGATCCTTAATAATTTGTTCCAATTCCTGGAACGTTTCTTCAATGCTCTTATCTTTCCTGGCAGCCATCTTCCTTCTCCTTCCTCTGTTTTCCCGGCTTTTTCCTATCTGGGAAGCATTCAGACACCTGGGCTGTTATTTTTCCGTCACCAAGACGTATGCCAATGGCCTCTCCTTTCCTAACTTGGCTGACAGATTCCAAAGGCAGTCCTCTTCCATCTGTCAGAAAACCATAGCCTCCTCCTATCTTCTTCAGAGGGGAAAGACCATCTAACCGACTGGCAATGAGATTGAGTCTGTGCCGGTCTCTTACCGCCTGCTTCTCCATAAGATCCTGAATTTTCTTTCCCATCTGATCTGTCCTGGCCCGGTCTGCCTGAATCCTGGAGACCATAACCGCTCTCAGTTTTTCCTCGCTGTCTGCCAGCCTCTGTCTGTTCTCCCTGATCTGCCGTCTTGGGTCGTGAAGCTGAAGACGAAGGCGAAGCTGCTGCGTTTGATAACGCCTCATCTCCAGCCTTCTGTCCATCGCCTTTCTTAAGGCTTCCTGACAGCCCAGCAGCTGATTTTCAAACTGACAGTAATCAAATACTGCCAGTTCTGCCGCAGCTGAAGGCGTCGGTGCCCGCATGTCCGCCACATAATCGGCAATGGTCACATCTGTTTCATGTCCCACCGCAGAAATAACAGGAGTATTGCAGGCAAATATGGCTCTGGCAACCATTTCCTCGTTAAAGGCCCAGAGATCCTCAATGGATCCGCCTCCTCTGCCCACAATCAGCACATCCAGTCCCATGGCATCCAGAGTTTCAATTCCCTTTGCAATGCTGTACTTTGCCTGCTCTCCCTGTACTAAGGCAGGATAAAGAATCAGCTGCACATAGGGGTTCCTTCTGGCAGCAATGTTCATAATATCCCGGATAGCAGCTCCTGTGGATGCTGTGACAATACCTACGGTTCTGGCAAATCTGGGAATGGGACGTTTATATTCCGGGGCAAACATCCCCATTTCCTCCAGCTGACTTTTAAGCTTCTGAAACCGCTCAAATAAGTCGCCGATTCCCTCTCTGCTAATCTCCTGAGCGTAAAGCTGATAGCGTCCGTCTCTCTCATAGACCTCCACGCTTCCCTTTACGATTACCTGCTGTCCTTCCTCCAGACGGAACGACAGCCCTCTTCTCTGTCCGGCAAACATGACCGCGGATATGGCAGCTGTCTTATCCTTTAAAGTAAAGTAAATATGACCTGATGTGTGATACTTACAGTTAGAAACCTCACCTTTCACAGAAATACGGCTTAAGACAAAATCCTGGGCAAACATGTTCTTAATGTAGGCGTTAACCTGAGAAACAGAATATGCGCCGGCCATAATTACACCAGCTTTGCCAGGATACCATTGATAAAGGCCGGAGCCTCACTGCCCCCGTATTTTTTCCCCAGCTCAACGGCCTCGTTAATAGCTACCTTGTCTGGAATTTCCTGGTCAAACAGAATCTCGTAGGCGGCCAGACGCAGAATGGTCAGTTCAGCTTTTCCCATCCTCTTTGTCTTCCATCCTTCTGCCACCTCATTAATTTTCTCATCTAACTGAGGAATTTTGCTCATCACATCCTCTGTTCTCTTTTTCAGATAGGCTTCCTCTTCAGGATTCATTGTTACACTGTGAACAATCAGTTCTTTTCCTTCCGTGGTTGTATCATCCTCGCTGGGCTCCTGAAAATAAAGGTCCAGCTGCTCCTCCTTCTCCTCTGCCGGATGAAAATCAGCGCAGAAAAGCATTTTAAAACAGTGCTCACGAAGTTTACTTCTGGTCATGGAATGTGATCCTCCTGTATCATTCATTGGTTTTTATCTTTCAATGTTCATGGTTTTGCTTTGATTTATTATACATGAAGGAGCATATTTCTACAATAGTTTTCCGGTAAATTCCCTTTGACGCCAATGGAGGCAGGCAGAGAACAAAAAGAAGGCGCTGCCCCAGCCGTTTCTGGCTGCAGGCAGCACCCCTTTCTTTTTTGCTGTATCTGTTTTTACAACTTACTGAAGCCAGGCCCCGTCTTCGCCCACCTGATATCCATCAGGAGTTGTCGCATTGGCGTACATAGATCCAAGGGTTCTGTCTCCTATCAATCCGTAATTCCACTCTTCTTTTTCGCTGTCATAGGACCAGCCTCCAGTTGATGCAGGAACGGTCTTAAAGTAATACCATTTACCATCAATCTGCTGCCAGCCAAGCTTCATAGCTCCAGTATTCAGATCGAGATAGTACCAGAAACCATCCTGGTCATCCTGATGCCATCCTGTCTTCATATGGCAATTTGTCCTATCCAGATAGTACCATACATTTCCGTCTACAATCCAGCCTGTCTCTGCATAGCCTTCGGCATTAAAATGATACCACTTGCCATTGATCAATCCCCACTGGCTCTTAAGATAGCCGCCGCTGGCCTTTTCATACCACCAGCCGTTGCTGTCCTGATGCCAGGTTCCTGCTACCTCACGAGAGGTGAGAGTGCTTCTGGAAACACCTGAACCAGCAGAACTTCCTGAGCCGGAACTGCTTCTTGTTACTGTTACAGTAAATTCAGCAGTCTTTCCTTCATAGGATACGGTAATTGTCTTTGTTCCTGCCACGGCGGAATCAAATCCACTTACCGTATAGGCAGTAACAATTTCTTCTGTTCCATCTGTATAGAAGGCCGTTACTACCATACCTGCCGGATCAAATTCCTGTCCCACCCGGTAAGAGGTCTTATTAGGCAGGGATGTGATCTCAATTCGGCTTACTTCTTTTTCTGGACTTACTGGAGTCTCATCATCAGACACAGCTGCAAAAACACCAAAGCTGTCAGCCATAAATGTCATAAATCCATCTTTCACTTCCGGAATGATCACTTCTTTTGTTCCATCAGTCAGATAATGCCAGATCAACAGATTCTTCTCATAAAGGCCTTCTGGTATCTTCATTGTTATCTGTACAGGAATCTGAGGATTCTCAACAGATTCTCCTCCAGCTGTCAATGTAATCTCCATGGCAGAGGCAATCTTTCCTTCCTCTACTTTTTCCGGCATAGCAGCCTTAACAATTTTAAGTTCCACTACCTGGTTTTCCAGATCTCTCACAAAGTTCAGCAGCAATCCTACCGCTTCCGCTTTTTCTGTCAGTGACAAATCACCGGCAATACGGCTTGTAATTTCACCATATGCCTTATTAAATACAGCCTCCACCTGTGCCAGACACTCCAGATACTCCCTGGTAATCTGTCCATTTTCTTCCGCTTTTAGCTGGGCTGCCACGGAAACCAAAACATCCACGGCACGATTTACTGCCTGCCGTTTTTCTTCCTTGGTTCTGTAGTCCTCCGTCTCGGTATCAAACACTTCCATCAGCTGTTCTACAGCCGCTTCCGCCTGCCCGTTGATAACTTCAATCCTGCTGTCAGTTACAGTAACCGTTGTCTGATCGGTAAATGTCTTTTCCTCTCCGTTGCTTCCAGTTCCTACATAAGAAATAGTAACTTTCTGCTGTCCAGCCTCATCAAAAGTGTCATTACTGATTTCATAGCCGGTAATTTTCTCTGCCCTTATGGCATTGCTGCCGGTGGCCTTAATCAGTCGGTGAACCTCCATTCCTTCCGGATCAAAGGTACTTCCTGTCTCATAAACCTTTGTATTTGGCTCTTTTGTAATTTCAATTCCGCAGTCATAATAGTCCTTAGTTTCATCCAGAACATAAACAGAAACAGTGTCTTCCAGTTCTTTCTCTTCATTATCCTCTGTAAAATAGGAATAAACCACAGTAACCTTCTGTTTTCCTGCTTCAGAGAAATCGTATTTCACCTGATAATCTCCATACTCCAGAGAATCCACGCTCTCTGGAATCGCATCGCTTGACGTAGCCTTCATCAGAAGCCTTACTTCCATTCCAGATGGATCAAAACTGTCATTCTGCTCATAAACAGTTGTATCCGGAGGTGTTACTACCTTAATGCTGTGAGCATACATATCTTCCGGATCATAGACAACCACACGAATGATGGCGGTCATCTCTTTTCCGTCTTCATTGGTGTAGCTGATGGTCAGTCTGGTACTTCCAGTTTCTTCCATATTAATTGGGTCCATAACCAGCTCATCCAGCTGAAGATCTCTTACATACTCTGTTCCATTATAGCCCTGTACTACCAGGCCTGTGGGATCAAACTCTTCTCCAATGGCGTAGACAGTTTTATTGGGCATTGTATCTACTTTGATCTTATTAATAGTCTTTGGCTCTGGTATCTCAGCCTCTCCTTCTTCTACGGAAATATATGATACACAGGCAGCCTGAGTATTCTTTACATTGGTAAACTTAAGAGTTACTACTGTTCCGTCTTCCGGGATAGACAGGTGTCCTTCTACATAAGCCGGTCCTGTGGTTGTCCAGCCTGCAGTTCCCAGTTCAACTTCCTGCACTCCCTCTGCGCTTTCATAAGAAGCTGTCACCTGAGTATAACGGGTTTTATTTGGCCACCATTCCATATGGCCCGTTGTCACATTATACTCGCCGGCATCTAAGGTAAGCTTATATTCAAAGGAAGATCCAATGGGATTTTCACCATAGAATCCAGTATCAAGCAAGCTGGAAGCATCTATACTGCCTGTTCCCTTTGCATGGATTCCCTGGGATTCTACATAACCGAAGTTCTGTCCGTCTTCGTATTTCTGGTCCTGAGTTTCATTTGCCAGCTCTGTATTTGCCTTGACAGCCTCATAATATGGGGACTCTACAGTCTCAGAGCCGCTGTCAATAAAGTATACCTGACTTGGACTGTAAACCACCGGATTCCAGGTAATAGTTTCAGCTATTCCATCTGCAGTTCCTTCCAGTTCCATAACAGAACCGGTAACAGACCAGTCACCGCTCACTACTTTCCATGTAACAGAATGATCGGTTTCACCAATTGTTACTGTATCCGGCAGGTCTTCCTCTCCTGTAACAGCCATAGACAGTCCAAGAGCTTCTCCGCTCATCTCTTCTCTTGCAGGATTTACAATGAGATAACTGATTACCGGATCCTGAGTTCCGGTTTTCTTTACCCGATATTCTACCACTCCATCTTCTGGAATGGTAACAGTTCCTGATAATTCCACATTGGAATTACTTCCGCTGAGAGCAACGGCTCCGATCTCCTGAGACTGTGTTCCACCGTCAACGGGATAGGTTACAGTTACACTCATAGGTCTTGTCTGTCCCCACCACTCGCGGAATCCCCCTGTAAAATCATAAGTTCCTGCTTCCAATGGAAGTTTATAAACAATATCTTTGTTGGATCCTGCATACAGACCTGTACTTTCTTTGCTGTAGTCCGTTACATTCTTGATGCTGATGCCGTCATTTACATAACCCCAGCTGTTTCCGTCTGTAATCTGATCCGCCGTTTCGTTTTTCAGTGTATCAATATGTGTCTTAATCAGCTCATACTCTTCTGATGTTTCATTGTCGTTTATCTTGTAACCGGAATCAATAAAGTAAACCAGACCTTCCGGTACCACTTCTACCAGCGCCTTTACAGTTACTGTTTTTTCTGTATCTGGAATTTGAACCTTTCCGGTTACAGAAACAGTTGTCCAGGCTTCCTTAAACATGGCAGCCGCCACATCCCAAGTTACCGGGAGCTCTTTCTGTGTTCCATCCGCTAATATAACGTTCACCTGTTCCGGAAGATCAGGCGTTTCATATGGAGTAGTTACGGTTGTAATCTCTTCTGCCGTTTCCTCTGCAAGGTCAGGAGTAATACTGTCCACATAATTTCTCAGATCCAGATAAGCCTGTCCCTTGGCAGCTTCATCTTCTCCAGCTAAAACAGCTTCTGCCTTGGCAATCTCTTCCTGAAGCTTATTCCACTGTTCTTCTGTATAAGTTCCCTCCTCATTTTTGAGGGCTTTGGCAAATTCCAGATACTTCTGAAGTACTTGGCTTTCCATGGTCTGTCCCTCAGCCGGTTCACCAATCAGATCAATTCCATCTACATAATAGGTTCCGCCTGTAACTGTAACTTTAACCGTATGTTCTCCCTGGGCAAGGCCTTGTAAGGTGTAGCTGGTCTGTCTGTTTCCTGTTGCAGGAGTTTCATAACCTTCTTCCACTACCTGGCCGTCTACTTCTACCTTAAGAGTAGCTGCACCGGAATTTCCAAATACATTAATTCCTGTTCCGTTAAATGTCACCTCAAAAGAGTTAGCAATATCTGTCTCCTCATTATCCGGTTCATCTATTACTACCAGCTTCTGGAGACTAATGGCTCCCTGTGTTGCCACTACCTTCAATGTATGGCGTGTATTAGGATCCAATCCCTGCGCAAATACATCGCGGCCGGTTCCGCCGTTGCTGCTGTTGTAGTTTACAGTTCCCACCGGCTCGCCGTCAATGAATACATCTCCAGTTCCATTATTGGCGTTGACTTCTCCATAAATTTCAATTCCTGAACCATAGAAGTCAAATTCATAATGAGCCTGATCACTGGCACTTCCCCATGCATTTCCGTATCCGGAATCCCATGGAAGAGGATTGCCCCCCTTAAAGTAGCGTATCTGGCCGTAATCATAATTATATACGCCTTTTTCTACCGCTCCGCCGTAGGTTCTGGTTCTGTTGTAATGAGCGTAACCTTCATTTAACACATGTTTCCAGTTCCCATTCCATGTAATCTGAGCACTGGTGTCATCTAATTTTTCAGTTGCTGCATATGCCTTTCCTTCAAGAGGAAGCACCTCTAAATTGTCATACTGAGTGTTGTAAAATCCGCTGACAATCGTCATACGTCCGCTCATAGATGTATGATTTTCATCTGTCATTTTAACAACTTCCGCACCATCTACATAGGCAGTAATCACATTGCCATCTGCTTTCAGCTGCATCTTATGCCATATAGAAGGATCAAAATTCTCAATTTTTCCGTTCTCCTTCTGTCCGCTGACACAATACAGTTCGTAACTTCCATCTTCAAATACCCGGAAAGTATAGGTAGCTGTATCATTGGCACTGGTTCCGTTATGTACTACCTCACGAACACCGATTCCTGCATAATTCTCCTTAAAATCAGGGCTTTTTATATCCAGTTTAAAATCAACACCGGCCATATAGTTTGTCCAGCGGTGATCTCCCAAAATGGTTCTTGGCATACCCGTAGTCTGATTGCTCTCATCAGTTCCGTTTCCCCATACATTCCAGTCATAAGGACGATTCTCATCGTTAATCACCTGTGTCAGCACATGATTGCCCGTTTTATCCTTTTCCACCTCAAAAGCTCCGTACTGATCTGTGGTGTATCTTGGGGTTCCCCCTCTTCGCTCCAGGTAAGTACGCCCCTTTTCGTCCAAAGCATACTCTGTATACTCAAAATCATCTGTATAAGGCAGTTCCAGAACCGTTCTCTCTACACCTGAATCATTCTGTCCGGAAGTATACTCCACCCCTTTATCCAAAAGGCTGGTCACTGTAACAATAGAGTACGGCTGAACAGTCAAATAGAAGGTGTATGTTTCCGTTCCTGTCTTACTTGGCGTAATCGTATCTACATTTTGCATCCAATTAGCATCAAACGGCTCTCCCTCATCAGGACCTCTTGTTTCCCACACATTTAACGTGCTGTCAGCCTTGTCAAGATTTTTTACCGTCACCTCATATTTTCTGGTCTGAGATGTATTATTGGCAAAGATCATAGAGTAATCATCTGTCTCAGGATCCTTCAAAGTAAGATAGTTATTAGTTCCTGTATCTACTACAACACCGCCGTCTGTATAGTTTCCGTCTCCGTAGCAGGCTTCAGGAAGATACTCCCAGCCAACCTCGGCAAATTCCATAAAATGACCTACTGCCTGAAGACCTCCGTCTGCCTCATAGTAACCAGACCAGGGATCAAAAGCCCCCAGCAGCTGTTTTGGATTATAGGAGCTGCCTTCATAAAAGGCCGCCACTGCAGGCTGAAAGCTGAAGCGGGTCATTCTTGCAGGATTTTCTCCAGCTCCAGCGTACTGGTACATATTAATAAATCGAGTGGCAATATCTGCCATACTTCCAGTTCCGCCTACTCCGCCTCTGGCCGGATCTACATTGATACGGTCATCCGCATTAATCTGCGGTGCTACCGCTTCATCATACCATACTTCTTTTCCATATTCCTGGTTTACCTGACTCAGAGCATCATTTCCATATAATGTGTAATGATCTGCCACAACGTCAATCAGGTCCATCAGCTCGGAATCAGAAAGCATCCGGTTGGCAATTTCCTGACTGTTGGAATGGGTATCAGCTGCTATAATCTGAATTTCATTGTAATCATATCTGGCATCTTCTTTTGATGCGTCTTCAATCAGACGTTTTGCGAAATACCGGATAAATTCCGTATTATCATTGTAATCTCGTCTTCTTTCATTTTGTCCTGGGCTTACGTAATCTACCTTATATCCAAACTCATCGTAAAAAGCGTCAATACTCTGCTTATACCACTGATATCTTGCTTCATATTTAGGATTGGCATATGCCTCATAACCAGTTCCTTCCTGAGTCCATTTTGGCTCTCCCCAGCGCAGAATTCCTACTGTAATATCCGGATTAATCTTTTTGGCATCAGCAGCAAACTGCCAGCCTGCACCTCTCAATACATTGGCCGGCTCATCAGCAGAACGCATTGTTGCCGGCTCTGTTCCAGATGAAGAGTTTACATCAGCTCCCATCTCAATTTTTATATGATTGATTCCTGCTCCCTTTTCCGGATTGAAAAGAAGTTCCATAATTTCCCAATATTTATCAGGATGCTCTTCCTTATAATCCATCAAAAGCCTGGAAGTATTATTGCAGGTAACAGCGCCAAAGCCACGGAATACATTAACCGGATCTACAATATCTCCGTCTACAGTAATTCTGGTATAATCAGACTCTGTAGCAGCCAGCGATGTGATTGTTCCAAGTCCGCCTGTATTGAAAATCATGGCTGTTCCAAGAAGAGCGCAAAGTATCTGCTTTGACAATCGCTTATAGTGCATTTCATTTTCCTCCCTGTTTCATTGGCTCAATTTAACTTTCTCAAACCGCAGAATGCCATCTTACTGCGGTCTTTCTAAAATATTGCCATAGAAAATGGCTGCTTCCCAGCTCGCTCTTCACCCCCCTTCCCCTTTATCTTTAGTTTATTGATTTAATAAATAAATTTGAATGGAATTTTCATTGATTTTTGTGTATTTTTGTGATAGTTTTTGCCTATTTTATATATATTTTTTATATTTTGTTAATACGGCAAAATTTTTATGTACTTTTTTATTATTTTGTGTATTTTTTCTCTTTTTCACTTAAAAACATCTATTTCAAATAAAAATAGGGAACAGACCCTTCACTATTCCCTATTCTCTGCCTCCTATTCAATTTTACAGTATTCATCTCATCCGTTCATACTTTGTATTTTCAAAATTCGGCTGACGCAAATTTCCCACTCTCACATCTTCCGCACAGCATCCCAGATCTCCTCAATCACCGGAATCCCAAGTTTTCTATTCTCCTCAATGGTCATTATAGTTCTCTCTCCTGGATAAAACACAGGCGTTCTCTCTTCAACAGGCTGGGAAGCTTTTATGTCCCGGATAATTTCATCCACAATAGAGTCCGTCAGCTCCGGAACATTAAATTTGGCCGGATCTATGGCAATCATAATCTGAGATAATCCCACCTCAGAATCAAAGGTTCCCACTTTTGATACAGAATTTCCGTTCGTAAGTATGGTAGCGATCATATCCAAAACAATAGAAATGCCGCTTCCCTTCCAGTATCCAATAGGGAGAACTCTTCTGGTCTTCTCAATTTCAGCCGGATCGTTGGTAAGGTTCCCCTGAGAATCGTATCCTCCGGGAACTGGAAGCTTCTCCCCTTTCAGGCGGCAGTTTTCCATCTTTCCATAGGAAAACTGAGAAAGAGCGCAGTCTATAACCACATGGGATCCATTGCTTTTTGGTACAGCGATCACCAGTGGATTGTTTCCGATTTTCTTGTCCTTTCCTCCCCAGGCCGGCATATTAGGGCATGTATTGGACCAGCAGATTCCGATTTTTCCCTGTTGAGCTGCCTGCCAGCCGTAGGTTCCTCCCCGCATCCAGTGATTGTTATTTCCAAGGGCCACTACGCCCACACCATAGGTATCGGCCAAAGCACAAGCTCGCTCCATAGCCTTTTGGGCATTGAGAGGGCCAAATCCTCTGTGTCCATTCCACCTCTCTATGGCTCCCATGCTCGTTTCACATTCCGCTTTTGCCTCAGGATGAATCTCTCCCTTTTCCAGATAAGATATTACCCGTGGAAACCGGTTCAGTCCATGGGAGTATACACCGGCCAAACTGTTCTGAGCAAAAATGGAGGCGCTCTCCAAAGCGCTTTCTCTATCAAATCCATGTTTTTCCAAAACTCTGGCAAATTCCTTTACCATATCTTCATATTTTACTCTCATAACTGGAATTCCTTTCTTTGGTATTTTTGGTCAAAATTCTTCTATATGGTCAAAAGGCGCTGATGAAAAACAGACTGTTTATCTGATCTCCAACAACGCCATTTTCTGCTATACCATCTGACAAAACGGAACGTCCACTCCTGAATCAGCGCTAATTTCCTTCCATGGACATTCCTGCTATTTTAATATTCACATCCAGAACTATCAGCCCTGTCATATTCTCAATGGCGGACTGAACCTTCTCCTGAACCTTCTCGCATACGGATGGAATACTGTAGCCATACTTAATATACAAAGACAGAGCCACGGAAACATGCTCCTCTGTCACGTCTACCTTCACGCCCTTGGACAGATTCTTCATGCCCAGTTTTCCCACCAGCTCATTGGTGATATGACCGGCCATAGAATCCACGCCTTCCACCTCGGTGGCCGCCAGTCCTGCAATAATGGCTACGACCTCGTCCGCAATCTGTACTTCGCCGATTTTATCTTTTTCGTATACCTTGTGAGTATTTCTGTTATCTGTATCTGCCACAATGATTCCTCCTGTCCTACTATACTGGCTTCATTATAGCAAAATCCCGTATGGTTTGCAAAGGATTTTTATTCTTCCAGCTTCATCAGAGTAATCACAATATTTTCTGCTTCCACCTCTGTTTTTCTTTTTACAATATCTTCAATCTGAGCTCTCTGCTGGTCGGTAATACTGGAAGCATTAATTACCACATCCACATTTCCGCTGCTGATGCTTACTACAGGATCGGCAAATCCCTTCGCCTGGAGCAGGGTTTCCGCGGCATTTTCTTTCTCAGCCACAGCCGTCATATCTATCATTTCCTGAATGGCCTGCTCCTTTGCCGCCTCTTCAATATTGGGATTATCAATAAGGCTCATAAGAGTCTCCTTATTTCTGGCTCTTACCTGCTCTCTGCTTAGCTGGACACCAGATATGTAGTCGGAGACATTCATTCCGCTGGTGAGAACTGCTTCTCCTGGATTCGATTCTCCCGGATTGGCTGCCTCTTCTTCGCCGTCTTCCAAAGTCAGCTGTGTCCCTGACGAATCAGAAGATGCCAGCTGTGTCCCGGTCTGATCCTCTTGCCCGGTCTGACCGGCGTCCGCCAACTCGGTTTCTCCTGCCTCATCAGCAGATGCCGGATCATTTTCCTTTGCAGCGGCCAAATTCTCCAGATCTTCCCCATCCTGATCTAAGCTGGCAATTTCCTGCGGAATCTCTGCGGCCATATCCAAAGCCTGATTTTCCGCCAGAAGATCCTCGTCAGAAATATCCATAATTCCTGCCTCATAAACATCGTTTCCGCCTGCTCCCGCCAGTTCCTGCTTGCCCGCATAGTTTAAATATCCTGCAGCAGCAATCATAATGGCCAGAGCAGTTATAATCATCTGGTTTCTCCGGAACAGTCTTTTCATATCCATCTTCCTGGAAGTACCTGGGACTTTCGGTTCTTTGTTGATTTTAAATGGTTTCATTTCTGACACTCCTTCTTATTCCACCCGCTTTAATACTTTTATTTTATGTTGAGGAAGGCCGAATAATGCTTCCATTGCCTGAGAAATTTCTGCCTGAACGGTAAGGTCTGCCCCTCCCTGGGCGCTGATAATGATTCCCTCAATTTCAGGACGAAGCTCCTTTTCCACAATAGGAACCCCATTGTCTCCGCTGCCGGTAAGGATAGTGGTCTCCTGCTGCTGATTTTCCGTCACAGTCCTGGTTCCCCCCTGGCTGTCTTTTTCTTCTGTGGAAGAACCAGATAGGTTTGTATCTACCCTGAAAATTTTTTCCTCAGAAGATTTTAAAACCACCATAACATCTACCTCTCCCACTCCTTCCACATGTTCCAGGATTCCGGCGATCCTTTCTTCCAACTGGCTTTCATAGCTTTGATTTTCCAGCTTGGAAGATTCCCCTTCTCCTGTATTCTGCCCGGCCAAAGCTTCCGGCTGGGGTTCTGAGGGAGTCTTGCTGCCTGCAGGAAAGGTAAGAATCAAGAGAATCAGACCTGCGGCCAGCAGAATCAGCCATTTATCCTTCCCCGTCTTCCAGTTGAATTTCAATGTTTCCTTCCTCCACCTCATAATATTCGCCTATTTTCCTTTTCAGACCATCTGTTTCCTGATTCTGGATATTTTTTTCCACAGTCCCAGCTGATTTTCCCGATGCGTTAACTGCCTCTACTTCTATTTTTTCTACTGCAGATCCTCCTTGTCTTTCTTCTCCATTTTTTCCCAGAACCAGTAAAATTTGTCTTATCTTCCCAAAATCCGGACTCTGACTGTCAGTTTCTATCACAGCCTCTCCCTCCAGATATACAAATCCTTCCGCCTGGGCCATCTGAGCCAGGTCCTCCTCCACTGCTTCTTCATAAGCTGCCGCAACTGCTTCCAGCCTTTCATCCTCCATACCTGTCAATTTCTGTCTCAGTTCTCCTGCCTCCTGTTCAAAGGTATTGGACTGAAAATACCAGGCGATTTTCTCCTCCAGATTCAGGCCTCCTGTAAGAGGCTGAAGCACCAGGAGAATTAAAACCATTCCTCCAAAAAAGCGAAAATATTTTTCATACCCATGATCCGGAAGAAGACCCGTAACCGCAGTCATAAATATCAGATAGCTGGTAATGCTTTTCACCCACTGAAATACCTGTTCCATATCATATCACCCAGCATAATAAACTACATTGCCCGACGCGCATACAACCCCTACCGTAATGACAAACAGCAAAATAACAGACACAGAAACCGACAGAAGCAGCTTATGTCCCCTGGCCATGTCTGATATACAGGAAACCAACCGCTTATCACATATCGGCTGAAGTATGGCTGCAGTACACTGATAAAGGACCATTAGTATCACCAGCTTCAGCACCGGAATCACAGTGAGAATGGCCAAAACTACAATGCCTGCCGCTCCAATGGTATTTTTAATAAGAACGCCGGATCCAATAACCATCTGGGCCAGCGCGTCCGCTCCCTGACCAATTCCCGGTATCACACCAATCAGTTTCTGAACTGCTCCTGTTTTCATAGAATCCACATAAGGAAGAACCATGGACTGAAGAAGATGAACGCCAAGAACTACTCCTACCAAAGTCTTCAGTATCCAGGAAACTCCTTGACTTAAAAGATCCGTAAGCTTTGACAAAACATCCTCTCTGGAAATATGGCCTGCCATAACCAACAGTCCGTACATACGCACCACAGGAATTAAAAAAGAACCGCAGATCCACTGGGCTGCGGCAATAGCCGCCAGAGTAAATTCATAGGATGCGATGGCTGAAAGACTGCCCCCGGCAAAGGCTGCGGCCAAAAAACAGACAGGCATTAAAACCTTCATAAATCCCAGAGATCTGTCAACAATCTCCGCTGCCACTGTAATACTTGTAAAAAAGCTGGCTGCCAGACAAGTGTAAAGCAGCAGATAGGTAACAAAGAATCCTGCCTCTGAAATCTGGCTTTTCCCAAAGGCGGAAGAAAAATTAGTAAACACCCCTCCTATGATTCCCAACGCCAGAATCTGTCCCGCCAGCTTCCCGTTGCCCCGTATTTCCTGAAACAGACTGTCTTCTATTGCCTCTCCTATCTGCCGGAGAGCCTGATTAAAGTTGCCCGAAAGAAGATTTTGGGCCAGCTCCTGAAAAGAGAAATTTTTCATTTCCAAACAGCTGTCTAAATATTTCTGGATATCGGCCACATACTCTGAAGAAATTTCCGGAATTCCTTCCTCTTTCTCCGCCCCCCAAGCTTCTTTCTGCCAAAAAAGTCCCAGAATAAAAACGGAGAAAATCACCAGAAGGAAACATTCTGCCCGCCTCATGACAGAAAAACCTGAAGGGTTTCCAAAAGAGCCAGCAAAATAGGCATACTGACTGCCAAAACAGACAGCTTTCCAAATACCTGTATCTGAGTGCCCACAGCCCCAAAGCCGCTGTCCCTGCAGATTCCCGCTGCGAATTCAGCCACATAGGTAATTCCCACCATTTTAATGAGAGCGGTCAAATATACGCTGTCCAACTTTATGTAGGATTGTATTTCTTTTAAAGCCTCCAAAATAGAGGACAGCTTACCGGTTCCGTACAGGAAAATAAAAAAACCGGCGGCAGCGGCCAGATAAACTCCATACTCCCCCTTCATTCCCTTCAGAGCAGCCGCTAAAAGAGCCGCTGTAATCCCTGTTACAGCTACAGTTACTACTGTCATTGCCTCACCTACAACGCAAACAGATTTTTCATAGTTTCAAACAGCTGGTAGATATAAGGCACGAGCCAGAACAGCACCAGCAACAGTCCCGCCAAGCTAGTGAGAAACGCCTGCTCTTCCCTGCCGCTGTGCTTTAATACCTGGCAGATGACAGAAACCAGTATTCCCACTGCCGCTATTCTGAAGATTAAATTTACCCCCATGCCTTCCTCCATTTCCAACCTTTCTTCTTGGTCTTTCTCCGTCTTTTGTCTCTCCTGTTTTACACCAGCACAATAGTCAGAAACAGCCCGCTCATAATGCCAAGGCTGGTATAAAGTCTGACTCTTTCCTGACGATGGCTTCTGAGATATTCAATAGACAGATCCAGCTGCTCCAGATAAAGAAGTATGGTTCTCTCCTGCTGTTCCGTGTCCAAATATCCCAAATGCTCCCCCATATCCTTCAGTTTCTGCCTGTCTTCCTCCAGCAGAGGAAATTTCTCCGGTATCCGGTCAATTTCCTCCTGCCATATGATAAAAAAAGGTTCTCCGGGCTGATCTGACAGCCTCTGTCCCGTTCTTTTAAAGGCTTCTGCTATTTCTCCCCTTCCTCTGGCTCCTACCCTCTCAAAAGCGTCTGTAAGAGGAGATCTTCCATACACAATCTCTCCTTTCAGAAGAAAAATCATCTGTCTCAGCTGTTCCAGATTTTTAAGCCTTTGGCTGAACTGTCCTGACGCAAATATTCCAAGACCAGAGCAGGATATAATAACCAGACAGGCTCCCGCTATCTTTGTGAGTGTCTGAAGTCCCTCTCTATCCATAGGCTCTGTCGGACATCCTGCTTCCCGTCCCTCTTCGTATCGATTCCATAGTCTGTATAGAGGATCGGTAAAGCTGGGTTCCCCTTGAATCATAAATCTGATCAATCGTTCCTACCTGCCCTCCGCCTTTTAAAATCACATACCTTTCAAAAATTCTTTCTTCCACCAGTCTTCGAATTACCGGTTTCTGTTTCAGATCATCAATGGAATTACCGTGGACAGTTGCTAAAAGCTTACATCCGCAGTTCATCACATACTCCATTGCTTCCAGATCCTCCCTGGTTCCTATTTCATCCACTGCCACCACTCTGGGAGACATGGTTCGAATCAGCATCATCATTCCTTTTGCCTTAGGACAGCAGTCCAGTACATCTGTGCGGATTCCCAGATCATTTTGAGGAATTCCCCGGTAACAGGCCCCAATTTCCGACCGCTCATCTACCACCCCCACAGTCTGACCTGGATGGTTGTCCCAGCCATCGGAAATCTGGCGGATCATATCCCTGAGAAGGGTGGTTTTTCCGCATCTGGGAGGAGAAATAATCAAGGTATGGAGCACCTGATCTCCCTGGTAAATATAAGGCATTACCGGCAGAGAGCAGCCTCTGATCTGATGAGAAAGCCTTACATTCATAAAAGATATATACCGCATAGTGCGGATTCCCGACTCATCTAAAATGGTCTTTCCCGCAATTCCAATTCTATGTCCTCCCTGAATGGTAAGAAATCCCTGTTTCATTTCCTCTTCAAAAGCATACAGGGAATAACTGCTCATGTATTCCATAGTCTCCCGCAGTTCCTCCTGTTCAACCACATAGGCTCTTGTCTCATCTTTAGTCAGCTGTCCCTGGCTGTCTATGTAGAATTCCTGATTTTTATAAATCATTATAAGAGGCGCCCCTACCCTAAGCCTTATCTCCTGAACTTCTTGGAAATCAATAGTCATCCGGGACAGAATCTGCCTGATTCTTTTGGAAAAAATTTTAATCAGCTCGTCTTTGTTTTCCACCAACATCCCTCCTTACCTCAATATATGTGGAGATTTGGAATATATGACTTGGATTTGCAGGATTGCTTTCAGCTATGGGGATGTGATAAAATTGGGAAACCAGTAAACCGCAGCAGGAGGTGTGATAGCTTTATGAGAAAAACAGTTTTATTTATAGCAATAAGCCTTGACGGCTATATAGCAGATGAAAAGGGAAATGTGAATTGGCTTGAAGGGCATAGTGCAAAGGAAGAAACTTTGGATACCTATTCTGTTTTTATAAAAAATATAGATTCGGTGATTATGGGATGGAACACCTATCATCAGATTGTCACAGAGCTGTCTCCGGAAAAATGGATATATTCAGATTTAACCACCTACGTCATTACCCACAGGGATCTTCCTTCTGCCAATAAGATCCGATTCACAGAAAAGAATCCCTGCAAACTGGTTGAAGAGCTGAAGCAGAAACAGGGAAAAAATATTTGGATCTGCGGGGGAGCGGATATTGTACAGCAGCTAATAGCCGCAAATGCTATAGACAAATATTATATCTCTGTCATACCAATTATTTTAGGAAACGGAATTCAGCTTTTCGGAAAATCTTCCAGGCAGATTCCCTTAAAGCTTCTGTCTACGCAAACCTATAACGGCATAACAGAACTAATCTATCAGCGCAGATAATTTCTCAATCAGACCAAACTGCTTGTTACAGAATCCCTGGCTGCAGCCGTAACAAAAGAAAGACTGCCGCACAAATTTTGGTTTGTACGGCAGCCTTATGGTTTTCTAAATAATGTCAAAGAATCATAGACATATTAATCATAAACAGACTCTGAATTCCATTCCAGAATCGTTCCGCTGTAAGCGTCTATTTCAAATTCATATTTTGTTTCATTATAGATAATGGTTCCCTCATAAAAAATCTTTCCATCATCCCTCTCCAGCTTAATTCTCATATTGGATTCTGTGCTTCCAGGCACCTGCTCCAGGGCAATCTGGCCTGCCTGTTCTTCTCCGATATAGGTGTCCTGCCGGGCTGGCTGGGTTTCCTTTCCATTCCCCCTTGCCTCAAGCTCATAGCTGATCACCTCTCCTGTAACAGCATCTATATCATAATTATACTCTGTATTGTCACTGGAATAGAATTCCACTTCATAACTCTGCCTTCCATCATCTCTTTCCAGCTTGCTTCGGATAAAAGCGGCTTCCTCCCTGGCAACTTCTGCATGAGACAGGGCCGCATCCTCAGCCGCCTCTTCTCCGATCACTTCCCCCGAAGCCTGTGCAGTAGCCGCCTGAGAAGAAGATTGTGTCTGAGTACTTTCAGAAGATTCTTCCCCGCCGGAAGATGTTTGAGAAGTAGTCAGACCATCAGCTTTTTCGCTCTTTTTTTCAATAACCACTCCTGTCATGGCATCAATATTATATTCATATTCCATACCATCTGCAGTAAACTCCACATCATAGTAAAATGTGCCGTCTCGATTATCCAGTCCTGCCGTAACAAAAGACGCGTCCGCACTGCTTACAGCTGCATCCTTAAGAGCTGCCTCCTTGGCCGCATCAATTCCAATATACTCTGCCTGACTCTGCCCGTTTCCCGCACCGCAGCCTGTAATCACTGCAGATAAAAGCAATGCCAAAACGCCTGTTTTCTTATATAATTTCATATTCTGCCTCCTCCTTCATTCTGTCCGCCTTAAATTTTTTGTTTTTGTATTTCTAACTATAAAGTCAAAATATTAAAAAATCATTAATAGCTTTCATTCTTTCTGTTTTCCAGAAGAACAGACACAAAAAAAGTACTTCCCTTTCCCGGAACACTTTCCACCCATGCCTTACCTCCGTGAAGCCCGGCAATCTGTCTTACCATGGAAAGTCCCAGACCAAGGCCGGTGCCTTCTCCTCTGGAGGCATCCACCTGATAGAATCTCTGCCAGATCTTCTCCTGATCCTCCGGATTGATTCCAGGACCGTCATCTGTTACAGACAATATTCCAAAACCGTTTTGTTTTTTCAGCTTTACCAGAATGATTCCATTTTCTCTGCCATATTTATACCCATTGTCCACAAGATTTTGAAATACCCTGGAATAAAGAAAGACATCAACCCAGGCCATAATCTCCGGTTGAATCTCCCATGAAAGATGAATTCCCCGTTTCCCCTCCTGCTGCTCTTCACAGAGAATAGTCACCAGCTGGCTTAAATCCGTATTCTCCCTGACTATTTTTTGTGTTCCTTGATCCAGGCGGGTAATATCCAACAGACGATTAATTAACACAGACATTTTTTCTGCCTGCCGTTCAATCACTTCTATGGCTTCCTGATAATCTTCAAGATTTTCCCCATGTTTTCTGGTAAATCCACACTGGCTTAAGATCACCGCAGTGGGTGTCCGCAGTTCGTGAGAGGCGTCAGATGTAAACTGCTTTTCCGCTTCGAAAGCAGTCTCCAGTCTCTCAAACATACTGTCAAAGGCGGCTCCCAGGCGGCTTGCCTCATCGGATCCCTTTGGCAGTCCAATTCTCTTGGACAGATCCTTTCCCTCCGTAATCTCCCCTGCCGCTTCAATAATTCGGTCAATGGGATTTAAAGCTCTCTTGGACAGAAAGTATCCCCCTATAGCCGCCAGAAGAATAAAAGGGGGAAAGATTATGGCAAACATGGTTAAAATATTGCTGACCATCTGATTGCTGCTGGGAGAAGGGATGACTCCCCTTAGCCATATACCATCTTCCCAGCCTACAGGTCTCCACAAATCAAAAACATAGAAGACATTTTCGTTTTCTCCCACCGTCTTGGTCACCCCATTTTCCAAAGGCACACCCGCCGGGAATTTTAGAGGGGTCTGGCCTGCCAAAACCGCCCCTTCCTTATTATATACCAGTGTATATACCCCCTCTGAGTAAAACTTAAAATCAGGGGAAAGGTCCAATTGCCTTCCATTCAGGCCTGCCAGGGAAAGATTCCCTCTTACCACTGCTGACAGTTCTTCCATTGTCTCTCTGGCAGCCACAGTGCCGCTGACCGTAAGTATAGCCCCCAGGCTCAGCGCTGCCATTACAATCATCAGGCAGGTAAACCAGAGAGTTACCTTCATTTTCATGGATATTCTTCTCATTCTTCCTCCCTTAAAACCCATCCAGTTCCCCAGACAGTGTGAATCAGCTTTTTTTCTGATTTTCCGTCTATTTTCCTTCTCAGATAGCTGATATATACATCTACCACGTTGGTTCCGCCGCTGTAGTCATAATTCCATATATGATTTTCAATCTTTTCCCTGGACAGCACAATCCCTTTATTTCTGCACATATACTCTAAAATAGCGTATTCTTTGGAGGAAAGAGATATAGTCTCTCCCCCCCTGGTTACCTGATGGCTTCCTATGTCCACAGTAAGATCACTGATTGTAAAAATATTGGTTTTGTTATTCCCATATTTTCTGACCATAGTACGAATTCGGGCCAACAGTTCATCAAAGTCAAACGGTTTTATCAGATAGTCATCTGCTCCCATATCCAGGCCCTTTACCCGGTCCGGTATGCTGTCTCTGGCAGTAAGAAACAAAACCGGTGTTGCATCATTCCTTCCCCGAAGATGCTGAAGCACCTGGTACCCATCCTTTTTGGGCATCATAATGTCTAAAATCACGGCATCGTATTCCGCTGACTCCAAATACTCAATGGCTGCCTCCCCATCCAGGCAGCTGTCCACTCCATATCCTTCCTTTTCCAAAGTCCTCACAATCAGGCGGTTCATATCCCGCTCGTCTTCTGCTACTAAGATTCTCATATATTCACCTTCCAAAAAATCTATGACCAATTTGTTATTTTTCTCTTTCTATTATAGCTGTTTTTTGGAAAAAAAGCAGAAAACTTTTTGCGGAGAACGATCTGATAAACGGGAATTCAAACTCCCGGACTAATTGGCTTTTAAACTATCATTGACGTATTTCAGCGGGAATGGTATTCTTGGTTTGTAATCTTCTTACTTTTAAGAATTCTTATTCGATCAAAGAAATGAAAAAGAGGTGGTTTTCTATGAATTCTTATGTACCCAACTATTTAAAATATAAAAATACTATGACTGTATTTCGCTTAATTCAGGATCAGCAGACAGTCAGCAGAGGAGAGCTGGTTCGCATTACAGGCATGAGTTTTCCTACGGTTTTAAAAACAGTTAACCGCCTCCTCGACTTAAAAATTATTGCGGAACTGGAGGAAATGGAACCTGTAAGAGGGGCAGGACGCCGCGGTCACCTTCTTCGCTTTCAGCCAGGTGCCCTGTACGCTCTGGGCATAGAATTCGAAGGACAGCTGCTTAATATGGGAATGGTTGATTTAAACGGAGCCTGCCACCATCGTCAGTCTGTTTTTCTTCCAGATTCATTGGATATAAATGAAATAGAAAACTGTATTATGAAAGAAACAGAAACCCTGATGAAACTGGCCCGACAAAAACATTGGGAAGTAGTCGGCATAGGCATTAGCCTTCCCGGTGTTGTCAATCAGAAGGAGAACAAGATTCTTTTGCGAAAAGCGTTTCATATCACCGCTCCTACTTCTGTTGAGGAAGCATTTCCCCGCCTTACCAGAGAAATCGCCCTGCCTGTTTTTTTAGGGAACGACGTCAATTTTGCCTGCAGGGGAGAATCCTTCCTGCGCAGATGCAGCCCTGATTATCAGGATTTTCTTTTTGTCTCCCTTGGATCTGGACTGGGAGCCAGTTTTTTTCTAAACGGAGCCATATGGGAGGGGTGCAGCTTCCAGGCCGGAGAAATCGGGCGTTTTCTGCTCACTCCTCCGGACAAGCTTTTGTCTTCCCCTCCCACATACATAGAAAATATGATTAATATAGAAGCTCTTTCGTCTCGTTTTCATCTGAATTTCAGCGGCACTTTGAATTTGGATTCTCAACAGAAGGAAGTGGTCTGTTCTTACCTCTGTCCTTATCTTAGTCATTTGTTCATCAATCTGTTCAATCTTTTGGATATCCGCCGCTGTATTCTCACAGGTATTATCCCTTCTGTGTTGGGAGAAGAGCTTATCAATCAGCTTACTGGTCTTATTGGAACCTATATTACGGACAATGAATTCACCATAGAGCCGTCTGTTAGTTCTGACACAGGAATTATCGGCGCTGCAGTCAGCGTATTTGACCGGATTCTTCCTGTTCTTTTTACAGAAATAAAATAAAATGCTTTGTCTATGCTTTTACAGCGCCTTCTCTGCCTCTGATCCAGCCATAGAATACTATGGCTGCCAGGGCTGTAATGGCTCCTAAAATATACATAACATTGGGAGCTCCCATTCCATCGTAAAGAAGTCCCCCTAAATATCCAAAAATAAACTTGGAAAAAACCATGCTGAGCACATTATTAAACACCTGAGCTCTTGTTCTGAACTGGTATTTTACAGTTCTGTTTATGTATCCAAGCATACAGCAGGTAAAAGCGGAAAAACTGAATCCATGAAGCAGATTGCATACAATAATCAGTATAGGATTCCTCAAATATCCCAAAAGAAGCCATCTTAAAGCGGTCAGCATCCCTGCAGCAAATAAAATTTTCCCAATTCCCACCTTTTGCTCCAGTTTCTTCATAAAAATCAGACATGGAACTTCCATAATAGAGCACGCAAACATCATTATACCCACCAAGGCGCTAGTTCCGCCGATTTCAGTAAAATAAATAGAATAATAGCTGTAATAAAAATTACTTCCAAGACCGTAAACAAGATAGTAAATAATGAGAACTACCAGCAGACGATCGGAAAAGATACTGAAAAAGTTGTTTTTCTCTCCACGTTCTTCTTCCTCTGACTTCCTAGCGGTCTCCAGCTTTGGTATAAAGAGAGAACAAGTAAGACAAACTGCCAGGCTGACTGCAACAATAATAAAAATCTGAGAATAATGATTTTTCAGCATAAAGCCTACCAAAGCTACCGTAACCGCATATCCCACAGTTCCCCCGGCTCTGATCCAGCCGTAATCCCATTTTCCTCCCCGCATCATCTCAAAGGTCATATTATCATTAAGCGGAACAATGGGAACATAAAACATACTATAAATCGTTACCAAACACAAAATTACTCCGTAGCTTTCGGTGGTATAAAACATCAGAATACTTCCCAAAGATACCCCGTACAAAATTCTGATAATAAAAGCCTTTCTGCCCGTCCTATCGCTTGCATACCCCCAAAACATCTGAGCTGCCAGTACGCCAATGGTGGAAATAGATATAATTGCGCCTATCTGAGAAGCGGAAAATCCTATTTCTGTCAAATACAGATTCAGATACGTATTATACACCGCCTGCCCGGAATAATAAGCCACATAAGTAAAAAACTGCGGCACTGGAAAATGATTTGCCTTCCCCAATTAAAACACCTCCAATTAATTACTAAAGTTTAGTTATTAATTATTATACTACCGCTGTTTTCAGAAAGCAAGATGGTTTTGTTTTTTACATACAAAAAAGGACTGTACTGCCGACTAAAAAGTTTTAGTCAGCAGACAGTCCTCATCATTCAAAAATCACGCTGTCTCCCCTTCATTTGCCTCCTCCTGGCAAATTACCTCACCGATTCTTTGCTCAGAAAGCTTTACCTCAATGACGGACTGAGAAAGATTCACAGACAGGGCGGCATATCTTCCCTTCTCCATAGCCCTGGAGGAAGCTTCCTGATAGATTTCTTCTAAAAGGCGGCGGTTCAGCCCTCCTCCTCTCCAATGAAACACAAAATAATCCTGTTTTTTTCTTAAAACCGCCTTAATCCGCTTTCCAATCTCCTCTACTTTGGTAAGAGAAAGCCGTTTTTCCAAATAATAAAAGCGGGCTCCATCACCGCAGGACGGCACTGGGTACATAAGAGGCTGATGATCTTCAAATACCTTTTTGTCATCCAGGTTAAAATAGTCAAACCGCTTTGTCCCATATCGTCCCAAAGAATTGTCAAAGGTGGCATCCAAATGATACCAGCTTTTTCCCAGTTTGATTACATTCCAGGCATGACGGTACCGAACCCCTGCCTCCGGATTGGCCTGACTGATTGCCACAATGCACTCCATTCCCGTCTGATCGCAAAGAATTTTTACCGTTTTAGCTATCCCCTCACATACTCCCACTCCCTGCTGCAGCGGACCAATAATCTCATGGGAATACTGTTTTTTCAGCTTATCGTAAGTTACATTGTCACAAATAAAATCATGGATAAACATTTCCTTTTCTTCCGGGCTCATATCTTTCATCTGGCGAACCAAGCGGCCAATGCGCCCTTCCAAAGCTTTCTGGTGCTCTCTTATCTTTTTCTTTTCAAACATATACTCCGGAATCAGCTTTACATATTGAGATTCCTGGGAATAGCGGTATTGGAAGCTGCTGATATAAAACAGCTCCGGATGATCCAAACGAAGAAGAAAAAAGACGTCAGACAGCTCTCTGTTATCCAAACGCCTCACTTGAAATTCTGAAGAAATTTGCTCAAACCCAGCCTGCATATTCCGGTAAGCTTCCTGCTGTCCTTTATTCAATTGACTAAAATAGTATTCCTGACTCATACTCTTCTCTTTCTATAAAAAATTTTTCCGTTTCTATCTGAGTTATTATACGAAAGAGGACAGGGTTTGTAAAGAAAGGGCTCTGCTTTCCCTCTGTTCCTATATGGATTGGTGCTTTAAGCTGATTTACTCTATGGATTTTCCCTAAGTTTCTTAAAAAAATATAAATTTTTGTTGCATCTGAAAATCAATGGTAGTATACTTCCTGTTAACAAAAATCGAAAGAAAGTACTCTGTATAAAGACAGAGTGTCGCCTTACGGCGGCAGGGGAGAGACCTTATGAATCAATTTTTTTGTAACATTTCAACTTTTCTCAAGTCAAAGAACATTATCTTCAGTCCTAAACGTTACGGCATCGACGCAATGGGCGCAATGGCCCAGGGATTATTTGCCTCCCTTCTGATTGGAACTATTATCTCCACACTGGGAACACAGTTTCATATTGATGTTCTGGTTCAAATAGGCGAATTTGCCAAATCTGCTACCGGACCTGCTATGGCAATTTCTATTGGCTTTGCTCTTCAGACACCTCCTTTGGTTTTGTTTTCCCTGGCCGCAGTGGGAAGCGCTGCCAACAGTCTGGGAGGAGCGGGAGGGCCTTTGGCTGTCCTCATTGTTACTATTTTCGCTTCCGAGGCCGGAAAAGCAGTATCAAAAACCACCCAGATTGATATTATTGTAACCCCTTTTGTTACCATTTTTGTGGGGGCCGGTCTGTCCATACTATGGGCTCCTGCCATAGGAGCCGCCGCTTCCGCTGTAGGCTCTGCCATTATGTGGGCTACAGAACTTCAGCCATTTTTAATGGGAGTTCTGGTATCCGTTCTGGTTGGAATTGCTCTTACTCTTCCAATTTCCTCTGCGGCCATATGTGCTGCTTTGGGGCTTACGGGACTGGCCGGCGGAGCTGCCGTGGCCGGATGCTGCGCCAATATGATCGGTTTTGCGGTCATGTCCTTTAAGGAAAACAAATGGGGAGGGCTCTTCGCTCAGGGACTTGGTACCAGCATGCTTCAAATGGGCAATATCGTTAAAAATCCAAAAATCTGGATTCCTCCCATTGTAGCCAGCGCTGTTACCGGTCCTGTGGCCACTTGTATCTTTAACTTTCAAATGAACGGCGCGGCTGTATCAAGCGGTATGGGAACCTGTGGTCTTGTAGGTCAGATCGGAGTCTATACCGGCTGGATCAACGATATTGCAGCCGGATCAAAAGCAGGAATTACGGCTATGGACTGGACGGCTATGGCCCTTATCTGCTTCATTCTTCCCGCAGTTATTTCCTGGGCAGTATGCCAGCTGCTGAGAAAAATAGGGTGGATTAAGGAAAACGACTTAAAACTGGATCTGTAATAAATTTAACAAGTGATATAAAAGCAAAATAGAAGCCATAGAAAAACGCATCCTAAACCGGGCCATAAATCCCTTTTTAAGATGCGTTTTTTCTTTTTCGTCCTTCACCATAGAAATTTAATTGGTTCTTCCGCCAAATATCTCAGCCAAACACTTTACAGAGATCTTTGGAACCCGGTCCGGGCTGAGCAGTCCATTTACTTCCTGCATTACATCGGTAAGTTGTGTATAGCAAAATCCGGAAAACTTTCCGCTTCTGAGAAGAAATTCTGTAATAGGGCGAAGTCTTTCCAGGAACTGTTCCTCATCTTTTACCCTTCCATAATACCCCCAGCCAGACGAATTGTCTTCCTCAAAAGCAATTCCCCCATATTCTGTCAGAACCACCGGCTGTCCCTGATATTCCTGTCCATCAGCAAATACCATACGGCTTTCCGCCCGTTTTCTTAAAATTTCATTCATAATATCATATTTTTCTATACTATCAGGAAACAGAGCATAGTCATGAATAGCACAGATATCTGTTTCAGAAACTTGTTCCCATCCATCATTGGCACTTACCAAACGAGTAGGATCCATGGATTTTAACAGATACAGAAGCATTCTGCTGTAATTTTGCTGCTGTAAACTGCCCTTTATAAGGCGAACCCCCCAGCTTTCATTTATCGGGACCCAGGTAACAATACAGGGATGATTATAATCCCGTTCCACAAATGCCATTAGTTCTCCCACTGAGGCCTTTATTGCCCGATCGTTGAATTCATAGGCGCTGGGCAATTCTCCCCAAACTAAAAGTCCTAACTTATCAGCCCAATAATAATATCTGGGATCTTCAATTTTCTGATGCTTTCTCGCCCCATTAAATCCCATCTCTTTTGTCAGAAGAATATCTTTTTTTATGGCCTCGTCAGTTGGAGGAGTAAGCAGAGAATCCGGCCAATATCCCTGATCCAGTACAAGTCTCTGGTAATAATCACTGCCGTTCAATACCAGCCGTCCTCTTGAAGCTTCTATGCTTCGCATACCAAAATATGTCTGTACCCGGTCTTCTGGTGTTTTGCTGCCCCCTTCGTTTCTCCCTAATATGCTGTCTGCTTCCAATTCTACTACTACATCCAACAGATTAGGCGTCTTTGGAGTCCATAAAAGCAGATCTCTTCGCAGATCATAGTCTGGAAAGGTAAAGGAGACTTTTCCATAACCATGGCAACAAACTGCCATTTGCTCAGACATCAATACCCGTCCCTCATCCCGATACAGCCTTACCTGTGCCCTTTTCTGCCCATCGCAGGAAAGAAAGATTTCGCAGAGAGCGCTCAAATCGTTTATATTAGGTGTTATTTTTATTTTGGTAATGTAAGTTTTTCCTGTATATTCCAGCCACACACTCTGCCAGATACCTGTCATGGGCGTATACCAGCATCCGAACCGTTCCCCTGTCCAAGTCTGTTTTCCTCTGGGCTTGTCAGCGTTTTTAAAGTCCTCTGCCTTTACCTGAATCTCATTGGCGCCGTCGGTTACCAGTTCTGTAATATCCAGTTCAAAAGGTGTATATCCGCCCTTATGGTCTCCCGCCAATACTCCGTTAATCCATATCTGTGCTGACCAGTCTACCGCTCCGAATTTCAAAAGCAGACGGCCTTCAGCCAATCCTTCCCTTTCAACCCAAAAGCGTCTGCGGTACCACACCACATCATGGTCTTCTTCTTCTCCAATTCCGCTCATGACAGACTGATACACAAACGGAACCAGGATCTTCCGATCAAACACCGGCTCATCAAAGGAAAATTCCCATTCCCCATTTAATGACTCCCACCGCTCCCTTATAAAATCTGGACGCGGAAATTCCGGACGCGGAATGTTCCTGCTATGCGTTTCATTTTTCTCCATATATTCGTTCATTTGCTCTCCCTAAAACTCCTTCTCATGCTTTTTAAAAAATTCATAATAAGCCCTGACATTAGTCAGCTCAGTCCACCGCTTCACATCCACCGGATCCTCATCCAGATCGTATATCTTAGCTCCCTTCATAGCTAAAAGAAACGGGGAGTGAGTTGCTATAATCAGCTGGCATCCAAAGAAACGAGCTGAATTTTCCAGGAACGCTGCCAGCTCCTGCTGTTTTTCCGGAGAAAGACTGTTTTCCGGCTCATCCAGCAGATACAGACCATTATCCTTTATCTTATTAGTAAAATATAAAAAGGCGCTTTCTCCGTTGGAATGTTCTCTGACATTGTCCATAAGACTTTCCCTCACAAACCGGGACTGAGTTCTTCTCCTGGCCGCATTTACCCTTTTTAGCTGATCATAATCTTCCAGAGATTTCATTTGAAAATGAGAATACTTCAAATCCAAATACTCGTCCAATAGCTCTTCCCGTTTCTGATCAATTCCTCCATTGATAGTCCGAAGATCCAGCATAAAATCAAATACATCGTCGCTGGTAATAATCCTGCTGTCTCTGGATAGGTTCCCAGAGAGGGTATAGTCGCATAATGCAGTATAATCCTCAAAAAAATTGGTTCGGTTATAGAGCGTATCCCTTTTAAGCCCCAGCTTTTCCCCAATTACATTAAGAGCTGTGGTCTTTCCGCTTCCATTTCCCCCATACAATATTGTTACGGGCTCAAAATCCAGGCTCTCAAGTCTCCGTTTATCCAAAACCTGAAAAGGATAAAAACTATCATAGCAGGTTCTCTTAATCCCCATAAGAAAACTGTACTCCCTTTCCTGACCGGGAAAGGAAAATTTTGTCAAATACATTCCCTGTTTTCCTCCATCCCCTAAAGGAACATCTTCTTTGCTCCAGCTTCTCAATGACAAAGAAATCTGCCCTAAACCAGATTAACTGGCCTTCCTTCCAGCCAGCCTGCAATATTATCGCACACAATCACAGCTCTCTTTTCAAAAGCCTGCTGGGTAGCAAAGGCTACATGAGGGGTGGCAATGAGATTGGGAGCCTTAAGCAGTATATGATCCGGCTCAATGGGCGGCTCTGTCTCAAATACATCCACGGCGGCTCCAGCAATGACGCCCTTTTCCAAAGCTTCATAAAGCGCCTGGCTGTCCACCACTGGACCTCTGGCCGTATTAATAAGAAATGCCCCCGGTTTCATCTTTGCCAGCTCCTCTTTGCCGATCAGCCCTCTGGTGGCATCATTTAACGGCACATGAAGCGATACAATATCTGACTGAGCCAGCAAAGTATCAAGGTCTACCTGTTCAACTCCATCAACTGACTTCTGACTTCTGTTGTAAGCCAACACTCTGCATCCAAAGGCATTGGCAATGCGGGCCACTCTCTGGCCAATAGCTCCCAGACCCACAACACCAAATATTTTGCCTTCCAGCTCATATCCTACCAGCCCATTTTTCGTTCCCTGATTTCTCACTGCCTGATTGCATGGAAGAATGTTTCTGGCAAGGTCAATTGCCATTCCAAATACCAGATCTGCCACAGCCACCGTGGAATATCCAGCGCAGTTACACACTAAAATTCCCCTCTGCCGGCAATACTCCACATCTACATGATCCACGCCTGTAAATGCCACACAGATCATCTTCAGATTGGGACATTTCTCTATTACGTTTTTTCTGTAAGGAAAATTAGAAAGCACTACCACATCGGCATCCTGACTTCTTCTAATCAGCTCCTCTTCCTCTTCTCTCCGATCCGGATAATAAACCACTTCCATACTATCTCCTATTTTTTCCTGAACCAATTTTTCCAGACTTTCCCGGCTGATTCCCAATGGCTCTAAAAATACTAATTTCATTGTTTTTCTCCCCATTTTGTAAATGAATTCTTTTCTTCTGAAGCACCATAAAGCGTTCTCTGCACCAAACCGAACAATGTGAAAACAGATACCGCCTTTGTGCGTTCTCTTTCCATCCATATTACCACAGATAAGGGGGACCAGCTACCCAAATTTTACCTTATTTCCACTCCTGTACAATTTTCTATCACATAGGCCTCCCCTTTTTCCTGCCTGACAGAAGAGCTGGTGATCTGAATATCCTCTCCATAGCGTATAAAAAATCCCTCCCCCGCCATCTTTCTCTGCTCATAGGTCATAGCCGGTTCCTGAGGTTCCATTTCCTCAGCCCCTGAAGCCATGGTAACATGGAAATTATTGATCCTGATTCCGGATACAGGCATTTCCGGAAGTCCTTCTATGTAGCCAGCCGCTCCAATGGCGTTCTGTACCAGAAGATTGGAAAAATAAAGGTTTTGAAGAACGGGAGTCTGAGCATCCACAGGCTGCGGCTCCTTCGATGAACAGAACCCTTCCTGTTGCGGCAGTGTTCCGCAGCGGTAATAGCAGTTTATCACCAGAGGGCAAACTACTTTTTCCATAATCACATTATTAACCTGAATATTTTCCACCACTCCTCCTCTCATCCGCCTGGTTTTAATCCGAAGTCCTCTATCTGTATTCTGAAATACACAGTTGCTGATTGTCACGTTTCTTACGCCTCCGGACATTTCACTGCCCATTACCACACCGCCGTGCCCGTTGGCCATAGTACAGTTGGTGATTACAATATTCTCACACGGCTGCTTTTTTATATATGGCTCATGCTCTGTTCCGGATTTTAATGTAATGCAGTCATCTCCCACATCAATACGACAGTTGCTGATATGAACATCCCGACAGCTCTCCGGATTAATTCCGTCTGTATTGGGAGAATTGGCTGGATTTTTAATAGTAATATTCTGTATAGTAACCATATGGCAGCAAACTGGGTGCACGGTCCAAGCCGGAGAATTGATAATCTCCACGTCCTCAATAAGCACTCTGCGGCATCCAATCACTTCTATGGTTCTTGGCCTTACCTCTGTTTTATGCCACCAGTTCCATCCTCTTCCATTAATGGTCCCTCTTCCTCTGACAGCAATGTTTTCTGATTCTAACGCATATATAATGCCTGCGCAGGTATTCCGGTTCCAGCCTGGAATTTCCTGCCGGGTAACAGACGGATAATCCTGAGGATCAGAACTTGCCAGAATTACAGCTCCCTCTGACAGATACAGCGTAACATTACTTTTCAGACAGACAGCGCCGGTTACATACTCTCCCGGAGGAAACGCTACCGTTCCTCCTCCCTTTTGAGAAACCTCTGTAATCAGCTGATTAATCCGGGGACCCTGATTCTCCTTTGTTCCCGCCGTTACCCCATATTGGGTGACATCATAAAACATACTCATTGTTGTTCCTTCCTTTCCCATAGATTCATTTTAATCCTGGCTTCCATAAATTCCGGCCTTACTTTCTCCATAGAACGGCAATATTTTATCATAACCGCCGCCCAAGTTCCATCCTGCTTCCACTGATATCTTCCTTGACTTCTCCTTAATTCCCATGCTACAATGAACAAAATGGAAAACGGGGAGCTTGCACCAAGCAGGCTGAGAGTAAGCTGGATCGCTTAGACCCATAACCTGATTTGGATAATGCCAACGTAGGGATCATAAGATGAATTTTTAATTTGCAGTATTCCTTTTTGGTGTACTGCATTTTTATTCTTTTAATGTAATATGTCTTTACCAGTCTTAAATTTCCAAACCATCTTTTCACTCTCATTTCCGTCACTTTCTATTACTGATACTAAGGAGGAGTCAAGATGTCTTACACTACACAAATGGATGCGGCACGCCAGGGAATTGTTACTCCGCAGATGAAAATTGTCGCGAAAAAAGAACATATGGAAGAAGAGAAGCTGAGAGAGCTTATAGCCAAAGGACAGGTAATCATTCCCTGCAATAAAAATCACACTTCCATTGATCCCAACGGCGTAGGCGCCTGTCTGACCACAAAAATCAATGTAAATTTGGGCGTATCCAGAGATTGGAAAGATGCTGACATGGAATATGAAAAGGTTCGCTCCGCTGTAGAAATGGGAGCAGAGTCCATTATGGATTTAAGTTCTTACGGGGATACCAGAACCTTCCGCAGAAAACTTACAGCAGAATGCCCCGCTATGATAGGCACGGTTCCTATCTACGATGCGGTTGTATATTACCACAAAGCCCTTGGGCAGATTACATCTCAGGAATGGCTGGATATTGTTCGGATGCACGCGGAGGATGGCGTAGATTTTATGACCATCCACTGCGGAATGAACCGTGCAACGGCTGAGCGGTTCAAAAAGAACAAACGGCTGATGAATATTGTCTCAAGAGGCGGATCCATCATGTTTGCATGGATGGAGATGACTGGCCAGGAAAATCCTTTCTACGAACACTTCGACCAGATTCTGCAGATCTGCAGAGAGTACGATATTACCTTAAGCCTGGGAGATGCCTGCCGTCCAGGCTGCCTTGCCGATGCAACAGATACGGCCCAGATCGAAGAACTGATTACTTTAGGTGAACTGACCAAACGGGCCTGGGCTCAGGATGTTCAGGTAATGATTGAAGGACCGGGACACATGCCTATGAATCAGATTGCCGCCAATATGGAAATTCAAAAGACCCTCTGTCACGGAGCTCCTTTCTATGTACTGGGACCTCTGGTTACAGATGTGGCTCCCGGCTATGATCACATTACTGCAGCCATTGGAGGTGCTATAGCTGCCATGTCCGGCGCTTCCTTCCTGTGCTATGTAACCCCTGCCGAGCACCTGAGACTTCCAAATGCAGAAGATGTAAAGGAAGGAATTATTGCAGCGAAAATCGCGGCCCACGCGGCGGATATTGCCAAAGGAATTCCCGGAGCAGCAGAATGGGATTACAAAATGAGCCAGGCAAGAAAACGACTGGATTGGGAGGCCATGTTTGCCCTCAGTATGGATCCGGAAAAAGCACGCCGTTACCGGGCCGAGGCCAAGCCGGAGAAAGAGGATACCTGCAGCATGTGCGGAAATTTCTGCGCTGTGAAAAATACCAACCGAATTCTGGATGGAGAAATTGTAACCATTTTTGATGAGTAAAAAACGGATTGGGAACTCATGCAAAAACACCTGAAATACATACAGGCACAGCTGCTTTTTTGTATTTCAGGTGTCTTTTTCTTTCCGGCAATTATCAGTGTCTTCTATTTTTTCATCTGGCGGATTTGCTCAAAGAGTTCCATATCTTCCTTCGCAAGTTTTACATTGGTTTCCATCTTTCTGCCTTCCGGTGTTGTGACAGACAGTTCCAAAACCGTCCCCTCCCCAAAGACTCCCGGTTCCATGGCGGCTTTCAGAAACAGTGGAAATTTGGGATGTCTGTCCTGAAATTCCTTCCACATTCCTGCCGCTTTCATCATATCCATTGGATTCATAGTATCGTTCCTTTCCTTTTTTCTCCGGCTGTATCATAAAGCCTGTGATTTTACTATTATAGCCCAGAACCCTGTCTTTGTCGAACCTTTGCTTCCAAGCTGTCAGCTGTTTTGCCAGAGGGCAGTTCAGAAAACAATTCCTTTTATCCAATCCCGAATCCTGACAAACACATTTTCATTCCTCTGCCGCAGTCCTATATTCACGGAATTGTCTTTCACCTGTTCATCACTGATCTCATCAGTCCTGAGGATTACCTGGATACTGCTTGGGGCGGGATTTTTCTCAAAATTCAAAGAAAGCATCTGACTGGATGAATCCAGATTGAGAAAATTAGTAACTTCATCGATTTTATCCAGTTCTGAATGTACGCTGTCTCTGATTTCCTCGTTGGGCTTCTTTCAATTTTCCAGACTGTCGCTGACATTATCTGTATTCATGGCCCTGCGCAGATCCTGAATCAGAGATCTCACCCCTTCAACGGCCTTTTTCATTTTTTCTGAAACCTTTACTGATTCAAAGAGGTTAGATCCAGGTTCTGCAGATTCTCCAGCTCTCCCCTCAGCGCCTCCACGGCTTCCTGTCCGGCTACATAATCCATCTTATCCAGTATTCCGTAAGTTTCCTCAAGCATATAAGAGATGTGGCTGATTTTACATAGTAAAGCTCTTCCATCTCTTCCGTCAAATTCCACTGTGAAACCATGCTGGTGTCCATCCACATTACCATATCCACTCCGTCTATGGAACAATTCTTTCTTTATAAATTTTAACCTCATAAATGGTTGCAGTTCCCACCATAACTTTTGCAGTTCCCGGATAGCCGAATTCATCCTCCGTCACATTCAGTGCCTCTTTGGAAGGCTCTCAGTCAGAAAGATATTCACTCAAATCACAGTTTACATTAATAAAAGAAACTGCTATCAGAGACAATACAGCCACAATGGCAAAAACAGCCTGTATCCATCGTCCCTTTTCTACTATCAGTCTTGTAATGCTGATTCTTTTCTTTTTCCCGGGACTCATTTCAGCAGTTCTTTTTTCCCGTTTTATCTGCTTTACGTTTATCATCCTTTTCCTTTATTGCCATTTATACCATAATACTAAATTCCTGGATTGTAATTATACAAATTACTTAAGTTGGGCGATTTTTGGTCACTTTTTTAAATATGTCTAAAACTCCTTGTTCTTTTAGTCTCCGTCCTGTATAATATTTTTATCCGATTCATGAAGATGTCTTTGGGGATTTCATAAAAGGCACTTTCCCATGAAACAAAAAAGAATCCCATTTCGGGATCCGATCATATCTCATTTATATCTATATTCTATTATATTCCAATCTATATTATTTCATATCTCAGGAGGTAACTGTCTATGTTGTACACATCCTTTCTTAACTGCGTAACCAATTGTCTGAAAGCCAGACTTGGCGATTCCTTTTTGGTTTCTGTTGAGCAAATCCCAAAGAATAACGGCACCGCAGCTGACGCTCTTTGTATCCGTCACAAGCTGGAAAGCGCTTCTCCTACCATCTATTTAAAGCCTTATTACGATGCATTCTGCAGCGGTATTCCCCTTAATGATATTCTTGACCACATATTGGAGCTTTACCGTTCCACCATTCTTCCCTCCTCTATGAATCTGACTCCCCTCAATACCCTGTCTGACATTCAAACTAAAGTAGTATTCCGGGCAATCAACGCTTCTGCCAACCGCTCTCTTCTTTCCAGCTCTCCCCACGCCATATGGCCTGATCTGGATCTTGCCTTTGTCTTCTATCTATTCCTTTTAGACAGTCAGGAAGGACAGCTGGCCAGCCTTATTACAAGAGAGAATCAGCAGTCCTGGAAAGTCTCAGACCGCCAGCTTCTGGAACTTTCTATGACTAACACCCCTCGTCTTCTTCCCCTTTCTTTTCAGTCTCTGTCACAGGTTATCGGACAGGATTTGGGTTCTTCCTCTTCCTGCTATGACGCATCTTTTCCTCTGTATGTGCTTTCCAATCGCAATGGTATCTATGGGGCCGGGGCTATGTTTTACCCCAACGCGCTCAGCCGGGCAGCTATTGAAATGAAATGTGAAAAGCTTTTCATTCTCCCCTCCAGCGTACACGAAGTTCTCCTGACTCCCTATTGGGAACAGATCTCCTGCCGTCAGCTGGCAGATACTGTATACCAGATTAATACCGAGGAAGTTCCTGTGGAAGATCGCCTGTCCAATCACATCTATACCTATTCGCTTAAGGAAAGGAAGCTTTCTTTGGCTTTCCACTCTCCCTGCCCAATCGAAACAGAGAATCCATCAGAAAAACAGCAAGAGCAATAGCTCCCGCAATCTGAAGCGTCTCCACCAGATAGTGGATAGAAAGCTGCGGCTCATTATTGATAACACAGGAAACGCTCCTGTAAATAGATGCTCCGGGAACGGACGGCAGAATTCCTGCCACTAAAAATACAGTCACAGGGGCTTTCTTTACTCTTGCCGCCCCATGACTGGAAAGAGATACCGCCAGACTTGACACAAAAGCGGCCGTAACAGGAGAGCCGGATATGCGATCCGCCAAAAGATAGATCATCCATCCTATGGCTCCAATGGTTCCGGCCAAAACAAGGTGCTTTCTTGGCAGCTCTAAAATCAATCCAAAACTAAATACTGCCAAGAAGGCCCCCAAAGTCTGTACAATCATATTCTGCCACCTCCCAAAAACCATTGAATCCCCGCCATGCCTGCACCCACTCCTGCCGCCACCGCCAGAGCGATTACAACCGCCTCCATAATCCTGGCGCTTCCAGACAGGTAATCTCCATTAAGCATATCTCGAATCGCTGTAGTAAAAATCACTCCCGGAACCAAAGGCATAATAGCGCTTGTAATAACTGTATCTGCATTCATTTCCGGTATCACCATTTCTAAAATCAGAGCAGTTACCGCCACAGAAAAGGCACAGCCAACATTAACACAGAAATTATTAAGTCCTGCTTTTTCCAGTTTCCTGGATACCAGCGCAAGTATGGCTCCGGTTGCGGCTGCAGCCAGCCACTCCACAGGACCTGCTCCAAGGAGGAGAGCGAAAAATGCCGCTACTCCTATGGTTCCCAGAATCTTCATCCAATCCCTGTACTGCAGCTTGTTCTGTATCTCCTTAAGCTTCGCGTATGCTTCTTCCACAGTCAGCTGGCCGCTGCAGTAGCTTCTGGACACGTCATTTACCAAATATACCCGGTTTAAATTGGAAGACCTGGCTTTTACCCGTTTTACAACAGTTATAGTTTCTCCATCTAATCTTCCTAAAGACACAAAAATGCCTGTGGAAAATACAATGGCTTCAACCTTATCCATCTCTGCCATTTCCAGCATTCGGCGGATGGTATCCTCTACCCTGTATATTTCAGCGCCGCTGGTAAGCATAATCTCCCCCGCCAAAACTGCAGTTTCCACAAGCATTTTGTCATTCATTTTAATTCTCCTTCTGCCTTCCGTCTGTTCTCATTTTAAGATACAAACAGACTTCCGATCTGAAATACTGCCACAGCGGCTGCCCATGCTACAACCAGCTGAAACAGTACCATACCCAGAGCCCATTTGGTGGAACGGGTCTCTCTGCGAATGGTCGCTACAGCAGCAATACATGGAGAGTAAAGCAGGCAGAATATCATCAGGGCATAGGCATTAACTGTTCCAAAACCAAAAGCCGCCAAAGCCTGGGACAGCTGAGTCATGCCTCCGGCGGAGTTAATATTACTGATTCCAAATAAAACAGAGAAACTGGATACCACAACCTCTTTCGCGGAAAGGCCTGATATTAAAGCTACAGCCACTCTCCAGTCTCCAAGTCCTGCTGGTGTAAGAATGGGAACCAGAATTCGTCCAATCATAGCAGCAAAGCTGTCTGAAACATCCGTAACGAAGCCTTGAGGACCGCTGTTTAATACAACCCACAGTACAATAGAAGCAAGGAATATGGTGGTTCCTGCCTTAGTCAAATAATCTTTCACCTTATCCCAAACGTAAATAGCCACTGTGTAAGCATTGGGCGTCTTGTATTCCGGCAATTCAATCAACAGGTCATCCTCCTCATGATTCCCTCCTGTCTTATAGGTTATGTAAGCTACCAAAATTGCCACGGCCAATCCGATCAGATACAGGGAATAGGCAGTCAGTAATGCGTGTTCCGGGAAAAACATTTCAGAAAACAGCACATAAATAGGCAGTCTGGCAGAGCAGGACATAAAAGGCGTAATCAGTATGGTTCTCTTTCTGTCTCTGTCACTGGGCAATGCTCTGGAAGCCATAACTGCCGGAACCGTACAGCCAAATCCTAAAAGCATAGGGAGAAAAGCCTTTCCTGACAATCCCACCATTCCCATAACCTCATTCATTACGTAAGCAACTCTGGCCATGTATCCGCTATCTTCCAGAAAGGCCAGCGCCAGAAACAAGATAAAAATATTGGGGAGAAACGTAAGGATTCCTCCTACACCGGCAATAATTCCGTCAACAACCAGTGAAATCAGCCATGGAGACGTATTGGCTGCTTCCAGTCCGTAAAGAACCCCTTCCGACAGCCAATCGAGACCCATCTGGAAATATTCTTTCAGAAAATCTCCTACTGTAAAGGTAAGAAAGAATACCAAAGCCATAATACCCAGGAAAATAGGAATTCCAAGAATTGGATGGGTAAGATACTGGTCAATTTTATCTGTAAAGGCTTCCTTCTCCGACTTATTGACCAGACACTCTGCTATAATCTCCTCAATGTATTCATACTTCTGGTTGATAATATCCTTTGCGTAATTACGCTTAACAATACCTGACAAATCAATGGGATGATCTTTTAACACTTCCTCATCCTGTTCCATAAACTTAATGGCATGCCACCTTAAGTTCCCCATGTCGCCAAACTCACGTTTCAAAGCCGATTCCACCTTGGAAATCACCTCCTCCAGCTGCGGCGTATATTTAACCACAACTCCGTGAGGGCCTTCCTCATAATGATGAACCACAGCATGAAGAAGAACATCCAGTCCGGTTCTTTTTCTGGCTGACACCGGCACTACCGGAATTCCTCCCAGCATTTCAGGAAGACGGTGGAGATCCAGCTCCATTCCTCTTTCTTCCACAATATCCATCATATTCAGTGCCAGAATTACCGGCTTCTTCAGTTCCAAAAGCTGAAGAGTCAGATACAGGTTTCTTTCCAGAGAAGACGCATCCACCACGTTGATAATAACATCGACTTCATCATCTTCCAAACATCTCCTGGTAACCTTTTCCTCAATGGTATAGGAGGTAAGACTGTAAATACCAGGTGTATCAATTACCCGGATAGAACGTCCCTTGTAGCTGGTCTCTCCCTCTACTCTCTCCACTGTCACACCCGGCCAGTTGGCAACCTTCAGTTTTGCTCCGGTAAACGCGTTAAAAAGTGTGGTCTTTCCACAGTTCGGGTTCCCCACAAATCCTACATTAATGGTTTTTTCATGGTTTGAGGTTGTCCACCTGTTTTCCTTATTCTCAATCATTGTTATACGGCCTCCCTGATCTCAATTCCCGCTGCAATTCTTCTTCCCAAGGCCAGTCTGGTTCCCCGTACTTTAATAATTACGGTGCCGCTGCCCTTTTTATTCATAAGAGTCACAGGAGTCATCTCATTGACGCCCAAAGCTTCCAGACGTCTTGTAACCGTTTCCTTGGCCATAACACTTTCTACAATGTATGTATGACCCTTTTCGCCTTCATACAGCTTCATAATATCTCCCTCTCATGCTCTAATCTTTCAAGCATTCGTAAAAATTTTACAATTATTGAGAATAATTGTCAATCGAGTAGGGGAGATTTTCTCTCCCCTCTCACACCACCGTACATGCCGTCCGGCATACGGCGGTTCAACATAACTTCAAGGCATGACGCTTATTGTAATAGTCAAGACAGCTTATAAGCCCTGCTTT